>NZ_JBSKBP010000002.1:0-368244 GCF_053714275.1 Mesorhizobium sp. Arg314 | reverse complement strand
GGCTGAGGGCATCCTTCGGCTGTCAGCTCACACTTCCGTCCAGACCGCCGCAACATCCCCGTCGCTTCCAAACACGAGATCAAGGGATCGCATCATGCCGCTGTGAACGACATCTCTGTCGGTCTGCTGCGCGTCCGGCGGCAGAATCCAGTTTCATTGCGAAGGCCAAAATCAGAGCCGCACATGCACCCTCGATGCTTATGGCGAGCGTCCAGCCTAGGACCAGGCCTTGAAGTCCATCAAGCTTCGCCCCCGCAATCACCAAGCCCAGCTCCAGCAATCCGCCAAGCGCGAACCAGGGAGATGCCTTGCGCATCCCGTCGCCCAACCGCGCCAGCGTGCAAGCGTGAAATTTGAGTGTTGATCCCAGCAGGCTAAAGCCGAGAAAGCGCAGGCTCGAACCGGCGATCTCAGCATAGGCCGGATTGAAGATCGCAAGGATCGTCTGCGAATAAGTGAAGATGAAGACGGCGCAGACCAGCGAGAAGAGCAATGACGCCGTCACCGATACAAGGATGTTGTGTCTGGACTGTTTCGGGCTCGCTCTCACTACGGGGAATAGGACCGTGGCCA
Organism: Mesorhizobium sp. Arg314; assembly: GCF_053714275.1. Classification (NCBI taxonomy): domain Bacteria; kingdom Pseudomonadati; phylum Pseudomonadota; class Alphaproteobacteria; order Hyphomicrobiales; family Phyllobacteriaceae; genus Mesorhizobium; species Mesorhizobium sp. Arg314. The sequence continues at coordinate 367,671 of NZ_JBSKBP010000002.1, read as the reverse complement.
TGGCTGCGGGAATCAACGAGGCGACGGAGACCAACATCCATAAGGATACGAAGGCGGCATTGATGGCTGGCGACAGGAGAACCAGCACGAAGTAGGGCATGATGATGCCCGGGGCCTGCAGGGCCACGTCGAGCGCGTAGTGGTCGAAGACCTTGCTTCGGAGCGTAAGGAGCAGCTGAAAATCGGGAGGCCCAACGAGGCGACGCGCACCGCCCCGGGTCAACAGGTCCACGCCGACCACAGACGCCAGCAGGCCGGCCACCCAGCTCAGAAGAAGCGCGGCGCCGGAGATGTAGCCGCCTGTCGCGGCGGCGGCGATGAGCATCAGCTTCAACGTGGAGAACAGCACTTGTCGGATCATCCTGCCAGTGCTGCGTAGGTTGCCCAGGAACGCTTGGTCGGCCAGGATGGCGAGAACGGTCAATCCGCAGCCGAAGACGAACGCAACACACTCGAACCAGCCGCCGATCAGCCTAGCAGAGCTGTTGAGATAGGTATGCCCGAAAACGAACAACAAGGCCAGGCCGACCGCCAGTGTCACGCCGGCACACACTGCTGCGGCCACGAGGCCGCGTTCCTTGCCAGGATTGCGAACGATCTCGCCCACCAGCATAGTCCCGATTCCCGCCTCCCCCAGCGTGCCGATAAGCCCCATGACGGACAGAAGGGCAGAGGTGTTGCCGATCACCTCCGGGGGAAACAGCCGCGCCGCGAGCCACCAATAGACGAACCCGAGACCTGCCGCTGCAATCGTTCCGATTGACACAGCGCCGGAATTCATCATGAGCGGGGCGCTCTTTTGAAGCTCTCGGCGCACGCGAATGAGAGCCGTACCGGCGCGATCTACCGACATAATGGCTGTCCCGAATCTTGCTGCGCCGGCACTGAGGACCTGCTGGCGGCCGAGTGCAGGACGTCCCGGTAGACCTGCTCGATCCGGGTCACGACCGCTCTGGCCTTGAGCAGCTCGACCTTAGCGAGGCTTGTCGTCTCCAGGCGGGCAAGCAAGGCGCGGTCCTTCAGAAGTGTCTGCATTGCATCGGCAAGCGCATGCGCGTCACCGCTCGGCACGAGCAGGCCTGTTTGGCCATGATCGACTATATCCGGCATACCGCCGATGTCGGTTGCAACGACTGCCTTGCCGGACGCCATCGCTTCCATGATCACCGTCGCGCAGGCCTCTGGCCCCACCGACGGCAGCACCCCGAAAAGTGAGCGCCGCCATGCATGCATGATGGCGGAATGCGGCCACATGTTGAAGACTCGAACGTTCGGCGGAAATTCGGTTGGCGTATCGGCGACCCGACGCCCGATCAGGACCAGTTGCGGCGCCCGCTCCAGGCTGGCATAGGCTTGCAGGAGAACGTCAATGCCCTTGAGGCGCGTCAAATCGCCAACGAACAGGATGAATCCATCCCCGGGTAGCCCCCGCAGGCAGGCATCCTCTGGGCCAAGCACTTCGACATCGTCGGGCACGAAGTTGGGGATGACCTCGTAAGGGGCGCGGCCCCGGGTGAGTCCGTTGTGACGGGCCACCGCGTGGCTCACCGCGATGAAGCGGTCCGCCACGCGCCGAGCGGCGAAGCTCGACGCCCAGTTACCCAAGGTGGTCGCGGCTGCCTTCACCGCCCCATAATGCCCTGTGGCGCAAGGCAGGCACTTGGCCGGCGCCGGGCCAGTGCAGAGGTGGGCGCCCAAGTGCATGAAGTTCTTCTTGGCACAGACAAGGCCGTAATCGTGGAGCGTAACCACGAGGCGTGCCCCACTCAGACCCTTGAGCGGCAGGAAGGACGCGTAAATCCAGTTGTGTGCGTGAACGATTTCCGGCTTCTCTCGGGCTACCAACCGGGTCAGACCAAGCACGACTTCGGGATCCGGGAAGGGCGGCGCATGGCGCCGCTCGGGATCGGTGTGGAGGCCCGACAGACGCTGGAGCGTGCCGCGCAGCCGATGCACGCGAACCGCGCCGTCCAGTTCGGTTTCAGGCGATCCGGGATGCATCAAGGTCCCGACGCTGACATGATGGCCTCGCTGCGCCAGCGCTGCACCCAGATTGCGGACGTGCCGCTCCTCTCCCCCGATCACCGGAGGGTAGAACTGCGACAGCAGCAGGATGCGCATGATCCAGCCTCGTTTCAGCTGCGCGGCACCAGCGTCGAAACACTGCGATAGAGCCGGTTGTCTTCCGGTCGATAGAGTCGCGCCTCGGCCCTCTGGCGAGTTGCCAAGGCGGGCACCGGGACTTCTCGCGCCCAGGTGTCGCCCGGCGCAACGGCGACCGATCGGAAAACGGCGAGCGGTTGCCCATCAAGGGTGATTTCCACGTCGAATCGCTGAGCTTGGGTCTCGGCGCTCCTGATGCCGACGGTGATCCGGCCGGACCCGTCACTGGCCGATGGCAACAACCAGAACTCGGTGTATTTGAATTCCCGGTAGGTCGCTTCGTCTCGGACGGCAAGCGCATAGGCTCCGGTCGCAACAAGCAGCGCTACGATCAGCGCCACTCCCTGCCAAAGCCGGATCCGCGCCACAGCTGGCCAGGCTGGCAGATCGGGAGTGTCGCGGCGGACGGCGGCCACCAGTGCCGCGGCGGCCGTCACGGCGCAGAACCACAGCGCCCAGCCCAGCGGCGTAAGGGAGCCAGCGGCGTTCAGGGCAAAGCCCCCGGCGATGCCGGCGGCGAGGTTTGCTCCGACCGCGTAGACAAGGTGCTGCAACACGGACGTGGTTCTGACGCCAATGGCCCGCAGCACCGTGTGGCCGGAGACGAGGAACACCATGGGCGCGCCCAGAGCAGTACGGAGGAGCAGGCTGTCGCTGACCACAACGGCCGCCACTGCGGCCCCCGCCCACAAGCACGCGGCCAGAAGGTCCCGTTTGCTATAAATTCTCATGCAATCCCCTCACGTCATAGATGACGATCCGGCCGTTGTCGTAGATGCGGGTGACACCCTTGACGTCGTTGAACTTGAGCAGCGCCGCGCCAGAGAGCGGCGTTCTCTGTTGTCGTTGCCACGGCTGAAAGTAAAAGCCGAGCACCGGCGGAGCCGTGGTCAGGCGCAGGTCCACCAGCAGGAAATCGATGTCGCTTCCCGCCAAGGCCCAAAACTCCCCAGGCCCCAATGTCTCGGGCTCGAAAATGCGCGCGGCATCGACGCCTTCTTTGATCTTGACCCTGACGTCCTGCCGGCCGTAGCTCGCAAGCAGAAGGCTGTTGATGCGGTCGGAGACGAAGCGGTTGCCGGCGCCGAGCCATTCCTTGGCCCAGCGTGCCGTTTCGATCCCCATGGGCTCGATTGATTCCTGATCTGCCGCCACCCTGTAGCGCCCATGGATCGGATTAATCGCGGAGCTCGTGACGCCGCCCAGGACGATGACCGCCAGAGCGACGTCCGTTGCGATGCGGCGCCACCCGCGCGGCGTGCGGCCCTGCCAGAAGTGGACAATGCTCACCGCGACGACCAGCCCGACGCCTATGAACACGAACGTTCCCATACGGTTGCCGATTTCCCATCCGGCGCTGGTCAGTCGGAAGGCCACCGAGATCGGGAGTCCGAAAGCCAGGAAGGTGAGCAGCACGAGGCGGCTGTCGCGCCAGCGGCGTTTGAAAATATCCTGGATCGGACGCCAACCCGACCGCGCACCACTCGGCGCTGCCATGGCCAGCGACCGAAAGAATCCCGTTGCCAGGCCGATCGCCAACAGCAGGAGCGCCAGCAAGGTGGTCAGCTGCAAGTAGAGGGCCTTCTCCGGCGCTCCGAGGTGTTCCGACATTGGGGTGGCCGCGCCCAGGATCATCCCGCGCAATGTGTTGAAGCCCTCCTCGATCACCGGGCCGAGATAGCCTGTGAGAGGGACGCCGCGGGCCTGCATCCACAGGAACGGCAGGGCTATGGCCAGGATCGCCGTGAGGCCCACGGCGATCCTGGCCTCAATCCGCAGGGGATCGCGCCGGCGCAATGCCTCGAGGCCCGCCAGCGCTCCGAAATAGATGGCGGCGAAGGCGGCCGAGACGTGATGTGTGACCGCAAGGCTTGCCAACAGCAAGGCAATCAGCCCGAGCGACTTCCGCCTCGGTCGCCCGACGAGATCCTTGGACGCTGCTTCGACCGCGAAGATCAGCACACACAGCACGATGCCGAGGCTCTCGTAGGAGAAACTTGAGTTGAACAGGAAGAAGGTTGAGCAGCCCATATAGGCCAGACAGGCGATGGCCGAGATTCGCGGCGATCCGGTGATGCTCTCAAGGAACAGAAACAGGGCACCGATGAACGTGCCCTTGAGGATGGCCAATAAGAGCGTTCCCGCCACAAACAAGGGCAGTCCCGTCAGGTCGACGATCGCCATCGTCAGGATTTCCAGGGCGGGATACGTTGGCCCGATCGGAAAAAGCGGGTTGGACAGGAACAGCTGGCGGGCCGTGATGAGATCCTGGGCTGCGATCCAGTGCAAGAACTCGTCGTAACCGCTGAAGCTCGTCGGGGAATAGACCTTCTTGCAGTAGAACAGGGCCTCGACAAGGAGGAACAGGAGAAACAGACGCTCACCTCGGGCTGCCGTCGGCCAAGCGATGCGGAGGCTGGTCGGAACGACCAGGAGGACCATACCGGACCAGAAGAGCGCCGGCGCCACGTCATAGCCGCGGCGACCGGCCGCGTGCCCGGCCACGACCAGGAGCAGAGCCGTGGCGACCGTCAGGCACAAAATCGCGATCCATCCGGGTTTGGCCCGTTGCGGCGGGGCATCGGCGCTTCCGCCGCGAAGATCGGGACCGATGACGGCCGATACGAACCGTATACCGGCCTGGAGCGGTTGGATCCTGGTTCCCGCCGTGAAATGAGCCGACATCATCAGCATCATGCCCTCGTCGCAGGAGACAACGATGTCCCGCCGCCGGGGGGCAAGCGGACCGTCGATCGGCTGTTCACGACATCACTATAGACGTCGTTCAGCGCTTGCGCGCAGGCGTCCCAGTCGGGCAGCCCCAAATCCGGGACCTCCCGATGGGCCTCCAGTTCCTCGGCCATGGCGCCGGCCAGTTCCCCCACACCGGCGTTGCACGGAACCGCCCGGCACAGGCCCTTGGCGGCCATCTCCCGCAGTCCGGACGTGTCGCTGACGAGGACCGGGCGGCGCAGCGACAGGGCTTCCATCACGGCGACTGGATGGGCTTCGTATTCGCTGAACAGGACAAACAGCGCGGCGCTCGCCAGGAGGTCTGCCATTTTCTGCCGCTCGGATCCGGGGATACCGGCAATTGTGACGCGCTCGTCGAGGCCGAGCTTCGCGACGAGGCGCCGCAATTCCCCCTCGTACGGGCCTGTACCGACGATGTGCAGTCGCACCTCCGGTACCCGGCGGATCAATTCGGGCAAAGCCGCTATCGCCCGGTGATGGCCCTTGTAGCGCTCCAGCCTGCCGCCCGAGACGATCAGGTGCGGATCGACCTTTACGCCGGGGCTGGGAGCCGGCATCGCGGCGCCGTTCGGGATGACGACAAACCGCTGCCGCGGCACGCCCATCCTCCGGCTGAAGAAGTCGGCTTCGAATTCGGAGACGCCGATCAGCTGCGCGGCGCGGGCTACCAGCGGCCGGAGCAGCATATGCTGGGTGCTGCGTGCGGCGTTGCGCAGCCGGGAGGAATGCCCCCCGCTGTGGAAGGTCAGGACGAAAGGCAGCTGCCCGCGGACGGCCGCGAGCAGTCCGATCGGCACTACGAAAGTGCTGTAACCCTGGAAGTGGATCAGATCCCAAGCCCCGCGCCGGATCGCCGTATAGATGCCGGGTGCCACATAGAGGTCCAGCTCCCTCGGCCAAGCCGGCACGCGCCGCACATGCATACCGCGCATGTCCTCCTCAACCGGCAGCTCTCCCGAGGGATCGGTAGTGAGTACGTCGACCGCGTGGCCACGCGCCACCAGGCGGGGACCGACCTCCTGGATGTGAGTTTCAGTGCCGCCCATGAAGGGGTGGCAGCGTGCGGCAACCATCAGGATTCGCATCAGGCTTACCCATCGTCATCACAGGCTGTCGCGCCCCGCCCATGCTGTTGGTGCACCCACTCACGCAGGATGGTCTTGAGGACGCGCCAGCCGTCCGGGATGGCGCGCAGATGGCTCGAACCACTGATGCGCGGAGCCTCGAAACTCGCCACCTCGACGATATTGAGGTGGTTCTTCAAGGCCCGCACGTTAATGAGGGTCTCGATCTCGAACCCATCGCAGTCGCAGTTAAGTGTGCGGACGTGCTTGGTCCAGAAGGCTATGTATCCGTAGCATAGATCGGAGAACCAACCGCCATAAAGGAGCCGCACGAACAGGGTCAGCCCCCTGTTGCCGAACATCCGGAACAGCGACATGTCGTCGGTGCCGGCGCCCTGGATGAAGCGTGAACCCTTGACGAGATCCGCGCCGGCCATCAGCGCACTGACAAAGACGATCGCCTCCTCCGGGACCATGGAGCCGTCGGCGTCCAGCATGACGATGATGTCGCCTGTGGCGGCCCGGAATCCCGCTTGCAGTGCGGCGCCCTTGCCCCGCCGGGGCTCCATGACAATCTTCACGTCCTCGCGTAGGCGGCGCGCGACCGCGACTGTGTCGTCGGTCGAACGACCATCCACGATGATGATCTCATGCGCCCAGCTGGGGATGCGCGGCAGAAGCCAAGGGAGGTTCTCGGCTTCATTGAGCGTCGGCACGATGAAGCTGACTCGGGGCAGAGCCAGCGATTGCCGCAGCGCGAAATTAATTGGGTCAGGCGGCGATACGGCACTGACGGGGGCGAGAATACTGGTGAGACCGGCATTCATGGCAGCGCTGCGAGGTCGAGCGATGGGCCCAGGGGGGCGGACTGGAAGCGCGCCAAGACTGCCGATAGGTGTCGGGCGAGATGATGGGCGGCGACCGACGACAGGCCATCGCCGCCAGCTTCAATGGCGGCCACATTCCCGGGTGCGACTGTTTTAATCATATGCAGACTCCCGGACATCATGAAAAAGATGAGATCAAAGAAGATTGAGAGATTGAAACGATTGAACTCTCTTCACCTGAACCTCTCTTCACCTGAGTTAGTCGAGCATTGCTGATGGGGCTCTGCAATGGAAGCATCAATAGATGGTTAGAATGCACCATGGGTGATTAGCTCTTTGTGGTTATCCCTTCAGGTTAGGTCCGGTCCAAACCACCAGGGCAGATGGCACCGCAGCGGCACCGATCACGTTCAACGGCTGCGTTGGCCGCGCTGCGAAACCCGTGGGTTCAGACCTCAGGAGCCAACAACAGCGTGATGCCTTCAACGCCAGCGAGGACAATCATCGGCCTGCGGCCGGGACCCAGATCCCGAGCGACAGGCTCTGCCGAGCAGCATGTGGGCTTCATTCTCCCGTGATTTCCGAGCCCTCTAAATCTTGCGCGCGAGAAGGGTCGAGGGCGCCCTGCCCTTCGCAGGTGGCGCCGCGGGCTCGACCAACCGGCCATGGTAACTGACCCGCACGAGGGATCGGCCAGGAGAGGGGCCGCCCATGCGGCCCCGAGGCCGGCACGTCGGGTGCAAGCGGCCGATACGAGGTCGTGACCTGGCGCAAACCCCGGACATGACCGAACAGATCGATCACCTCCAGGCCAGACCGGCGGTTGTAGGTGTGACACCCGAACGCTCCGGACCGAATGCGACCGACTGGGGTCTGGGCAAACTCCGACGTGCCGAGCGCATCGATCCGGCAGAACGTCACGGCGCCGCCATAGCCGCGCGCGCAGTCCTGGACCGGGCGTAGCGTGCGTCCACTGTGTTGGATGACGGCGCCTGCGGGGCGGCTGAGCGCGGCATCGAGCAGGACGGGGTTCGCAGCATGGGGCGTCCATGACCCCGTCAGGCTCTCGGCACGATAGAGGCTGAGGACATCCCAGGACGTGGACCTCCACAGCCTTGGGCTGACGAAAAACCAAATGCCGCCCTCATCGCGCAGCGGCGTCGTATCGTAGCCCTCAATACCTTCCATGAGGCGGGCCTCCCGCGTCCACCGGTACGGGAACTCGATTGCCCTGTAGAGGCTGATATTCTTTGCAGCCCCCGATTCGGGGATCATCCAGATCTGCCCGTCCTGCTCGAACACAAACGGGTACGAGAGGTGGTGCGGCTCCTCCACGACGATTTGGGGTGCGCCGGCCGTCCCGCTCTGATCCGCTGTCACGACCGCAATGCACCCCCGGTTCTTTGAATAGAGGTACTGTTCGACGAAGATGAAATCCTGCCCTTGATGCCGGAACGGGAACGGGTCGGCAAGGTAGCTGCCGCTGTCCCCGGTGAGCACCCTGAAGGTTGCTTCGCCTTTGTCGAGCAGGCTCGTCCCCTCGTCGAAGCGCCAGCCAATCCCCCACATCCTGCCGCCTCTCGCCAAGCTGTCCAGGAACTGGATTGTCTTCGATACCACCGTGCCATATGCAATGGCCGAAAGGGTGCCGAGCGAAGGCACGGCCCCCGGTGGGCCGCGGACACCGGACGCTGCTGAACTGGCTTCCTCGCGCAAGGCTTTTAGGATCAGGGCCACAGCGCAGGAAAGGACGCTGTCGAGACTCGCTGCCAACACTTCACGATCCACACTGGCCGGACGCGCCATCCAGGGCTGCGACGGGCGTGCCGTGTCGTGCACGTCGACGAGAAGGTCCTGACCATTCGCCAAGGCCGCCATGACCCCGATCTCGCCCGGTAGGCCGTTGAAGAGCGGGGTGAGCACGCGCCGTCCCGACGGGAGCCGTTCCTCTCCGCTCAAATCGATCACCACATCCACTTGGTCGGCCGGGGGTGGCGGCAGGGACCGCAGCGCCGCCTCGACAGAGTCGGTGGCACCGTTGACGCGATAGCCATAGATTAGTCGCTCGAACTCGAGCAGCAGACGGAACATCGACGGCAGCGGGTGGCAGCCGGCCGCGAAAGCACAGGAGACATCGTTGCCGGGCACTTCAGCGAGCGCCTCTGCCAGCCACAGATGCCAGCGCAACGTCCGCGACGGATCGAGACTCAAGCAAATGCGCATTGTTGTTCTCACGGCGGATTTCAAGAAGACGACAGCTTTGACGAGAACCACCAGCCAGGCACCACTATGCCCGATCGGCGCAGCGCTGCGCGAGGCCAGAGGAGGTAATCCCTAGGGGCCATTGCACTCGGCGCCCGGCGAGAGCCACATGCAGGGATGATGGTCGGCTGGCAACGGGCGAAAAACGGGCTGCGCAATGCCGGATTGTGTGCGCTCGTGTTCGCGTTCATCTCCGTTCTGGCAATCGCGAGCACCGCATACGACCCATCGGCGACGTCCTTCATCAAGACTTCCGGAACGGACTTCACGTTGGACGGCAAGCCGTTCTTCGTGACCGGCGTAAACAATCACTACCTGACCTACGGATCGCCGGATGAGGTCACCCGCGTTCTCGATGACGCGGGGGCGATGGGCGCCAATGTGGTCCGCATCTTCCTCCAGCCGGTGATCGGGTCGCTCGATGGAAGCGTCCCTACGATCTGGGATTGGCGGCTTGAAGGCGATGCCAGCAATCTCGCGGTCAAGGGCACGTACCTGCTCTACTGGGATCCGAGTCAAAACAGGATGGCGATCAATGACGGCGCCAACGGCATGCAGAAGGTTGATTTCCTTATCGCCCAGGCCGGTAAGCGGCGCCTGAGGCTCATCATCGCTGTCTTGGATTTCTGGGCCTTCACGGGCGGCGCCCAGCAGATGCGGGCCTGGTATGGGAGCCGCGACGAATCCACGTTTTTCTTCACTGACCCACGCACGAAGCGGGATTACCAGACTTGGGTCCGCCAGGTCGTGCAGCGCGTCAACCCGCTCACCGGACTTGCCTACCGGGACGACCCGACCATCATGGCTTGGGAGCTGATGAACGAAGGCAATGCGAAGCCAGAGGCCTTGCGGTTGGCCTGGACCGCCGAAATGTCGGCTTACGTCAAGTCCCTCGATTCCAATCACCTTGTCAGCTCAGGGAATGCCAACATTTTCGACCCGAAGGTTGCCGATTTGACCATCCCGACTCTCGATTTCGGGACCTGGCACGGCTACCCGGTGTTCTACAACCTCACGATCCAGCAATTCAACGACATGATCCCCGAGTTCTGCCAGCTGGCGGCCCGCGCCAAAAAGCCGGTCATTCTGGAGGAATTCGGCTATGCCCGCTCCAATCAGAACACGGCCGAAGCTTACGCCATGTGGCTCGACACGCTGACGCGTGATCGCAACTGCGCTGGCTGGATGGTGTGGCGGCTAGTGTCGCGGCAGGACAGCGGACGCTATCCCGTCGACGAACACGACCAATTCGATATCCACCATGACGGCGGGGTGCTCTGGAACATCCTCAAAGCCGCAACGGCTCGGGCAAGGCAGACACGCGAGACCAGCCCAGCCTCAGCAACCAACCGGCAGCCGCCATGACCGAAGCCTCCGTCGTGATCTGCGCCTACACACTCGATCGCTGCGACGATTTGAACGCGGCTGTCGCAGCGACGCGCCGCCAGATCCCCCTCGCCCGCGAGATCATCCTCGTCGTCAACAACAGCGAGGCGCTCTTGGAGCACGGCCGGCAAGAGATCGAGGGTGTCGTCGTCACACCTAATGCCAACCTGCGTGGACTGTGCGGCGGACGCATGGCGAGAGCCGGATTGGCGATGGCGCAGGTTGCGGCGCTTCTTCATGACGATGCGATCCCCAATGAGCGCTGCCTGGACGAGTTGCCGATGCCCTACGCCCACCCCGCGTGCTTGGCATCGGCGGCCTCGAGGCTCAGTGGCGCAATCCTCGGCCTTGGTGATTTTTATGGTGAAAACCGACCTCCGAGTAGGCCGAATCCAGCGCGTGGAAGCTTGGCGTTCAGAGAAGAGTTTGGGCACACATCAGCAGCTCAAGGTTGGGAGAGTTTCTAGATGCGTATCGTCAGGCTTGCGCAATCTTATCCACCGATTGGCGTTGGCCAGGAGGGCTACGTCCGCAACCTAAGCATCGGTCCTGTCCCCCGCGGTCATGACGTTGCAGTTGCCACAACCGGTCAGCCCAGATCAAAAGCCGGGCAGCCAAAGAACGGCGTCGGCGGAGAACGCTCGCAAATGCCGCGCCCCCCCACGATCTCAGTGATTATCTGTGCCTACACCGAGGACAGATGGGAGCTGATGCTTGAGTCAGTGGTTTCGGCTCGAGAGCAGACCCTGCAACCCTGCGAGATCATCATATGCGTCGACCAGCCCCTGTTCCGCCGTTGCGCCGCCTACTGGGCTGACTTCGCCGCATCCACCCCTCCGGTGCGGGTGATCCAGAACAAGCATGACGGGCATCTGGGGTCGGCCCGAAACACGGCAGCCGAGGCGGCCGCCGGAGAAATCCTGGCATTCCTGGATGACGATGCCGCGGCCGACAAGGATTGGCTAGAGCTTCTCATCGACCCCTACCAGGATGAGCGTATCGGCGCCGTTGGCGGGCGCCCCATACCGGTTTTCGAGGCTGGCCGCCCGGCCTGGTTCCCTGTGCAGTTCGACTGGGTGTTCGGTTGCGCTTATGATGGCCTTCCGACCAGCCGAGGCCCTTTGGCTCATCTCATAGGAGCGAACATGTCGGTGCGGCGGACCCTCCTCGAGCAGGTGGGAGGCTTTCATTCCGACAATCACGACGATATGGACATGTGCCATCGCGTGGCGCACATCACGAGCAGTGACGCGGTGATCTATGAGCCGGCGGCGACTGTCCGCCACTTCGTACCCGCCTCACGGCCGACATGGAAGTACTTCTGGCGCCGCTGCTTCTTCGTCAACAAGGGGAAGGTCGAGGCCTTTGCCCAAATGGGCGAAGCCGCCACACTGGGTGCAGAGGCTCGCTTCGTCTGGTACGCGCTGACCAAGGGCGTACCGCGGGAGATTTTGCAAGCAGCCAAGGGTGACGCCGCCGGGCTGGCCCGGTCCGCGGCAATAGTCGCTGGCGTGGGGCTGGCCGCGGCAGGCCACGTCGCCGGCCGGATTGAGCTGGTGCGACGCTTTCGCCGGCGGCGCCAACAGGCAACCAAGCAGATACTGGACACAGCCGCGCAAGGCGGTGGCCGTGGGAAGTAGATGCCGTCTTCGATAATCATTGGTTCGGGTCCGGCTGCAGCCGCCGCCGTGTTGGCGCTGTCCGAGAAACCGGACGAGAAGATAACAGTGTTCGATCCGGGCACCGTGCTGGAGGCGGAGACGCAGGAGGTAATCTCCAGGCTGTCCAAGCTGCGTGTCGATGACTGGGATGAGGACGACGTCCGCCGGATCAGCCTGCAACCCAAGCGGGTCCAATCCGATTCGCTGCCTGAAAAGAGAAGCTACGGATCCGATTTCCCTTTTGCCAACAAGGGTCAGCTCGACGGCGTCCACTCCGAGGGTAGAGTCAACTCGGCTGTCATATCAAGCGCCTACGGGGGGTTCAGCAATGTCTGGGGAGCCCAGATCATGCCCTTCAGCGCCGCGACGTTTAAGGGATGGCCGTTTAGCTTCTCGGATATGGAAGAGCACTATCGGGCCATCCTGGGTCACATTCCTTTCGCTGGAGAGTCTGACGATCTCGAGGAGTGGTTCCCGCTCATCGGATCCCCGGACCCGCTTCCGCCATTGGCGCCACGGACGCAGATGGTTCTGGCCAACTACGACCAGCACCGCGATCGAGTGCGTTCCACGGGAATAACGATAGGCCGCGCCCGGCTAGCCTTCTCGGCGCCCGAATGCCAGCCCTGCGGCCTATGCTTGACTGGATGCCCGCGGTCGCTAATCTTTTCGGCCTCGCACAGCTTGGACCGTTTCAGGCGCAGCGGGAGGATCGACTACCACAGTGGGCTGCTCGCGGTGCGCGTCGACCAGGAGGGGGACACGGCCGTCGTGCAGGCCCGGGAGCTGTCCAGCGGCCGGATCCAGCGATTCACTGCCGACCGGGTCTTCGTGGGCTGCGGAGCAATCGGCACCACCCGGCTGATCCTTGGCTCGCTCGGCTCGGGCCAGCCCGTACATCTTTCGGAATCGGCTCAGTTCGTCCTGCCAGTGATTTCCATGAAGTCAACCCCCGACCCACGTACAAGGCGCGAGTTCACACTCAACCAGTTCAACATGGCCATCGTCCGGGACGACGAGGGCTTCGATATCTCGCAGATTCACTTCTATCCGTTCAACCAGGCATACTACGACGCACTTCCCGGCTTCCTAAAACACCGCGCCGCCGCCTTCGCGACGAATCGGCTCATAAGCCGATTGACGGTAGGCCTGGGTTACTTGCCGTCTTGGGCGTCACCCAAGATCCGGGTCAGCGCCCAGGTTTGCGCAGCCCCTGATGAGCTGCCCCGGATCACCCTCACTTCGGAGGGCTTCAGCGAAGCCAAGGTCAGGGGCAAGCAGGTGCCTCCGATGCTGCTTGACGTAATTGAACGGATCCGCAGGGCGGCACCTTACCTTGACTTGTGGCCAGTCACGCCGCGAATGCTGTGGTCGGGCGGGGGCAAGAGCTACCACTTTGGTGGCAGCTTTCCCCACGCCAGAGAGCCCAGTTGTGGAAGTACGACAGACCGCCTCGGGCGGTTGGCGCGCTGGGACCGGATCCATCTCATCGACGGGTCGGTTTTTCCAAGTGTTCCGGCTACCACCTTTACCCTGACTGTGATGGCCAATTCCCATCGCATCGCCTGCGAGGCGATGCAACTGACGGATTGAGCGTGCAATGCGGGTCGGTATCACTGGGGCCAATGGATATGTCGGGACCATCCTGCGTGCCGCCTTCGCCGAAGCACGGCATGAGGTCATCGCGTTCGCCCGTTCGAACCGCATGACCTCCGAGGCTGCCGACGGCGTCGCCGAATGGCGCCCATACGAGATCAAGCGGCCGCCGTCGGAGGCCGCATTCAGCGACCTAGACGTGCTCATCCACGGTGCCTGGGACCTAACTCTCGTCAGCGCCGGCGATGTTTGGGGTGTCAATGTGTCCGGCTCGCAGCACCTGCTCCGCAATGCCGTCGACGCGGGGGTTCGCCGGGTCATTTTTATCTCCTCAATGTCCGCCTACAAGGGGACCCGGCAGTTGTACGGTCAGGCGAAACTGGCCTGCGAGCGCACCGCCAGCAGTCTGGGAGCTGTCTCCACGCGCCTCGGACTGGTGTACGGTCCCGGTTGGGGCGGGATGGCAGGCGCGCTCCGCAGGCTCACCAAACTACCGGTCATACCTCTCATAGGGGCGCGCTCCTATCAATTCACCGTGCATGAGGCGGACATGGCAGCCGCCATGGTACGTATTGCCGAGGCAGACACGCCCTTCCCGGAACCGGTAGGGCTGGCCAACCCCGAACCGGTACCGTTCCGACGGCTCATGAACGAGATCGCCGCATCAGAAGGCAGAACACAGTGCACCGTCGCTGTGCCCTGGCAGCTTGTCAGTGGCTTCCTCAAGACGGCAGAGGCCCTGCATGCCCCCCTTCCCTTCCGATCCGACTCCATCCTTGGGCTGGTGCACCCAGCGGCAGAGGTTCCCGGTGTAGAGCGGCTCAGGCAGCTCGGAATCGAGTTTCGGACCTTCTCGCTGAACGACGATCGACCATCATCATCTAGGAGATTGCGCCAATGTTCTTAGTCGAAGACCGGGGTTCTTAGTCGAAGACCGGGTCGATGCGCCAGTTGACCGTCCTCGGATTCGTCGTGGCGTCGCCGCATAACGCGCAATTCAGTCCGCATCTGCAAAAAGGAGCTACCCCCTGAGGAACAATCGCGGATCGGAAAAAACCATGCGATGATTCGCGACGACACATGCATGACCTTAACGACGAGAGTAGAGCTTAAAGCCCAGCTCGGTCGACCTCTCGGCTCTCCATCGGTCAAGGCTCGACAACTAAAGTTGGCATTGCAGCATCCGGATGACTTGAGACGCGCAAGACTTGCATACAAGAGGAAGGCGCAATACCGTTGGGCGAACAGCACGCCATTTTTATTTCGGGAGTTGCGGGCTTTGTAGGAAGCAGGCTTGCAAGACTATTTGTTGATCGCGGATATCCGGTCTTTGGCTTTGACAACCTTTCGCGAGGTTCTTGCGAGAATCTGAACGGGCTTCGCAGGAATGAGAGATTCGCTTTTGAGAAAGTAGACCTCTCAGACGCGGATACGCTGAGAAGCCGCTTCATGAATTGTCACAGTCGCATTCCGATTTCCGAAGTCTGGCATATGGCTGCCAATTCGGACATTCCTGCAGGAATCGCCGACACCTCTGTTGATCTACGCGATACGTTCCTATCGACGTTCAACGTGTTGGACGCAATGAAGGAGGCCGGGGTTCCGTTCCTTGCTTTTGCATCCAGCTCCGCTGTGTACGGCGATTTGGGGGAAGCTCCGATCAAAGAGGATGTCGGGCCACTGCTGCCGATTTCCAACTACGGTGCCATGAAGCTCGCATCGGAGGCGCTAATCAGCGCTGCTGTCGAGAACTGGTTACCTCGTGCCTTGATCTTTCGCTTTCCGAACGTGATTGGCGTTCCGGCAACACACGGTGTCATTCTGGATTTCGTCAGAAAGTTAAGGGCTTCACCAGACAAGCTGAATGTTTTGGGATCGGGGCGGCAACGGAAGGCGTATCTTCATATCAATGATCTGATTGATGCGATTGTCCATTTGCGTGCAAACGCATCAGAACGGCTTGGCTGTTACAATATCGGGCCCGAGGACAAAGGGGTAACCGTCAGCTTTATAGCGGAAACGACTGTCGAGGCTGTCGCACCGGGCGCTGGGATCGAATACGGAGTTGAAGATCGCGGTTGGACGGGGGATGTTCCCCGATTTTCCTACGACATCGCAAAACTGCGTGCGCTCGGTTGGCGGCCCCAACTTGGTTCGGCTGACGCCGTTCGACGAGCCGTCGTAGAAATCGTGCAGCAGGAAGGACACCTGTGATGCAAGCCCAGGCCGTTGTACTTGCGGGTGGTCGAGGGACACGTCTCAGGAGCCGGATAGGCGATTTGCCTAAGTCATTGGCCAACATTGGTGGCAAGCCACTTCTTGAGCATCAAATCGTCCTCGCCAGGCAACACGGGATTGAGAGGATCTTGGTCCTGGTGAACCACGCAGCCGAGCAAATCGTGGAATTTTGCAATCAGCGCAAAAATTGGGGGATTGACGTTCGTTGCGTAGATGACGGTGCGCCGCTTGGGACAGCCGGGGCAGTTTTGGCCGTTTTGGATCTGCTCGACGACAACTTCCTTACGATCTATGGCGACACGATGCTCGACGTCGATCTGACCCGCTTTAAGTGCTTCCATGAAAAGCACAAGGCGGCGGCGACAGTTTTCACCCATCCGAATGATCACCCGCATGATTCCGATCTAATAGAAACGTCAGAGGACGGCACGGTTACCGCGTTCCATCCCTATCCACGCGACCCGGGTTTCTATTATCCTAACAAAGTCAGCGCGGCTCTTTATTACATTCGAAAACAAGCTTTTCTCGGGTGGCGCTCGGCAGTAACTCCGCTCGATTTTGGCAAGGACCTCTTTCCCGAAATGCTTCGGGCCGGCGCGGAAATCAGAAGCTATAGCAGTCCCGAGTACATAAAAGACGCGGGAACCCCGGCAAGACTCGACAAGGTTTGCGCCGACTTTGAATCGGGCCGCATAGCTCGGGCTTCACTCACCTCTCCGCAGAAGGCAGTCTTTTTGGACCGGGATGGGTGCATCAATGTTGACCATGGACACATCGATCGGCCCGAACGCTTCGAACTGATTGAGGGGGCCGCGGCCGCGATCGGGTGTTTCAACCGGGCCGAATACCGGACAATCGTCGTCACTAATCAACCCGTCGTGGCGAGAGGCGATTGCTCTGTACGAGACTTGCGGATGATCCATAACAAGATGGAGACTGAGCTTGGGCGCCGTGGAGCTTTTGTAGACGCCATCTATTTCTGCCCGCATCATCCAGATCGCGGCTTTGCCGGGGAGGTGGAGGCGCTGAAGGTTCGCTGTGAATGCCGCAAGCCTTCTACCGGGTTGGTTGATGATGCGGTCCAAGCATTAAATATCGATCGAAGTCAATCCTGGATCATCGGCGATTCCTCTACGGACGTCGCTCTCGCAAAACGATCTGGCATCAGATCTATCCTAGTCGAGACGGGTGCAGGCGGGTTGGATAGCAAGTATCTTGTCATGCCGGACTATACCGTCCCAGACTTGTTCGCGGCCGCCAATTTCATTCTTACCGTTCATCCGAACTTGGTAACAACAGCAACTGATCTTGTCGCGGATGTGAAGCCGGGAGACGTTTGTTTCGTGGGAGGGCTCTCCCGAAGTGGAAAGAGTGTTCTTTCCAGCGCTATCGGGGAGGTCCTGCGCGGGCGCGGCTTTGATGCGCAAGTCATTGCCCTTGATCGCTGGATACGGTCCGCCGCCGATCGCGAACCAACGGTGATGGGTCGCTACGACCTGAACGAAATCAGAGCGGTCCTGAGCCGCTTGGTGGGAGTTCGTTCTCGGGAGAAGCACGATCTGCCCTACTACGAAAAGCTGCGCCGGGTATCACATTCAAGATCAGAAAGGATAACCATCTCTCCAGAAACCGTTCTGGTCGTGGAAGGAGCCGTCGCGATTTCGTTGTCCGATATGGTTTTACGCGGCCGTGCACACACGTTCTTCGTTGATGTCGATGAGGAATTGAGGAGGTACCGGGTAACGCGAGAATACTCGCGGCGCGGTTTAGATCAGGAGGCTGCTGCAAGAATCTACAGTTCTCGCCAAGAGGATGAGGCACCGATCGTGCTGGCATCGCGGGCGAGTGCTGATCATTGCGTCCGATTGCGGGCGATCGAACTGATTGGGGCAGTCGCATGATCATCAGTCAGACGCCGCTTCGAGTCAGCTTTGTGGGAGGCGGCAGCGATCTTCCTGCCTTCTATCGGGAGGAAGGCGGCGCTGTTCTAAGCGTTGCTATCGACAAATACGTCTACGTGAACGTGAACCGCAAGTTCGATAACGGTACTCGCGTTGCTTATTCAAAAACAGAAGAGGTAGATCGTGTTGAGAATATTCAGCATCCAATAGTAAAAGCGACGATGGAATATCTTGGGATCTGCGGGGGAATTGAGATAACAACCATTGCTGATATTCCATCGAAGGGAACAGGCCTTGGATCCTCAAGCGCTTTCACTGTTGGCCTTCTGCACGCGTTGAACGCGTTTCGAGGGCAGTATGTCTCGAAGGCAAAGCTCGGTGCCGATAGTTGTTGCATTGAGATTGAACTTTGTGGCGCACCCATTGGAAGGCAAGACCAATACGCCGCCGCGTTCGGCGGGTTAAATCTCATCGAGTTTCACTCCGACGATAGCGTCTCGGTGTCGCCACTCATATGCCCACGTGAATTTATCGCTTCGATTGAGAAGCAAGTTCTTGTGTTCTACACCGGCATGACGCGCAGTGCGTCAGACATTCTCGTCCGGCAGTCGGAAGGTATCGCAAGAACGCCGGACAAGCGGAAGGCGCTCAGGCGGATGGTCGAGCTCGCGTATCAACTCCGCGATGAATTGCATCGATATAACCTCAATGCCTTTGGCGAAATCCTCCACGAGAACTGGCTCTTAAAAAAGAGCCTCTCCGAAGAAATATCGAACGATGCGATCGATGGCTGGTACCGGGCTGCGTTACGGGCAGGTGCCACGGGCGGCAAGCTACTCGGAGCAGGCGCAGGAGGTTTTCTCATGTTCTTCGCCCCTCCCGATCGCCACGATGCAATCAAAATGGCTCTCGGGGAGCTAAAGCACTTCCCTGTGAAGTTTGATTTCGCGGGGAGCCGCATCGTTCATTACCAACCGACATCGGAGGTTACCCAATGAAACATTTCGGCGGCAGTGCTCAATCAACCGACGTCGGAGCCCGTCCAACAAAAGCTCTTGGGGGCAGTGCCCAAGCTTATTTCAGAAAACTCAAGGTCGTCCTGGCTTCATTAGACCACCAAAGCTTCGACAACGCAGTTGCTTTGGTCGCGCAGGCACAAGAAGATGGCAAGCAGATAATCACGCTCGGAAATGGTGGCAGTTCACTCACAGCGCTACATTTCATCACGGATTGGAATAAGAGCATCTATCTCTCAACCAAGCGTCCCTTTCGTGGCCGGACACTGGTCGACAATGTGGGCCTTACATTTGCTTACGCGAACGATGTTTCTTTCCAGGATGTGTTCGTCGAGCAGTTGAAGAACATCCTGAACGAGGGCGACCTGGTCGTCGCAATTTCGGGAAGCGGAAACTCGGAAAACGTCTTGCGCGCTGTCCGATACGCTAATGATCATGGCGCGGTTACGTTGGGTCTTTGTGGATATGGCGGAGGGACGCTCAGGCAGATCGCCCAACACGTGGTTTGGGTCAATGTGAATGATATGCAACTAGCGGAAGATATACATTCCATGTTCGGGCATGTCGTTATGCAGCGTCTTTGTTTTGCAAGTGCGCAAAACTGGCATGACCGGAGACAACAGCGCAGCGCCGCTGGAGGCCTCAATCCAAATGGACCTGGCGCCGAGACGAACTGGCAATCCTGATCGAGAACAGGCGATGCAGCACTATGGACTCTACGTCCTGGACGAACACGGCCAGTTCATGGGCGGGATCAAACTTGCCTGCATAGACGACGCCGCGGCTGAAGTGTACGCCAGGCGATTGGCAGATGGTCACGAGGTGGAGCTTTGGCGACTGGTCGCGCGGTTCAAATTTGACAAACCGAGGGGGCATCCCGTGGCAACGAAGCGTCCCCGCGCCGTAGCGCCACGTTCCAGCCATTTCAACAAGCCACCTAAGCGATCATGCTCCCCGCTTGGATACGGTTGCGCGTCTTGGCGATGCTCAGATTTTGAAGAATTCGATCCCGACACGTTAACGTTGCGATTCAACGGCGGGCCGGCGCGGTAGCGGCTGTACTTGATAACGGCGCCTGCCTTCCACCTCCATCATTCAAAGCGGAAGATGCGGACATCGCTTTCGTGAAACTTACGTCGCTCAGCAACACGTTTAGAGACTGGAGCGTAGTCAACGCCGCAACGGCGGACCTCGGCCAGGCGCGTCGATGCGCAAACGCCGGTCGAATATTCGGGCCGGCAGTTCACTAGGCTCGACGGCTCGTCCGCCACGTCGCATCGCAAGGCATCCCGGCCATGCCTGAACCAACGGCCAAAGCCACCGCAACATTTCAACCGACAGACACGGTCTTGGCAGGACAATCCGGAGGGGTGTCCCGGCACGGCCGCTCGATCACTTTCCATATTAGAACGTGTTAATAAGTTACATTAGGAATGTGTTAACAAACGCACGCCGAGCCTCATTCTCGCCGTAAATCGTAGTATGGTCGCCTGTGTCACGTACATCGTCCTCGAATGATCAATTCATGCAGGTACAAGACGGTGCGCGTGAGCGAGTTTGAATGCGGAAATGCCTGTGTTTACTTAGGGGTGCGGGCGAAATGAAAACAAAAAAGACGCAATGAACTAAGGGACTACTGTGCTTATACTAAATAGCAAGCCCGGCGGTGCGCCCGCTGGGAGACATGCGCTCGACTTCAATTCGGCTGCGGCTCAAACCGTTGAACACCTTGTGCGCGTTGGCGGCGACACCGTACACGGGTTCAAGGGTGAGGACCCAAGCATTCCCGTCGACAAGACTCGTCTTCGATGGTGAATTCAACGTTGAGCCCGCTCGACATCGGTGTCTGGGGCGAAGACACCCAAATCTCCGCTACTTTGTAATCAGTCGCGTTGCCTATGCGAGTTTGAAATCAGTTCGCGTAGCCCAGCTACGAGTTTGAAATCAGTTCGCGTTGCCTAGCCGCGCGCATGCGACATGTCACGCACCTTGGCGATGCGCGGCAGTGAAATTTTCTGTTTTCAACGCCCAAGAAGGATCACCGAATGGCTCTTTCCGCACCCACAGGCTTTGCTTCGAGCGACCTCGTCTATGAGGAAAACTTCTCCAGCACGGCGCTCGGCAGTGATTGGCACACCTACATCACAAGCAACGCCGCCAACGGCTGGGCATGGAATACGAATGGGTCGGGAGGAAGTACGCCGGGCGGCCCATATAATGCCGACTACGATATGCCGAGCCAAGTGTCCCTGAGCAACGGGGCCCTCGATCTCACGGCGATCCGACAGCCCATCAGCGGCATAAATCAGGGGGGGACGCCGCAGACTTTCCCGGTTACGTCCGGCGCTGTCAGCAGCTACGGCAACTTCGAATTCAACGGCGGCTACCTTCAGATCAGCATGAAGGCGCCGAGCGGCGACGGCGCATGGCCAGGCCTCTGGCTAATGCCCGGCAAAGGCGCAGGCAGCAGCGGCGACAATTTCGAGCTCGATATACAGGAGGGTGGATTTACCGGTTCTGGGCCGGCAGACCATAATTTCACCTGGCACCTCCATGGGCCGTCAGGGTGGGTCGGCGACACCATCGACAGCGGCATCGACCTCACTTCCGGCTTCCACACGTACGGCATCAACTGGGATCCTGGTAAATCGATCACCTGGTATCTGGATGGGAAACAGATGGCGCAGGTCACCAGCGCACAGGTCGCGATCCCGGATGAACCGATGCAATTGATGATGAACAATGCGGTCGCGAATTCGAACGCGTCCGGATGGCATACGGCGCTGGATAGCTCGACCCCTTCGTCGATGCAGATGCAGATCGACCAGGTCCAGCTCTATCAAAAAGCGGGCAGCGGCGACACCGTCACGGGTGCCAACGTCAGTCCCCAGACGACGTCGTCAACCTCCACGACGTCGTCAACGACCCAGCCGGCAGTGACGCAGGTCGCCGCTTCACCGGCAACGGGGATCGAGCATGCCGGCGACGCCATCACGTTGACGGTCGGCTTTGACAAAGCGGTGACCGTCACGGGTACGCCTGCACTGTCGCTCAATGATGGCGGAACGGCCAGCTATGTCAGTGGCTCGGGCACGAACGCGCTCACCTTCCGCACCACCGTCGCGCCGACGGATAAGAATACCTCGGCGCTCGCCATTACCGGAGTCAATCTTCCGAGCGGCGCGAGCATCAAGGATGCACCTGGTATTGCGGCGAACCTCTCGGGCACAGTGAAGACGTTCTCCAGTCTCCAGATCGATCCGGTCTTGCCGGCGGTGACGCAGGCCACAGCCTCGCCGGGAACCGGCACCGAGCACGTCGGAGACACGGTCACGCTGGCACTCGCCTTCAACGAGGCCGTGGCGGTGTCGGGCACGCCGACGCTATCTCTCAACAATGGCGCGACCGCCACCTATATCGGCGGCTCCGGAACGAGTGCGCTCAACTTCCGCACGACCGTCGCGTCGACGGACACCAATACCTCGGCGCTCGGCATCACCGGGGTCAATCTGCCGAACGGTGCGAGCATCAAGGATGCGAGCGGTGTCGCTGCTAATCTTGCGGCCGCGGCGAAGACGTTCTCCGGTCTCCAGGTCGCGACGTCATCGACAGCCCCAACAACCCCATCGACCCCAACCAACCCGCCATCGACAACTTCAACGACCCCAGCCACTCCAACCACCGCGCCATCGATCGCGCCGGTCCTCACCGTCGCGGATCCCACGCTCAACGTGAGCGGGCTGGGCGGTGCGGTCGATCTAGGGGTTAAGGTGACAACGACCGACCCCAACGATGTCGTGACCGTGAATGTGACAGGCTTGCCGAAGTACGAGACGATTACCGACAAACTCGATGGTCAGACGTTTCGTGGCAAGAACATCACCTTGACGGCCGCGCAGGTCGACAGCGGATTGACGCTGCAATCGAACTACAGGGGCGCGGCTCATCCGGTGGCGACACTCACGCTGACTGCAACGGCGAAGGATCCGGTCACCGGCGCCGTCTCGACAGCCTCGCCGCAGACCATCGCCGTAACGGATCCTCGACCTGCCGCCACCACGACTTCGCCGCGGGTGATCGCCCAGACGGATCATGAGCATGCTCCCGCTAGGTCGCTAGGGTCCTTGGCAACCTGGGGCCTTGCTTGGCTGAACGAGCACAGGGACTTGGTTGCCGGCACCGCTAACACCTTGGCGTCGCGAAACATTACTATGGCGGATCCGCTTGCGTCCGGCACGAGTAGAGCGTCCCTGGCAAGCCAGAGTTTTGCGCTGCTGAACCAGTACCTGGCCGGCAACTCTGGTCAGGTACATCACGGTCAGATCGTGGCGTCCTTGTCGAATGAGGCCAGCTGGAATCACGACTCGTACCTGACCAGACCGCAACATTGATCGCCTCCGCACCCAGGGGCTCCAGCGCCTGGGTGCGGCACCGTCAAGTTTGTGAATGCTGAAAAGGAACATCGAACGCGGACGCGTATCCGCGAAGGGTTAAGCCAGAATGGCGATGCAGAACGAGAATGCCCACGCCGCAGACTTTGGACTTCGAGCCCTGGCTCTGTTCCTTCGCTTTCATGGCGTAAACGCTAAGCCCGACCAGATCCGCGATCGCTGTGGCGGCGGTGCAATCGGCATCCGCGCGATGCTTCGTTGCGCCCGCGAGTTCGGGCTTAAGGTCGGTTCGCGCAAGACACAGTGGAAACAACTTGCGGGCATCCGGTTGCCCGGCATCGCTTCACTGCATGATGGCGGATTTCTGCTTCTCGGAAAGGTCAGCGACAAAGGCGCGGTTGTGCTGCATCCACCCTCGTCAAATGCGAAGCTGATCACGCGCGCGGAATTCGAAGCAATCTGGGACGGCCGTTTGGTCTTGGCTGGATCACAGAACGTCGCGCAGCAGGCGCTTCATGCCCTAATTGGCCGTGGGCGTGATCTGGTACGGCGCGCCCGCGATACCGTGATGCGCGCTCGTTTCGCCGATCGACGCGATAAGGCCGCCCAGGCGGCGAGCGCTGCATCTGAGAGCGGCGATGACTCAGGGCTCATGGCCTTGGCGATATTGCTGCGTTGTCATGGCATCGCGGCCGAGCCGGACCAGATCCGGCACCGGATGGGCGCGGCGCGAGTGGGTGTTACCGAAGTCGTGCGCTGTGCAAAAGACTTCGGACTCAAGGCTCGGGCACAAAGGACGAGTTGGAAACGGCTGGCGGTTACTCCGCTGCCTGGAATCGCCGTGCTTCGGGACGGTGGATTCCTGATCTTCGGCAAAGTCGTCGACGACAAGCTCCTCGTTCAGCGCCCATCGTCGCCGCAACCCATTACAATGACGCAGGCCGAACTTGAGGCCATCTGGGACGGCGACATCATCCTGATGACCCGGCGCGCGGCCCTGACGGACCTGTCTCGGCGGTTTGACATCGGCTGGTTTCTCGGCGCGGTCCACAAGTACCGCCATCTTCTCGGCGAAGTGCTGATCGCGTCATTCTTCCTTCAGGTCTTTGCCCTCATCTCGCCGCTGTTCTTCCAGGTCGTCATCGACAAGGTGCTCGTGCATCGAAGCATGAGTACGCTCGACGTCCTGGTCGCGGGCCTGATCGCGCTGACCGTTTTCGAAACTGTTCTCGGCACACTGCGCGTCTATCTGTTCGCGCACACGACGAACCGTATCGACGTCGAACTCGGCGCCCGGCTGTTTCGTCACCTGATGGCGTTGCCGATCGCATATTTCCAGACACGCCGCGTCGGGGATTCAGTCGCACGCGTCCGCGAACTCGAGAACATCCGGCAGTTCCTGACGAGCTCGGCGCTCACGCTTGTCATCGATCTCGTCTTCACCGTCGTTTTCCTTGCGGTGATGTTCTATTATACGACTCCGTTGACGCTGATCGTTCTGTCGTCGTTCCCATTCTACATCGGCATTTCTGCGGGAGCTGCGCCCCTGTTTCGGCGGCGCCTTGATGAGAAGTTCGATCGCGGCTCGGAGAATCAAGCTTTCCTGGTCGAGACTGTCACGGGCGTCGAGACGCTGAAGGCCATGGCGGTCGAGCCACAGATGCAGCGCCGCTGGGAGGAGCAGCTCGCCGCCTATGTGACCGCAAGCTTCCGCGTGCTCAGCCTGAACAATACGGCGAGCCAGGCGGTGCAGATGATCAACAAGCTGGTCGTCGCCGCAACCCTTTACTTCGGCGCCAAGCTCGTGATTGGCGGCGACCTGACCGTCGGCGAACTCGTCGCATTCAATATGCTGGCCGCGCGCGTGAGCATGCCGGTGCTGCGGCTCGCGCAGATCTGGCAGGATTTCCATCAGGCCCGCCTGTCGATCGATCGTCTCGGCGATATCCTCAACACCATTCCCGAGCCAAGCTTCAATCCTGGCCGTGCCGCACTGCCGGCAATCCGCGGGCGGGTGACATTCGAGCATGCGACTTTCCGCTACCGAGTCGACGGCCCCGAGGTGCTGCACGATGTATCGTTCAGCGTCGAGTCCGGTCAGGTCATCGGCATCGTGGGCTCCTCGGGCTCCGGCAAGAGCACAATCGCCAAGCTGATACAGCGGCTCTATGTGCCGGAGAGTGGACGCGTGCTGGTCGATGGAGTCGATCTGGCGATGGTCGACCTAACCTGGCTTCGACGCCAGATCGGCGTGGTCTTGCAAGAGAACGTGCTCTTCAACCGATCCATTCGCGAGAACATCGCGCTCGCTGATCCGGCTATGCCCATGGAGCGCGTCATTGCAGCGGCATCGCTTGCCGGCGCTCACGATTTCATCCTGGAGCTGCCCGAGGGCTATGACACCATCGTGGGCGAACGCGGCAGCAGTCTTTCCGGCGGGCAGCGCCAGCGTGTCGCAATCGCCCGGGCGCTCATTACCGATCCGCGCATCCTCATCCTCGATGAGGCGACCAGCGCCTTGGACTACGAAAGCGAGCGCGCCATTCAACAGAACATGAAGCGAATTTCTGCCGGCCGAACCGTCTTCGTCATCGCTCATCGGCTCTCGACCGTGCGCCACGCGAACCGGATCATCACGATCGAGCATGGCCGCATCGTCGAGGATGGTACCCATGATGACCTAATCCGCTCGAACGGGCGCTACGCAAATCTCCACTATCTGCAAGCTGGCATCCATGACGCCCGCTAGCCGAAACATCGTCCCATTTCCGAGAGCCCAAGTTCGCCGCCAGGAGCACGAAGTTGCGTTCCTGCCGGCAGCGCTCGAAATCACCGAAACGCCGCCGTCACCGATCGGCCGCGCGATCGCGGTGAGTATCGTCGCGGTCTTCTGCGTCGCGCTGGTGTGGGCGTCGTTGGGCAGCATCGACATCGTCGCAACCGCGACGGGCAAGATCGTGCCAGACGGGCGCATCAAGCTGATTCAGCCATTCGAGGCGGGCGTTGTCCGCGCTATCAACGTGCGCGATGGACAGAGCGTGAAGGCCGGCGACGTGCTGATCGAGCTCGACCCCACCCTGACGGAAGCCGACCAGGAGCGCCAGAAAAGCGATCTTCTTTCGGCCGAACTCGACGTCGCCCGGCTGCGCGCGGCGCTTGCAGAGGATCCGCTTGCGGCCTTCCGGCCACCGCAGGGTGCGGGCGCCGCAGAGATCGAGATGCATCGTCAGTTTCTGATCAGTCAGGTCGTCGAACAGCACGCCAAGCTCGAGGAGACCGAGCGGGAACAAAATCAGAGGGAAGCAGAACGATCGACGACTTTGGCGAGCGTTGCGAAGCTTCAGGCGACGACGCCCGTGCTGCAGGAGCGAGTCGACATTCGCAAGAAACTCGTCGACAACGCGCTTGCTTCGAAGGTCGACTATCTCTCCGAGTATCAGGAGTTGGTCGGCCTTCAGCAAGATCTTAACCTACAGCAGAGCCGGCTGCGCGAAGCCGATGCAGCCATCGCGCTGCTAAGGGAAACGAAGGAAAAGATCGCCGCCGAGTATCGACGCGCGACCTATGACGCACTCGCGAAAGCCGACGAGAGGGTTGCGAGTGCTGAGCAGGAGGAGATCAAGGCAGAGCGGCGCACGAAGCTCCAACGATTGACCGCGCCGGTCGATGGCGTCGTGCAACAACTCGCCGTTCATACGGTGGGCGGCGTGGTTACGCCCGCTCAGCCACTGGCCGTGGTGGTTCCGAGCGAAAGCCATCTCGAGATCGAGGCCATGCTCTCCAACCGAGATATCGGATTCGTCCACCCGGGACAGAAGACGGAAATCAAGGTCGACACATTCAACTTCACCCGCTACGGGCTTCTTCATGGAGAAGTGCTCGGCGTGTCACCGGACGCCATACCTCGCGAGAGGCAGAGCGAATCGAACGGCCCCGTGTCGGCCGCAGCGCCGAGCGACAGTGAGCCGAGGGGTCAGGAACTGGAATATGCCGCGCGCGTCTCACTGGACCGTACAGACATGCAGGTGGAGGACAAGCTCGTCAAACTCAGTCCCGGCATGGCAGTGACGGTCGAGATCAAGACTGGCGCGCAAAGTATCATCGGCTACTTTCTCTCGCCGCTGGCGAAATATAAGCAGGAAGCGCTACGAGAGCGGTAAAAGCCGGCTTCCATCCGACGCCACTTCGTTCGCGATGTCGACCCGGGAACGCGCCGGGTCGGTAGGGATGCTCCTATTGGGTTAGGGGGTGCGAACCGGAGCGTTTGGGCTACCCCAATTCATGAGAGTGCCTTGGGCTAGGCTGCCTGTTAGGATTGTGCCCGCAGGCGCGGAGCGGAAATCGTGACGCTGAACATAGTCGGCAGAGCCAGGCCGAACACATTCGCCTTCGAAACCAGTGCTCTCGTCAAAGCCATTGGCTTCCGGGAATACGACGCACGCTGGTGGTTCGGCTATCCAGGCTCAGAGTCGGAGAAAGAACCCGAGCTCAACCTGATGGGCGTGCAGGCGATCGGCATGGGGCTCGGCACCTTGATCCGCCGAATGGGCGTAGGCCCGGACATCGTCACGGGCCACGACTTCCGCAGCTATTCCATGGCGATCAAGATGGCGCTGGTCTCTGGCCTGATGGCGGCCGGCGCGCGCGTCAAGGACATCGGCCTGGCACTTTCTCCCACGGCCTACTTCGCCCAGTTCGCGCTCGACGTGCCCTCGGTGGCCATGGTGACGGCCTCCCACAACGAGAACGGCTGGACCGGCGTGAAGATGGGGGCGCAAAGGCCCCTGACATTCGGCCCGCAGGAGATGACAGCTCTGAAAGCGATCGTGCTGGACGGCGATTTCGATCTCATAGGCGGGGGAGACTATGAATTCGTGTCCGGATTTCGCGAGAGATACATCGAAAACCTGACTGCCGGAAAGAACATCGGCCGAAAGCTGAAGGTGGTGGTCGCCTGCGGCAACGGCACCGCGGGCGCTTTTGCGCCGCAAGTGCTGGAAGGCATCGGCTGCGAAGTGATCCCGCTTGACGTAGAGCTCGACCACACGTTTCCACGCTACAGCCCCAATCCCGAAGACATGCGGATGCTGCACGCGATCCGGGACAAGGTTCTGGAGACGGGCGCCGATGCCGGGCTCGGCTTCGACGGCGACGGCGACCGCTGCGGCGTGGTCGACAACGAGGGCAGCGAGATTTTCGCGGACAAGGTTGGCGTCATGTTGGCGCGAGACATTTCCGGCCAGCATCCGAAATCCATCTTCGTCGTGGACGTCAAGTCGACGGGACTTTTCATGACGGATCCCGTGCTCGCGCAAAACGGTGCAAGAACGGATTACTGGAAGACCGGGCACTCCTACATCAAGAGGCGCGTTGCCGAACTCGATGCCATAGCCGGTTTCGAGAAGTCGGGTCATTTCTTCTTCAACCAGCCGGTCGGACGCGGCTACGACGACGGGCTCCTCACCGCGATCGCCGTCTGTGAGATGCTCGACCGCAACCCGGGCAAGACACTCGCGGACCTTTACCGCGAACTGCCATTGACCTTCGGTACCCCAACCATGTCGCCACATTGCCCCGACGAGGTGAAATACCGCGTGGTCGCGAAAGTTGTCGGGGAATTCACGAAAATGAAGGGGGACGGGATCGAGTTCGCTGGCCAGCCGCTGGCCGATCTGGTCACTGTGAATGGGGTGCGTGTCGTTGCCCAGGACGGCACCTGGGGATTGGTCAGGGCCTCTTCGAACAAACCGGAAATTGTCGTCGTTGTGGAAAGCCCCGTCTCGCCGGAGCGGCGTCGCGAGATGTTCGAGGCTCTCGATGCCGTTCTGCGCCGCAATCCAGAGGTCGGAGCCTACAACCAGACATTCTGAGGGAACTCGACCATGCCTGCCCGGATCGTAAGTTTTGTCATGAGTGGTGGCGTCGGCTCACGGCTGTGGCCGCTCTCGCGCGAAGACAATCCCAAGCAATTCCACGACCTTTCGGGCGACGGCTCCATGCTTGCGAAGACCGTCCGGCGCCTCAAGGCGCGGCCGAACGGTGAGACACCGATCTACCTGATAGCCTCCGAACGGCATGCCGACCGCATTGTCTCGGACATCGGTCCACTTGGCCTGAACGGGGGCAGACCGATTTTCGAACCCGTTGGCCGCAATACCGCCGCGGCGGTCGCCATAGCCACCCTGCAGACCATCTCCGAACATGGCGGCGACGCGCTTGTGCTCGTGGTCCCCTCCGACCATGAGATATCGACTGAAACGCAATTCTGGGAAACCGTCGATGTGGGCGGGCCTGCCGCCGATTCAGGAAGCATTGTTACATTCGGCATCAAGCCGACTCATCCTGAAACCGGGTACGGTTACATCGAGGTTTCGGCAAATGGTGACGGAGTGTCTGCTGTTTCTCGTTTCGTCGAAAAACCCGATGCCGAGACAGCCCGCCAATATATATCTTCGGGAAAATTCTACTGGAACGCCGGCATCTTCCTATTTCGTGCTGACGCGATGCGGAAGGCATTTCTCGATTTCCGGCCCGACATCTGGGAGAGCGCGGAACGGGCCTATAAGACCGCACGGGCCGACGTCTCAGGCATATACTTGCCGCGGAGCTTCTACTTGGCTGTCCCGTCGACGTCGATCGACTATGCGGTCATGGAGCATGCACGCGGTATCGCGATGGTTACGGCTTCCTTCCGCTGGAACGACCTTGGATCGTGGCAATCGCTGCTCGAAGCCAGCCCGACGGACCGCGACGGCAATGTCGTAATGGGCGACGTCGTCGCCATGGATTGCGGCAACTCCTACCTCAGAAGCCAGGGCAGGCTGCTGACCGTCGTCGGAATGAAGGATGTGGCGGTGGTGGCGACACCGGACGCGGTATTCGTCGCTCCTGTCGGCCACAGCCAGAACGTGAAGAAAGTTGTCGAACAGTTGGAGAAGTGCGGGCGCCTCGAGACGAAGTTCACGGCGTCGGAAGACAGGGTCATTATCAGCGGGTCATGGCGCAAGCGCGTCGAGCACTGGCTTTTCGAGGAAACCCTGCCGCTGTGGTCCACTGCAGGTGTCGACGATGTGCACGGTGGCTTCCACGAGGCTCTCGGTTTCGATGCAAGACCGTTGGGCAAACCCAAGCGGATGCGGACGATGGCTCGCCAGATCTACGCCTTCGCGGTTGCCAAGGAACGCGGTTGGCCTGGACCTGCCGACAAACTTCTCAACCACGGGATCGACTTCATCGCGAAATACGGGCGCACCGACCGCGGCGGCTGGGTACGCACCCTCAATTCCAACGGCAGCGTGGCAGACCCGGCCGAGGACGCCTACGACCATTCTTGCGTGCTCCTGGCGCTTGCCCATGCTCACCGGTGCGGCCATCAGGATGCCCTGGGGTTGGCACAAGAGACATTCCGTTTCATCGACGCCCATCTCGAGGACGACAGCCTGAACGGCTTCCTTGAGACCCCTAACTGGAACGGGGTGCGGTTCTCGAACCCGCACATGCACATGCTGGAATCCTTCCTTGCCTGGCATGGTGTCACCGGCGACCGAGCATACCTGCGTCGCGCGGCACGCGTCATCGATCTCTTTCGGTGCCATTTCTTCGACCAGGAGAGCTGGACACTTGGAGAACGCTTCGACGTCGATTGGCTGCCGTTGCCGGGGGACGAGGGACAGTGGACCGAACCAGGGCACCATTTCGAATGGGCCTCCCTCCTCATCGATTTCGCGCGGGCGAGTGGACAGAAGGACTTGGTTGCATATGCGAGAAAGCTCTATTCGTCGGCGATTGCCAGCGGTTTGAACCGGGCCACGGGTCTGGCCTATGCAGCCGTCTCGCGCCACGGACTGCCCCTCGACCGGCTTTCGCGAAGCTGGCCGCAGTGCGAGGCGATCAAGGCGGCAGTTGCCCTTGATGGTATTGGCTGGCCTGATTTGAACCCCGAGATCGAAGCGCGCGTCGCCCGGCTCTTCAGATGGCATATCGATCCCGCACCGCTCGGCCTATGGGTCGACAGGATTGATGAGCGCGGAAGGTCAGTGGCGACGGAGGTCCCCGCGAGCATCTTCTACCACCTGGTCACAGCGTTGATGCAGTACCTGGACAAGACAGGGGGACAGATCGAGGCCTTCCCGCTGGCAGTTTCGGAAACAAGTAAGTCCTCTCTTAGGCAGGTCTACGCCTGACTTGACGGTCCCCCGTCTTGCGGAACGCGGTGCAAGCTCGCTGGGTTACCGCAGGGCTTCACGCTGCTCGGACTGAGAAAGGCGCCTGGCGCCTATCTCGCCGAAGGGGAGCCTTCGACCAGCAGCCCATGTATTTACTAGAACCCACCTTTCCAATGCCGATACCACGGCCGAAGCTGTCGGTGATGTCACTTTCGGCAATGGCGGCGAATCGTTCGAAGGCGGACGGCCTTTAGCAACTGACCTTCAACGGTGCCACGGTGGTTAGCCTCTTAGCCTCGACGCCGGGCAGCCATTGGCCGATGTCATCCGTTCAGCCAAGGGTGCGATCTGACAGCTGCTTTGATTGTGTCATGCCATCATCCGACATGATCGTCGGAGGATGGCATGCCCTCACGGCAAGACCGAAATGCGCCCGAGAAGAGCCACCAGCTCCGCTTGCCGTTTCGTCTCAGTCTTGGCGAACAAGGACGCGAGTTGGGAGCGGATCGTCGTGCGACTGAGGCGCCAGCTCCGTGCTATCTCCAAAGGCGCGTCGCCTCGAGCCAAGCGCAACGCTAAGTGCGTCTCGGCACCCGTCAAGCCGAACATGCGCCGGAGTGTCTGAGGGTTGGCCGCGGCCCTGTTTTCCCGATCCAGCAATGCGACGATGCAAGTTCCGTCATGTGCGACCACACCTATTTCATTCAGCACCACCGGCCTGTCACCATGGTTTCGGATCACCACCCAGGACAGTGAACCTGGCACGAAATGCACCGGTACGTTTGCAACCAACCGTCTGAGTCCGGTCGAAAGCGCGCATGCCGTTTCGGCAGCGTCACCCTGTCGTTCAATCGTGGCTCGGGCGGCCGCATTCCATTCGACCACCTTCCTTTCGCCGTCGAGCACCAGGTAGCCGCACCCGATGCGCTCGAGCATGCCGGTGATAGACTCCAGACTCCGACGTTGCAGGTCGGCGGCCGATTCATAGGACCGATCCGAACTGCGTGCTGGATGTGTCGTCTGCGAATGCCGCGCGCAAGTTTTTTTAAGCGCAATGTATCGCCCGCCCGCAACCGGGTCGGCGTGCCTTTCGATCAGAGTCATGTTTGTACCCGCCCTACCTGCACGCAGTCATCGCAATTACTTGCGGTTTCTTACGTTCTCTTGATCCAAATAATTCCCCTAACCTGAATTTCGTATCTGATTTGTCTGCGTAGGATTGTAGCCCGTCGCAACTCGTTATTCTACGCGCCGGCTAAGGCGTGGCAATCCCACGGTGGTATTAGGTTGCCCCCAAACGGCCTAGTCTCGACGAGCTAGTCCGAAGGTTGTAGTCTGATGCATGGGCTCATATTTGCGCTGGCTGAATTCGACAGTGCCTGGGACACGTTAGCTCACGTAGCTTCCGTAGTTTCAATAGATCGAGCGGCCCGGCGGCCTCTACGGGGGGTACTTAGTCGGCCACCGGGCCTAACCGGCGGGGCGTGGGACCTGCTGCAGGTCGCCGGCTACGGCAACTCTGCGCGCATGTCATCGGCAAGGCATCATTCGAACGAAGACGATGCTCGCGCGCCCGGCATCACAGGATCATGACAAGACCCGGCGATCATCCGTTGGCCAATGAACCTGTCGCGCTTGGCTGTCTTCATCACAACGAAGGACGACAAGCATAAGCCCACATGATCTGGTGAGCACAAGACGCCAATATGGAGACCAGTTTTCCCAGGGCGATTTGCGAGGTCGGATACATGCGCGGGCAGAGACAGGAAAAATTTGGCCAATCCATGCTGGCGATCCTCGAAGCTGAATGCGCCGAGCGCGCCGCCAAGGCAGCCCGGTTGAAATCGCTTCGCATGCAATTCTTGATGGTGGAAGCGGGTCTGCAGGTCGCCTTTGTCGAGGAGATCGATTGCACCGTGCTGGCCGCAGCATTGAGAGAAAGTGAGCGCGTTTCCCGGCCTCTCCATTTCGACCGCTGACGTCCACTGAGGAGCAGTTCTGGCTTTCCGCAGTTCTGGCTTTTCCATTGAGAGCAACCGACGCCA
Organism: Mesorhizobium sp. Arg314; assembly: GCF_053714275.1. NCBI lineage: Bacteria > Pseudomonadati > Pseudomonadota > Alphaproteobacteria > Hyphomicrobiales > Phyllobacteriaceae > Mesorhizobium > Mesorhizobium sp. Arg314. Next base: position 334,202 of record NZ_JBSKBP010000002.1, on the reverse strand, counting down.
CATCGCGTCGGTCATGGGCGGATTCCATCGGCCATCCGCGGCGGCGTAGAGAGCAAGAAATTCACGTGGGGTGTCCGCGGCCTGAGACTTGCGTCATTCGAATAAGGGTGCGCCCTACACTGCTCCGATCTATTCCGAATATTGCGTCAATACGGAAGTACTGCACTGCAGGAACTGACGCTTCTCGCCTCGGTCAGGTCGCAACGCCCCGTGTTCGCGCATAAGGCAACTTGCCGATCTCGCAAGGATCGGATCGACGCCCAGGATCATCATTGGACGGTGATCCAGCCTCACGGATCGGGGGTTCCGAATGACCAGCTTGTCTCAAATCTACACTCAATTCTCCGGCATTTCGGACACTTCGAGCCAATCCCCTTGATGATTTCATCGCGCCGGCGGATGCGAGTCAGGTCTTGATCGACACGCAGCGCCACTTCCTCACGACGCAAACGGCCGAGCAAGACGCGAAAGTCGCCGAGATCACGCGCCAGCTGGCCGAGAAAGAGGCGGAAGGCGAGACAATCGCCGCCACCATCGACAAGCTGCAGGCTGTTCTTCCGCCGCTGCAAGAGCGAGTGACGATGGACAAGAGCCTCTACGACAAGGGTCTCGCCTCCAAGATCACCTATCTTACCGACTTGCAGGACCTGATCAGCCAGCAGCACGATCTCCCGGTCCTGGAGAGCCGCGAGAGCGAGGTCAAAGCGGCTGTCTCGGTCTTGAAGGAGACCCGCGCGAGAGCCGAAGCCGAATACCGTCGCTCGCTTTTCGACGATCTGGCGAAGGCGGAGCAAAAGGCGGCAGGCCTCGCCCAGGACATGATCAAGGCCGAGCACAGGGCGAAGATGCAAACCTGACTGCTCCGGTAGATGGCGTCGTCCAGCAGCTTTCCGTGCATACGATCGGAGGCGTCGTCACGCCGGCGCAGGCACTCGCGGTCGTGGTGCCGGCCGACGCGGCCCTCGAAATCGAAGCGATGGTGTCGAACAGCGATGTCGGCTTCGTATCTGCGGGGCAGGAAGCGGAGATCAAGGTGGATACCTTCAATTTCACACGCTACGGGCTCCTGCACGGCCGCGTGCTCGGTATCTCGCGCGATGCCGTAGCGAATGACAGGCGTGATGATGCCGTGCGGGATCAGTCCTCCACCGCAGAGAGTTCGACAACCGAGAAAAAGGACCAGGAGCCTGCTTATCTCGCGCGCGTCTCGCTGGACCGCACACAGATGCAGATCGAGGGCCGGTCCGCCGATCTCTCGCCCGGCATGTCGGTGACGGTCGAGATCAAGACAGGCTCGCGCCGCATCATCGGCTATCTGCTTTCGCCGCTGCTCCGCTACAGGCAGGAAATCTTCCGCGAGCGATGAGATGGTTTGCCTGTGTCGCGTCGGCTGGCCGGCAAGCACGAAGCGGCCCGGCTCGGTCTCTGCGGCGCTGCGAGTATATCCCTGGTCAGCGTCGGTTTCATTCCAACATTCGAACTGAAACGAAATGTGCAGAACCGGCGTATGCTCTCGTTTCCGAAAATTTGGCGGCGAATGGCGAGGCTCTGCCACAAAGCCAACTCGACCAAATAACGAGTTTTACCTATGCGCCTCAATTGAGTTCCAAACCAGGTCGCAGCGCTTTTTATTGGACCTTTGAAATAACAGATCCACGTCTCCGTAATTCAAGTCCGCAGAAAATTTTCCTCCAATGCCAATGATTTTCTTCGCAGCTTGAATTATTTCGTTTGCTTTCTTGGATATTCACGAGAAATAATTCTCGCACGCCTATCTATCTAGTGCCAATGGGGCTATACAGAAGCGGCGGCCGCCCATGCCGGCCCCAGAAAGAAGCTCCCCATGAAACTTCGGCTACTCCGCGACTGCGTCGTCATTCGCCGCGCCGAAGGCGACACCACCAAATCCAAGGGCGGCATCGTCGTTCCGGACACGTCACAAGAAAAGCCGCTGGAAGCCGAAGTGATCGCCGTCGGCTCGGGCGCGCGCGACGAAAGCGGCGCACTCATCGTGCCCGATGTCAAAGCCGGGGACTTTGTCCTGTTCGGCAAATGGTCCGGCACCGAGGTCAAGATCGACCGCGAAGACCTTCTGATCATGAAGGAAGCCGACATCACGGGAATCATCGGGAAGACAGTGGCTGCCAAGAACGCCGCTTGACCGGTCTGCCTTCACGGCAACCGCCCACTCCAATTTTCGAACGGGATGAACAATCATGTCTGCCAAGGAAATCAAGTTTTCCACCGATGCCCGCGACCGCATGCTGCGCGGCGTCGAACTCCTCAACAACGCCGTCAAGGTGACGCTCGGTCCCAAGGGTCGCAACGTCATCATCGACAAGGCCTATGGCGCGCCGCGCGTCACTAAGGATGGCGTGACGGTGGCCAAGGAGATCGAACTGACCGACAAGTTCGAGAACATGGGCGCGCAGATGGTGCGCGAAGTGGCCTCGAAGACCAACGACCTTGCCGGTGACGGCACCACCACCGCCACGGTGCTGGCCGCCTCGATCCTGCGCGAAGGCGCCAAGCTCGTCGCGGCCGGCATGAACCCGATGGACCTCAAGCGCGGCGTCGACCAGGCTATTGCCGCCGTGGTCAAGGAAGTCCAGAAACTGTCCAAGAAGGTCAAGTCGTCGGCCGAGATCGCGCAGGTCGGCACCGTCGCCGCCAATGGCGACGCCACCGTCGGCGCCATGATCGCCAAAGCAATGGACAAGGTCGGCAATGACGGCGTCATCACCGTCGAGGAAGCCAAGACCGCCGAGACCGAACTCGACGTCGTCGAGGGCATGCAGTTCGACCGCGGCTACCTCTCGCCCTATTTCGTCACCAATACCGACAAGATGCGCGCCGAACTGGAGGACCCATACGTCCTTATCCACGAAAAGAAACTCGGCAATCTGCAGGCGCTGCTGCCGATCCTCGAAGCCGTGGTGCAAAGCGGCAGGCCGCTGCTGATCATCTCGGAGGACGTCGAAGGCGAGGCGCTGGCGACGCTGGTCGTCAACAAGCTGCGCGGCGGCCTCAAGGTAACGGCCGTCAAGGCACCGGGCTTCGGCGACCGCCGCAAGGCCATGCTGGAAGACATCGCCGTGCTCACCTCGGGCCAGATGATTTCGGAGGATCTCGGCATCAAGCTCGAAAATGTCACCATCGAGATGCTCGGCCGTGCCAAGCGCGTGCTGATCGAGAAGGACACGACCACAATCGTCGACGACGCCGGCACCAAGGCCACCATTCAGGCCCGCATCGCCCAGATCAGGAGGCAGATCGAGGAGACAACTTCCGATTATGACAAGGAAAAGCTGCAGGAGCGGTTGGCGAAGCTCGCCGGCGGCGTTGCGGTCATCCGCGTCGGCGGCGCCACCGAATCGGAAGTCAAGGAAAAGAAGGACCGTATCGACGACGCGCTGAACGCCACGCGCGCCGCCGTCGAAGAAGGCATCGTTCCAGGCGGCGGCGTGGCGTTGCTGCGCGCCAGGTCGGCGCTCAGCGGCCTGACCGGCGCCAACGCCGACGTGACCGCCGGCATCGCGATCGTGCTCCGGGCACTCGAGGCGCCGCTCCGCCAGATCGCCGAGAATTCCGGCGTCGAAGGCTCGATCGTCGTCGGCAAGCTTACTGGCAGCAAAGACGCCAATCAGGGCTTTGATGCCCAGAACGAGACCTATGTCGACATGATCAAGGCCGGCATCGTCGACCCGGCCAAGGTGGTGCGCACGGCACTGCAGGATGCCGGTTCGATCGCCGCCCTGTTGATCACCGCCGAAGCCATGATTACCGACATTCCGGCCAAGGATGCCGCGCCTTCACCCGGTGGCGGCATGGGCGGAATGGGATACTGACACGTGGGCCGTCAGGGGAGGATTGGAAGCGGATTATCCAATGGTTGCGCCTAATTACGCGGCTCGAAGATCGATGCTCGCTCAAGCAGCGGGGCTGGGGCGCAAGTTGCAGCCGACTCCCACCAAAAGAGCTCCTGCCAAGCGCAAGCCCGGGGCTTAATGAACGTAGGCTTTCGGAGCGTCCAACCTCGGGCGCCTCGTCAGGCGCGGGTAGCCTACCTAGCCCACGCCCGCCTTCGGCGACGCTTTAGGCTGAGCGTCCCGATGGTGGGTCTGACGATGTAGCGGTTTCCCGCTCCCGCTCCAAACCAACTATCCGACAGTTTGGTGGCACTGAGACTCAAACCTGTTGGCCCCCTGCCCGACCATCTGCAGATCGGCTCGGTATCGCCGGCCCGATCATTCCACGTCCTGATCTGTGGCCCGATAGGTTCCATAGCCGACCTTGATGAGCAGGCCCTCGTTGGACATCCGGGCTGGGTAGGATCGGGGAAATACCGATGTTCGTAAGGTCGCGCGTTCGCACCGCTTCTCGTTCTTGGGCAAGCGCGACTGCCCGTTGCCTCAGCGATAGTCTTGGACCGCCTGCCATCCGGATCCGCTCCGCGCGCTGGCGATCCCGCTTGCGAAGCTTGGGGGAAGGCTCCGGCGCAGTGTTGAGGGGGATCGGCAACTCATAGTTCGCAGTTACGCGCGGCTTGGGGAGCCAAATATTTTCAAGGAGAGGTTATCAGCGGGCCGCCTTGGTCCGGCGGCTATCTTTATCCGCGTACATCGCCTCGTCCGCTTCTGCAATCAAAGCGTCGAGAGATTTCAACGTTTCCGTTGTTGGATTGTGGTGGGCGAAGCCCAGACTGAGGGCCAGTGCCGGCTCCCCCGCCGATTCGCGATTGTGATCCTCCACGGCGCTCGCGAGGCGGCGACGCAGAAGGTCGACGGCTGCCCCGTCGACGCCATCTGTCATCGCGATAAACTCGTCGCCGCCGATTCTGGCGACCACATCTGACACCCGGAAAACGGAACGCAGAACCCCTGCTGTCCTGATCAACGCCCGGTCACCGACTTCATGACCAAAACGATCATTGATGCGCTTCATGCCGTCCAGATCGACGAAAGTCACCACCAGCCCCGCTCCGGCCCTGACGGCGCGCTTCATCACCTCTCTGGCGAGCATTGCGAAGCCACGACGGTTGTGAAGGCCGGTTAGGTCGTCGACGAGCGACAGGTCCCTTATCTGCAGCACCATTCTATGGCGCTCCCGGGCATAGCGGATGGCGCGAACAATTTGCTGCCCGTCGATCTGCCCTTTGACGAGATAGTCCTGCGCACCGTCGCGAACCGCTTGAATCGCCGATCCTTCGTCGTTGAGACCTGTCAGCACGATGACCGGGACGTCCGGGGCGGTCGTCTGGAACCGGCGAAGCGTATCCAAACCCGTACTGTCGGGGAGAGACAAGTCGAGCAATACGAGATCGAAGCTCTGGTCGGCGAACTGCTCGAGGCCATGGGCCAACCGATTCACTTCAGAGATCACGAAGCTCGTGCCGCTTCCATCCGCGAGCAGTTCCCGGATCAGCCGAGCATCACCGGGATTGTCTTCAACGAGTAGGATGTTTAACGGGCTTTCGCTCAACTCGCGCTACTCCGGCGGTAGCTTCACAATCGAGAGCCAGAAGTTCTCGATCCCGCGCACTACGCGTACGAATTCATCCAGGTCGACGGGCTTGGTGATGTAACAGTTGGCATGCAGGTTGTAGCTGGTCAGGATGTCTTTCTCGGCCTGCGAGGTGGTCAGCACCGCAACCGGAATACGTCGTAAGTTTTCGTCCGCCTTGATTTCGGCCAGGACCTGGCGGCCGTCCATACGGGGCAGATTGAGGTCAAGCAGGATCAAGTCCGGACGTGGCGCATCGGCATAGCGCCCTTCTCGCCGCAACATTGCCATGGCCTCGACTCCGTCTTGCACGACGTTGAGTTCGTTGCGCACCTTTGCGTCTCGCAAGGCCTCGATCGTGAGCCGAGCATCGCCGGGATTGTCTTCGACGAGGAGAATGTTGATGGGGCGTTCAGTCGAACTGAGGTTCATACCGGGTCCATTTGAGGTGCCGAGGACGTTGGAGCCAACTTCCGTGCTTGACTGGTGTCTTCTATATCCCGGCAGGGGAGCGTAAAGAAGAATGTCGAGCCACGATTGACCTCGGACTCGATCCAAATTCGACCGCCGTGGCGTTCGACAACTTTTTTGCAAATGGCAAGACCGATGCCGGTCCCCGGATATTCGGCCCGTGTGTGCAAGCGCTTGAAAACGGCAAAAAGCTGCTCGATGTACTTGGCATCAATCCCTATGCCATTGTCCGCGATCGAGAATAGCCATTCCCCGCTGTCTCGCCGCGCCGCGATCTCAATTTCCGGGACGCGATCGCCACGGAACTTGATGGCGTTGCCGATCAGGTTTTGGAACAGTTGAACCAACTGGAATCGATCGGCATCGATTTTCGGCAGGTCCGACTTTCGGATGATTGCGCCGCTCTCGACTACTGCCGCTTTGAGGTTCGTCAAGGCGCGCTCGACCGCAAGATTGCAATCGATCGCCTCGTACGCACTGCCCTGCGTGCTGACACGTGAGTAGACCAGCAGGTCATTGATCAATGCCTGCATCCGCGCAGCGCCATCCACGGCAAAATGGATGAACTCGTCGGCATCGGCGTCCAACCGACCCTTGTAACGTCTGCCAAGCAGTTGGGTATAACTTGCCACCATTCGCAGCGGCTCCTGCAAGTCATGCGAGGCGACATAGGCGAAGCGCTCCAGCTCGATATTTGACCGGGCCAACTCACTTGCCCTCAGGTCAAGCTCGCGTGTCTTTTCCGCGACCCGTTGCTCCAGGGTGGCAGCATGCGCGCGCAGTTCGGATTCCCGATTTTCAAGCGCGGTCGTCATTCGATTGAAGGCGCGCGCAAGACGACCAAGCTCGTCGCTCGATGACTCAGCCAGCACTACATCCCGCTCGCCCGCCTCGACTCGTCTGGCACCGGCCTCGATGCGCCGAATGGGGTTGGTTATGGTACGCGCCATCAATCCCGACGCCCCGGAAGCGACGGCCAAAAGCAGGCCGCCAGCGATCGCGAGGCTCTGACCAAGTTGATAGACAGGGGCAAAGGCTTCAGCCTTGTCGAGCTTTGTGACGAGACACAAGCCATACCTCTGTATCCAGCGATAGACGCTGATCGCCGGAACGCCGCGGTAGTCATTCGAAAGATCCAGCCCATCATTGTGTTTGAGGCAGAGCTCTGCCGCGGCGCTTTTGTCCGAGGTGTATGTGCTCGGCTCCGCATCATTCAGCAGGCGTGGCTTGTTCACAAACCGCCCATGCGTGTCGATCAAGTACGCTTCGTCGGTCGCGCGGAGCCCCGCTCGCCGATCGACGGCGGCAGCCAGATTCTGTGCTCCGACTCGGGCGACCAGAACGCCGAGAAGCGTTCCGCTCCGGGCACGAAGCGGAGCGGACAAGAACGGCTGCAACAGGTTAACGTTCCTGGACCGGTCCGGCACCAGATAGAGGCCGGAGCGAACCTTGCCATTGGCGAAATAAGGCTCGCCAGCGCCCTGTCTGGCAAGATCGGCCGGGTCCGTCGCCGTCAGGACCCGGCCCGATTTCGGTTCCATCACAAAAAGGGCGACAAAATCCTGCCCCTCTCCCGTGCGCGCCGCAAGGTCGTCGCGGAACTCGGCCCAATCGTCGGGCGAAGCGTCCGCCGGAAGATCGGCCAGCTTGGTAACGTCCTCGACAATGTGGGGCGATTCGCTGAACCCGCGCAGCTCGCTCGACTGCTCATCAAGCCATGACTCGATCGCGGCCTGTTTTTCCAGCGCTCTCGATTGAAGTTCGGCAACGACGCTGCCCTCAAGCGCCGCCTTGCCCTGGTCAAATGCCAGCCATCCGGTCGCGCCGAGCAGGATTGCGGCGAAGAGCGCGAAAAGCAGGGTGAGCTTTTGTGAAATTCCAAGCCGCGGAGGCGGCAAGGAGTCTTGCGAATCCACATGCGGTCGCGTGCTCATCCTGCACTCGGTCGCGCACTGTTGCGGAGCCGCAGCAGACCGACTCCCAACCAACCGAGGGCCAGCGCGAGCAAGGCGACGGGCACCCAGATTTGCGCCGCCAGGATACGCTGTCGGGACGAAGCGGCGACACCGAACAGATCAGCCTTGGACTGCGCGGAATAGCTGGCATGCCAGATGCTGAAGTCTCCCACCGACTTCCCGGTGGCCGGATCGACGAAAAAGCTGTGGCCATTATCCGTCATGTCGACGAGGGTACCCGAGATGGGCTCTATCCACAGGGAGCCTTCGCCATCGGTATGGGCCTGGAATCGCGCCGGTACGTCGGGAAGAAAGCCGTAGGTCTTGGTCTCGTCGAGGCCCGCAATCGTAAAGCGGTAGACGGCAAGCACCAGACCGTCGACCACCTCATTGCGGTCGAAAACCAGGTGCCGCGGACCGCCATAATAGGGGTCCCATATCCGATCACCAAGACCTTTGAGCCGCGGTGGGAACATGAACTGCCCGCTGCGGCTAACGTCGCCGTAACCGGCCACATTCTGGCGGGTCCTGCGATCGACACCATAAAGGCCGGTCGTTTGGTAATTCACCTCACCGGTGTCTGTCGTCCAATCGACGTGGCTCTGAACAACGGCAACGTCGCCGTTGGTATTTAGAACCTGGTCGACACGACGGCCCTTCTGGTGGAAGGCCGTGAAGGTGGCGTCTGGCGTCTGGCGAAAGCGACTATCCGATTCGAGCGTGACGCTGGCGGTGTAGTCAGCCGGCAGCCTCTCCAAGGCTGGTCCAAGGCTCAATCGAATAATCGCTGCGGTAATGATCAAAAGCGCTGGTGGTGTAAGGATCCACAGGAAACGTATCGAGCGCCGCGCCTGCGGAGCATTCACCAATGCCGAAGCATGCTGGGCATCAGTTCCCATCGTCGCTCCCTCGGCTCGCCAACGGTAATCAACTTTCGGCAGGAATCGCTCCCATGCCGACCAATATTGCATGCGTTCGTTGTCCCGCAATTAAGAAATAGCATGACTGTCAAGCTTGGCAAAGTTCCAACTCGCATTCTTAACAATCCCCTTGCGCGGCGTAGTCGCGATGCATGATCCGCTATGGTCGCCGGCAGGTTATCCCCACGATGAACATTCACTGATCGTTAACAAATTGGAAATTTGCAGATAGCTGACGCAGCGCTGGTGTGATTTCGAAGTATTACGATCCACGGGGCGGAGCGGCCTTCGCCGCCCGGGCGGGATCACATTTGGCCTTCAGCCATGTTTTAGAAGGTCCGTGCCGGTAGCGGCTATTGGCGCGTTTCGAGATGACACCATTAGGCCCTGTTCTCTCGACGGCGCGAAAGATCGCCAGCGCGTCGCCCTCAAAATGCTCGCTGTATTGGATCTTGCCCACGCGAGGCTCGACCAGTTGCCGCAGCGCTTGCTTGCGCTTCAGCAAGGGCAAGGGGGCAAGATTGCGACCGTCGAGATGGAGAATGTCGAACGCGACGAACACCAGCCGGCTCGGCTCGTTCCAGATCGCGGCTTCCAGCGCAGGGAAATCGGGTGTACCCCGCTCGCCCGACACAATCACCTCGCCGTCGAGAATGGCGGCCCGGCATGGCAGTTCGACTGCCAGGGCGATGGGCCAATATTTTGTCGTCCAGTCATGGCCGTTGTTGCTGTAGAGACGCACGCTGCCCTTATCGATGATAATCTGCGTCCTGTAGCCATCGAGCTCGGCCTCATGGACCCACCCCTCTCCTTCGGGCGGCTGCTCGACAAGAGTTGGCATCTGCGGCGGAACGAACTCCAGTTGGCCGCCGAACTTGGCACACTTACCCAATTACGCCACCACCATTGACGGACAGCGTTGGCGCGATCGGCACAGGCGGACCGATGTTCCCCCCAACTTGGAAACCTGCCGCCTGTGCCGAGCCCCCGCTAAGCCATCACGAACATCTACGAATAAGGTCGCATTGTCGTTGTCGTCGCATCCAAATACTTGTCCTGGCGTACATATCTCGATATCGGCGCGGAATCACTTGTGCCGTCTCCGATGGCGGCCGGCGACGCCCTGCTCAGCTTCCAAGCGCCTTGAGCCAACCTTCAAAGGAAGAGGCCTTCTCGTGCTCGCCAAGCGAAACAGAGTGGGCGGGGCGCGGCAATACCATCGTCCTGCGGCCTTCGCGGGGGCTGTAACCGAATTCCTTGCTGAACGCTCGGCTGAAGTTGGCCGCTGAACTGAACCCGAAGGCTTCGCCAATTTCGACAATGCGCCGGTTGTCCGCTGGATCGCTAAGCGCAAGATGGGCTGCCAAAAGGCGGCGACTTTGAATGTAATGGAGAACACCACCGCTCGGTTCGAACAACTGATAGAGACGAGATCGCGAAACGCCAAGCGCCCGGCACATAGAATCCGGTGTCAGACGAGCCGCGTCCAGATTGTTTTGAACGTATCGACGCGCTCGCTCCATCAGCGCGATGCTCGCCAGTTGTTCGGCCGCCGCGGCATGTTCCGCTGGAGGCGCAAGGCAGGCAATGATCATGCTGCGAGCTGCGTGTACGATGCGGGGCAGATCTTCCGCCGTGAGATCGCGCAATCTAGTCACGATACTGTTGACGTAGTCGATCAGAAGATTGGCAAAGTTTCCGGACAGAATTGAATTGTTGTTTGCGTCGAGGGTCCCCGCCGCGTCGGCGAACAAATCACGCGGCAAATAGAGAAAGAGACTTTCGGATTCCGTTGTCCTGCCGCGGAACGGGTAGCCAAGAGATCTGAGCTCCAGTTTGCCCGGCTGGCCCTCAGCGACGCGGCGATCGACCTCCGTCCATGACCGGCCAGTATGTGGCAGGACGACATACCAGTGATCGATCGAACTGGACCGCAGCTTCGCGGCGGAACGCATATAACTGTGCGCCGGCGCGCGCTGTTCAACGATCAGCATGCCACCGAGATTCCAAGCCGTGTGGTCGGCGGAAAAGCCGTCGTCCGGCGATTTGTCATCCGGCAACTTGACCTCGACAAGCGGTGCCACATGCGCTTGCCAAGCGTTGAATTGATCCTCCGGTGCCAGTTTGAGCGTTGAAAAGGACAACGGTGCCAGCACCGACGCGAGTGGTGGAGCGGCCTCGTTGTGAGGTTGAACGTCGCGCGGCCAACGGCGTCGCTCACGCTCCGGCGCCTGCCCGGCATGCGCCTCGTTTTGCCTTCCAGCGTCCATCGCGCGTGGTGCCATATCCGATTCCGGTATGCCCATGCCCTCGCAATCATGTGGTGTATCCGGGGCATCTGGCAAGCCTGTCGACTGCATCGGCGATCACGCTGGATTACACCAAGAAATGCATCCCGAGATAAGTTTCTGGATGCGAAGATAACGACACTCTTCAAACTCGCACGTATAGATTCCGGCATCGTGAAAGCGATGTTGAGGAGACCACGAAATGAACGAAAAGCTCACGAGAGAAGCACGCCGCAAGATAATCCTTGATGGATACGTTAATAACGAACCATTGAAAGACATTGCGGCAAAGCTCGGATGCTCATTGGCGAGCTTGAAAGTGAGCGCCAGCAAGCTCGGCTGCACCAGAACACCAAAAGAGGCGGCGGACTTTCGCCGTGGCTTCCGCATACCGGAACACAAGCGGCAAGATTATTACCAGCTGATGACTTCCGGGCAATATAGATCCCGCGAGTGCGCGCAGATTTTGGGGATACTGACAACGCAATCCAGAGCCTCAGAGTAATATTGTCACAATACTATTGATGATAATATCGCTCAAGCCTCAGTGACAAAAGCCCGCCGCAAAGCAGGGAAGGCGGGCCTGAAAGGTTCGCTCAATGCTGCGTCGCCATCTTAACGGCACCTGTCTAAGCCCTCTCGATCTGGCTGTTTGCGAACGCGTGTTCAATCAGGTCTGCGCGGATGAACGGCTCGATCCTTTGGAGCCGGACGCTGAAATTTTGGCGGTGATGGTTGTGGCCGTTTATCGAAACGCTCACACCGGCGAGCGCGAACTGCTGGAGGCAGTCAGATCCCTCCGGCAAAAAAACGCGGGACCCGACCATTAATACAGGTCGCCCAAAATGCTCTGCGGCGCCTTGATTCAGATCCTGGACCCGCAACGCCTTTTGTCATAATACGGTCAAAGCTTTGATTTTGTTCGGGATTGGCGAATTCGAGGATACCGAACAACTCGCCGCGTAGCTCGGCATGCACCTCGCCACGCTTGTCACCGGACGCAAGGACGATCTCGCTGATCAACGAGCGCAATGCTTCGGCGGCCCGACGTCCGTCCTCGCCGTCGGCGAGCGTTTGCGCGGCATGGCTCATAATCTCGCACACGCCAAAAACGTCCACTCCTAAATTTCAAACTCATGCACTGCCACTTTGTCTCGTTGGTTGACTACGTTAATCAGACAAAGCTAATGTAAGGGGCGCGAGGTGATCTGCTATGGAGGGCGATACTTTCACCGCCCCCTTTTTGAAGCGCAACCAATGTCTCGCCTGTTTCTGGAATCCAATATCGTTTTGTTGTGGTCGGAATCTCCCAAACAGACTGACGGAACACCCGAGTCGACATTGCCTCGAATTCGCCCCGATCATTGTAGAGCAGTACTGACCACCATGCCAGCATAGCCGTCTTTACCAACTCTTGGAGACAACGAAGCCGCCGATGATCCAGGACAAAACCACGGTAGGCGTCGTGGTGCCGATGTTCAACGCCGAGCGAACCATTCGCTCTACCCTGACCAGCATCTGCCGGCAGAACTACCAGGCACTGGATATTATCGTGGTGGACGATGGGTCAACAGACGGGTCCGCATCCATCGTCGCCTCCTGTGCTATGCAGGACCGCCGTATACGCCTTGTAAGACAGTCGAATGCCGGTGTCGCGCTCGCGCGCAACCGCGGTGCCGCTTCAACCGACGCGGAGTTCCTGGCGTTCGTGGACGCGGATGATCTTTGGGCCCCGACCAAAATCGAACTGCAGTTGCGCGCATTGCAGGAAGGTGGCTCTTCGGCAGGCCTGGCCTATTCTTGGTTTGCACATATCGACGAGGAGGGTCGAGTATTTTCGCTGCACAACAAGCCTGACGCCGTCGGTCGCGTCCTGCAACGCATGTGCAGAAGGAACTTTGTCGGCAACGGAAGTTCGATGCTTGTACGTCGCTCCGCATTCGAGCGGGCGGGACAATTCGATCCGTCCTTGCGGGCCAGGAAAGCCCAAGGATGCGAGGACCTTCTGATCTGCCTCAGGATAGCGGAAAATTACGAGTTTCGTGTCGTGCCTCAGCACCTTGTGGGTTACCGGGTGACGAACGTCAACATGTCGAGCGATGTCATTCAGATGCTTCGTTCATGTGAAATCGTGCTTGCCGAATTCCGCGAAAAATACCCGCAATTCGGAAGAGATCTCGATGCCCATATGGTCGACATGATGCAGTGGCTTGCTGTCAGAGCTCTGATTGGCGGGCAGTTTTTCGCGGCCGGCAGGCTGCTGAACAGGCTGTTCGAGACGGAACCGGGCATTGCGATCTCCCGCCTGCCCAATATGCTGGAAGAGTATTGCAGGGCCCGATTGGTTCCTCGATGGCTCAAGGTGCGCATGAGACGAATGCGAAAGGACACGAGCGAATTTCGGCCCCTCTATAGCGAAATGATCTGGTGAAGATGTCAATGACGCCGAACCGGCGCGCAAATGTGCTGGCAGCAGAACTGCAGAAGATGTTCGGCATGGATGGCTGCCAAGGTGTCCGCCATGTGGATTTAGACGCCCAAGCCGCTCCGGAATACTGCGATTCTGGCATGATCGTGTTGTGGCGCGGCGGCTTTCCAGTGGGGCATTTGCTGAGAGGGAGCGACGGTGAGTGCCGCATTGCCCCAATTGCGGCCCCTCCGGACACAAAGTTCACTCCGCCGGTTCTGGACCTGCCGAGCGCCAGCGTTGTCATCTGCACGCGTGACAGGCCGAACGAGTTGCGGCGCTGCCTCTCCTCGCTTCCGCAGCAAACCGTTCCGCCGGCAGAGGTCATCGTGGTGGATAACGCGTCGAGAGGCAGCGAAACGCGCGAGGTAGCGCTCGCTGCCGGTGCAATCTATGTCCGTGAGGACCGACCTGGCTTGGATATTGCACGCAATCGGGGCGCCGAGCGTGCTTGCTCGGATATCGTTGCTTACACTGATGATGATGTTCTGCTTCATCCGCAATGGCTTGAGCGGCTGATCACGGCATTCGACAGACCTTCGATCGGCGCGGTGACGGGTCTTGTACTGCCCGCCGAAATTGCCACCGAAGCGCAGCGTTATTTCGAGACGTTCTGGAGCTTCGGGCAAGGCTATAAACCTCAAATTTTCCACGCGGCCGAGTTTGCCGCCAGCAAGCACGATGTGTTCCCTGCCTGGAAGGTCGGTGCCGGTGCCAGTATGGCATTCCGGCGCGACGTGTTTGACCGCGCGGGGATGTTTGACGAACGCCTCGACGTCGGCCAGGCTGGGTGTTCGGGCGACTCCGAGTATTGGTATCGGCTGCTCGCCAGTGGATATGACTGCCGTTACCAGCCAACTTCCGTCGCATTCCATTTCCACAGGCGGACGATGGAAGGCCTGGCCAAGCAAATCTATTTTTACATGCGCGGTCACTCGGCCGCATTGCTCGTCCAGCATGAACGGACTGGCATCAAGGCGAATTTGAAGCAGGCTCTCAAATGGAAGCCACTTTGGTACCTCGGCAGAGTTCGCAGAAGGCTACTTGGACGCAGGGTCGCTGAGGATCGTTTCCTTTGGCATGAAATCGCCGGCTATGCTTCAGGAATCCTGTTCTACCTCCGAACCAAGCGCAGGTAGGGCGACGTGGCCGATAATCCCTTGGTTTCAATCGTGGTGCCTGCGCGTAACGCAGAGCTGACCCTAGCACAAGCACTCGACTGCCTCCTCGGTCAGGACATTGCTGATTGGGAGGCGATCATCGTCGACGATGGCTCAAGTGACGGTACCGCCGCGATCATCGCCAGTTATGTTGGGCGTGATGCCCGATTTCGAACGGTTAGCTCTTCTGCTCATAGCGCAGCGGGCGCGCGCAACAAGGGGATTTCGACGGCGCGCGGCCGCTGGCTCATGTTCCTGGATGCGGATGATTGGGTGGACGTCAGCTTCCTGGCGAAAATGCTGACCGCAATGGAAGCCGCGCCCGATTCGGTAGCTGGCTATTGCGGTTCTCGGCGAGTGATGCCCGATGGAGCACTCACGCCGTCGAGCATCGCGCCGGAGGTTGCGATCCAACCGTTCGAGACATTTGCGCGACGATGTGCCATCCGCACTCACGCGCTGCTGATCGATCGGGCGACAATCGTCGAGTTGGGCGCCTTCGATGTGTCGCTGCGCACCTGTGAGGACTGGGATTTGTGGCAGCGCGTCGCACGTCTGGGCAAACGTTGGGTGATGGTCGACGAACCGCTCGCCTACTATCGGGCAAGCCCCAACTCACTCACCCGAAATTCGACGCAAATGCTGTCAGACGCGGAAATCGTGATAGCACGCGGCTTCTCTGCCGACCCAAGGGTCAAACACCCAGCGCCGGCGCACGCTAAGGGGGCGACTTCGGCGGACGGCAGCGCCGCCCGCGAAGCACTCGCGTGGTTCGCGTTATGGAACGCTGCATCGGATTGCGGCAGCGGCAGCGGCTTTATCAACCCGCAGACGTTGCGCGCTCTCCCGGCCAGATACGAATGGGCCTCTGAGATAGCCAAGGTGGTCTTCGACGGGCTGATGGTAGGAAGTCTATCGGCGCCGCAGCAATTGGCTGCCAGATGGGACAGGTTCGGCGGCCCCCTCGCCGATTTGATCGTTGAACTAAGCAATATCTGGAGCGATCCCGTTGCGGGTCGCCGCGTGCAGTATCATCTTGAGCAAATGCTTCTCGACTTCGACGACCTTGCCGCTCCGCGCAGGCTAGCGCGGACACTCGGGATTCGCGTCGATGCTCGAAATCCGGCCTCGACGGAACTGCCGGAAGGGATCGATCAAGTCTATGCCTACCTGATGTTGGATGGCAAAATCGAAGCCCTCGTGCAGTTCGGCGCGCTCGGGAGAGTGACAAGACGTCATTGGTTTGAATTGATTTTGAATTTCGTGCCTCCGCGGGAGATTATAAGCGGCCTTTCCGGCTATCAGCGCATGGCGTTTCGCTTCTGGAAGGCAGCCGCGCGGCTGGCGGGCCGATCGGCTGTGCCAGATCTGCATGAGAATACCGGAGCCGACAAGGCAAGTATGTTTGCCGCGGAGGCATTGCTGTCCGCGGCGGGACGGCGGACTGATCGGGGCAGCCACTACGCAAGACTCGCGCGATTGGCAGCGGATGCCCAAGGGCTGGTGCGTTCGAGTGCCGAGGCGACGGAACCTGTTGCCTCCCCGCGTCGTGCCCGGGCCGAAGGTGGGCGCGACGACGATCGCGCGTCGTTCTGGGACCGCTTTTTCGAGACCGCGGATCCCTGGAACTATGGTTCGCCCTATGAGCAAGAAAAATATGAGCGGCAGCTCGAAATCCTGCCTGCCGGTCCAATAGGACGGGCGCTCGAGCTGGCCTGTGCGGAGGGCCATTTCACGCGGCAACTGGCGCCGCGAGTGGGGCATTTGACGGCGACCGACATCTCCGCCGTAGCCATCGAGCGAGCGCGAGAGCGATGCAGGGACCAACTGAATATCGAATTCGGCGTACTGGATTTCCGCGCGGATGCCCTGCCGGGTGATATGGATCTCATCATCTGCTCGGAAGTGCTCTATTTTCTCGACGATCTCGACGAGTTGCGGCGCCTCGCAACAAAACTCGTCGAGGCGTTGGCGCCAGGCGGCAGTTTCATCAACGCGCACGCATTCGTCCTTCGTGACAATATGGAACGGACGGGCTTCGATTGGGACAACAAATTCGGCGCACAAGTAATCTCGGAGACGCTGGCAGCGACCGAAGGCCTCTTCCTTGAGAGATCGATCCAGACCGATCTCTATCGCATGGACCGCTTTCGCCGTCTGTCCCCGGGGGAACTGGCGGCGGAACCGACGGTCGATCATCTCCCGATCGGCGCGCCCATTGAAATGGAGGTCGCGCGAAGGATCGTCTGGGGCGGGGCGCGGGCGCTGCGCAGCCACGTGGCGCGCAACGAGCGGCGGCAGCGCATCCCCGTTCTCATGTATCACAGCGTCTCCGATGATGGCCCGGCCGCGCTCGCCCGCTATCGCTTCACCCCCGCCGTGTTCGACAGCCAGATGGCATGGCTGCGCGCCAATGGCTTCCACGCGATCATGTCCGAGCAGTTGGAATGGTTCATCGCCAACCGTCACCCTTTCGTGGGCCGCCCGGTGCTCATCACGTTCGATGACGGCTTCCAGAACTTCGCCGACCATGCCTGGCCAACTTTGCGCGCGAACGACCTCACCGCGGAAGTGTTCCTGGTGACGGACCTGGTGGGTGAAAGCGCGCGGTGGGATGCCGACCGCGGTCCGCCGACACCACTCATGGACGCTCTGACCGTGAGACGCCTTGCCGCCGAAGGTGCATTCTTCGCAAGCCATCTGGCGACGCATCGCGCGATCGATGGTCTCTCGAGCTCCGACCTGGCCGTTGAACTGCTGCGCTCACGTATGTTCATCGAGCGATGGACCGGGCGGCCCACGACGACGTTCGCGGCTCCTTTTTCTGTCACCGACCGACGGCTTGGCCGTCTTGCCAAGGAGTGCGGCTATCGAATCGGCTTCGGCCGCAGATCGGGGCCGGCGGACCTCGATTGCGATCCGATCGACCTCCCCCGCATCGAGATTCGCGGGGATCGTTCGCTCGATGACTTTGTTGCCCTTCTAGAGGCCGTGCTCGAATGAACGGCGAACTTGTCAGTGTCATTATCCCCGCTCACAACGCGCAAGATACAATCGACGAGACACTCCGCAGCGTTCGCTCGCAGTCCCACCGCGCGCTTGAGATTATTGTCGTCGATGATGGGTCGCGGGACCAGACTGTTACCATTGCTCGACGTCACATGGAGATCGACCCGCGTGTGCGGCTGATCGAGCAGGCAAACTCCGGCGTGGCAGCTGCCCGCAATACGGGTTGGCAAGCGGCGCGATCTGATCTGATTGCATTCGTCGATGCCGACGATCTCTGGGCGCCGACCAAGATCGAGCGGCAACTGGCAGCGTTCGATCGGGCGGACGAGAAAGTGGGGCTCGTCTACTGCTGGTATTTGGTGATCGATGCGCAGAGCGCGGTAACTGATGATCAGCATCGGCCAAACTGGCGGGGCGATGTGCTCGAACGCCTTTTCCACGGTAATTTCGTTGGCAACGGCAGCGCCGCCTTGGTACACCGGCAGGCACTGATCGACGCCGACGGTTTCGAGAGTGGGCTGCGCGAGGCGGGCGCGCAGGGTTGTGAAGATATCCTCTTCTATTGTCGCGTTGCCGAAACCTACCACTTCGAAGTCGTCGAAGAGCCGCTGGTCGGGTATCGCTATTTACCGGGAAATATGTCGAGCAACATGACTCGCATGCTGCGGTCTTGGATGCTTGTGGTGGACGAGATGCTCGGCCGCCACCCGGATGCGGCACCTACGCTGCGTGAGGGCCTGCATTTCTACTCGACGTGGCTCCTGGAGCGGACCTTGCGCCAAAGGCGCCCCCGCTATGTGCTTCCGATCCTGTCACTGCTGCTCCGCCGTCATCCCGCGATCGCAATGCGGATAATCGCCGTGGATTTGCCGCGGATCGGGGCGCATTTGGCCAAGCGCGTCGCAACAAGGTTGGTGCGCGGTCGCGTGCCGGTCCGCCCTCAAGTGACCGCACGCTTCCCGACTGGGGAACTGAAATGAGCGAAGCCAAAGGCGCCATTCAGCGCGGTGCGGTCCGCGCTTCGTTGCGCGATCTTTCGCACCTGCTTCGCATCGTTGGAAAGCCGCGCTGGGCGACGCCTGCGCTGCTCGCGCTTGGCTTTTTGTCGTCCTTGGCCGAGACGCTCGGCATCACTCTGATCCTGCTGTTCCTCTATTTGGTGTCCAACCGGATCACGGCGGCAGGAGATGGCCTTCAGGGTCGAGCGCTGGGCCTGGCAATCGCCTGGTTCGGTAGTCCTACCCGGCTCGCCTTCGCGATCCTCCTGCTTATCCTCGCGCGTGGAGCGCTAGCGCTGCTCTATTCGCTGATAAGTTCAAGCATCGGCGAGCGGATCAGCGAACGCGTGCGCAACCTCGTCCACGAACAGTATCTCAGAGTCGCCTTCGGATCCATCCAACAGCATGAGCAATCACAACTCATGGAGGTGCTCGGGACCGAATCGTGGTTGGTCGCGCAAGCCTATGGCGCGGTTACCAGACTAATCATAAACAGTTGCTCGATCTTCGTGTTCGCCGTCTTCCTGCTCACGATCTCCTGGAAGATCCTGCTGATCGCAGCCCTTGGCTCAGTCGTGATCTCGGCGATCTTGCGCATCTTTTCGCGACCCGCGCGGGATCTAGGGCATCAAGTGAAGAAGATCCATCAATCGCTCGGCGAGCACATGCTTATGACGCTTCAGGCGTTGCGCACCATCCGCGCCTATGGACAGGAGGCGCTTCATCAGAGCCGCTTCATGCAATCGTCGGCGGCCGCGCGCAACGCATCGTTGTCCATGATTCGCCTTTCGTCATGGATCGGTCCAACCACCGAAATCGGCTATCTGGGAATGTTGGGCTCTATCGTCCTGGTTTCCGGATGGTGGCATATCAGCTTCGAGGTGACGCTGGCCGCTGTCGCGCTGCTTTATCGTTTGCAGCCGCATACGCAGGAGTTCGAGAGCAACCTGCTGTTTCTGGCGCAGATACAGCCGCAACTGCGCTCAGTCTTGGAGATGGTCCAGTCCGAGGACAAGGAATATCCATCGCAGGGAACTGTCCCACTCGGAAACTTGAACGCGAATATCGTCTTCGAGCACGTAAGCTTTGGGTACGATCAGAACACGCCGGTGCTCACCGACCTGTCGTTCGAGATTCCAGCCGGAGTGACCACAGCGCTTATCGGCGCAAGCGGTGCCGGCAAGACGACGATCGTGAACCTCCTCCTGCGGCTATACGAACCGACGTCTGGCGACATCAAGATTGATGGCACCCGGCTGGTAGACATCAGGCGGGACGACTGGCTGTCCAAGATCGCTGTAACGGGTCAGGACGTCGACCTCGTCGAGGGAACGGTGACAGAAAACATCCGAATGGCCAAAGCCGACGCGACCGAAGAAGAGATCATTGTCGCTGCCCGCAGTGCCGGCGTTGCGGGATTCGTCGAGGACCTTCCCGATCGTTACAATACCTGGATCGGGCAGGAGGGGCTGCGATTTTCCGGCGGCCAGAGGCAGCGCATTGGCCTGGCGCGAGCTGTATTACGCAATCCGGACTTCCTGATCCTGGATGAAGCGATGAACGCACTCGATACCGCGCTCGAGGACCAGGTTCGGCGCGCGATTGATCGGCAGCTTGGCAATAGGACAATTTTGCTGATCACGCATCGCATAGAAACGGCGCGTGACGCAGCAAATGTCATTTGGATAGAGAACGGCAGAGTCAATAGCCAAGGACCCGCCTCCCTTGTCGTTCCTCAATATCAAAACCGCCAGCACGAAATCGTATGTGCCTCTGAGGCTGAGGGTAAAGAACGGTGACCCTCCTGTCGGCCTGCGCAGTCGTTGCTCTGTCGATGACGGGCGGTGGCGCACCGATCACAATCGGCTACGATGCCAAGCTAGTGCCGTCTCGACGATCCTGTCGATTCCGGATTGCTCCGGCACCCAGCCGAGTTCCTGGCGCACCTTGCCAGCCGAGGCTACGAGCGCCGGGGGGTCACCTGCCCTGCGCGGACCGTAAACCACAGGAAGGCGCGATCCCGAAGCCCGGCTCACCGCGTCGACCAGCTCTTTTACCGTCGTTCCAATTCCGGTCCCGAGATTGTAGACGTGGACACCCTTGTCGCGGAGAAGTTTCTCCCCTGCCAGGACGTGAGCACGCGCGAGATCGGTGACATGGACATAGTCCCGTACTGCGGTTCCATCGCGGGTGTCGAAGTCGGTTCCGTTGACGGTAAAAACCCGGCCCCGCCCGACCGCCGCCTCGATAGCGAGCGGTATGACGTGTGTTTCCGGTTCGTGCCGTTCACCGATCTCGCCGTCAGGATCGCACCCGGCCGCGTTGAAATACCGGAGAATGACCGCGTTGAGGCCATGGGCATACGAGAGATTATCCACCATTCGTTCGATGATGAGTTTCGACCATCCATACGGATTGATGGGCGACTGCGGATGCGTTTCGTCAATCGGAGAGCGAACGGGAACGCCATAAGATGCGCATGTGCTGGAAAAAATCAGCTTGCCGACGCCGGCCTTCAGCATTTCCTCGAGCAACACCAGCGACCCGAAACTGTTGTTTCGGTAGTAGAGTTCCGGGTGCTCGACAGATTCCCCAACGTAAGCATAAGCCGCGAAATGCGCCACGACATCTGGCCGATACTTTCGTAGCGCTGCCGATACGGCTGCGCTGTCGGAAATGTCGCCCTCGACAATCGGCCCCCATTTGACCGCGTCGCGCCAACCGCGCGAGAGATTGTCGTACGTAATGACCGACCAACCAGATTCGGCGAATGCCTTGCAACAGTGTGATCCGATATAGCCGGCCCCGCCGGTTACCATAACGGTCTTCATTCGGCAGCGGCCGGCCGTACATACCCCGACGAAACCAAGCCTTCAAAATAGGCAATGGTCTTGACAAGGCCGTCGCGCAACGCGGTTCTTGGCTTCCAATTGAGTTCGCGCAAGGCACTCCCAATGTCAGGCTGTCGCTGCCTCGGGTCGTCGACGGGCAAAGGCAAAAATTGGATCGTCGACCGGCTTCCAGTAAGTTCGATCACAAGATTGGCGAGTTCGAGCATCGTGAATTCGACTGGATTGCCGAGATTGATCGGACCGGTAACGTCGTCAGTGGTTTGCATCAGGCGAACCAGACCGTCGATAAGGTCGTCGACATAGCAAAATGAACGTGTCTGCTGGCCGGTGCCGTACACTGTTAGCGGCTCGTTCTGCAGTGCCTGCACGATGAAGTTGGAAATGACGCGACCGTCATCCGGACGCATCCTCGGACCGTATGTGTTGAAGATGCGCGCTACCTTGATCGAGAGTCTGTGTTGTCGCCGATAGTCGAAAAAGAGGGTTTCGGCACATCGCTTGCCTTCGTCGTAACACGAACGGGGTCCTATCGGGTTTACCCTGCCCCAATAGTCCTCGGTCTGAGGGTGAATTTCGGGGTCGCCGTAAACTTCGGACGTGGACGCCTGAAGGATCTTTGCGCGAACCCGCTTGGCTAGCCCCAGCATGTTGATTGCCCCGTGAACGCTTGTCTTCGTCGTCTGGACCGGATCGAACTGGTAGTGGACGGGGCTCGCAGGACACGCAAGATTGTAGATCTCGTCAACTTCTACGTAGAGTGGAAACGTCACGTCGTGGCGGATGATTTCGAAGGATCGGTTGTCGAGCAGATTGGAGACGTTTCTTCGGCTTCCGGTGAAGAAATTGTCGACACAGGCAACTTCGTGACCTTCACCAAGCAGTCGTTCGCACAAGAACGATCCCAGAAAGCCCGCGCCTCCAGTCACCAGGATTCGTTTTGCCTGCTGCATTTTCGAGGCCTCCACACTAGTTCAGTCAAGCCTAATATCTGAGCTGAGTAGCGCGATTGGCCAGCCGCCTGCCTTCAATTCTTGTTACCGACCAGACATCATCGTCGAATTGTGAGGTCCTTTCCTATCCGGTGGCGTAGCTCGGCGGATGCGGCGCGGCTCGCCAGTGCGCTTTTGGACAGAGCTGTAGCGAGCGAGTTTTCGGCGGGGCCGCCGATGACCGACGACATGTTGAACCTGCCCACGCTCGTGGAGAAGCTCATCGGGCCGTCGAAGCAGACAGCCATTGTAGCGAACCACGGCGCTTCCGTTCGTGCAGAAGAACCGCGAGCCGCACCTTTTTGTAATCGCTGCTCTTTCCATCACGCCCGGCAGATTCTCGGCCCCTCGATCGGCGAGGCATCGCGCTCACATAAGCGATTTCGCGGCGACTTCCTACCGGATGTCCCAGGAACTGCGCGGAACGGACAAAGCAGAGCGACAGCCCGGCCCTATTCGGGCCGATGCCGCGTAAAAGCCCGCCCGCCGCGCCAGTCGCGGCGTTCCCATCTTACGAAATACTGGCTCGCTCCTAACGCCTCAAGGCGTAGACGTTGTCCACAGACGCGCCACCCAGCGGCAGCGCCATATCGTCGTCGAGCAGGCGGGTGATGCGGGCAAAGCCGACAAAGGCCTTTCTCGCTTCCTCGGCCGACATCTTGCCCGACATAGCCGCCGCACAGCAGTTAAGGGCGCATTGATAAACCGGGCCGCGTCTTCCCGTTGGCCACTTCCGCAGGAACACCATCGCCTCGGAGACGCTATCGACTTCCTCCACAGGGTGTCCCTGCCCACGCGCAATTCGCACTGGGGTAAAGAAATGCAAGCGATCCATAGTTATCCTCCCGGTCGACCGCAGCGCAGTCGAACCTGAATAAACGCACGTCTCGCGAATCAGTTCCAAACAAATTTGGTTGCCGACGGAAAAGTTCGGAGCCGGCCGGTCAGCGCCCGACCTCGCGCGAGGCGCCGTCGCGACTCAGTTCCGATACAGGCGTAGAGGCTGCCATAACGGCGATTCTCATTGAATATCTTTAAGGCGAAAGCCGGCAAATGGGTTGCTTGCCGGCTCCCCTGCGGCAGGCTTAACCTCTGCGGTTAAACGCGTGAGGGCGCGTTTTGCAACAAGGGGAACACTTGCAATGACCATTCAAGGCGCATCGCCTGACCTCTATAATGAGGATCTGGCTCCGGCAACGGTCAGGAACTGGGGACCGTTCTCGATCTTCAACGTCTGGACCTCGGATGTCCACAGCCTCTGGGGCTACTATTTGGCAGCCAGCCTTTTCCTGTTCTGCGGCGGTTTCGTCAACTTCGTCATCGCCATCGGCATCGGCTCGCTGATCATCTACGCGCTGATGAACATGGTCGGCTATGCCGGTGTGAAGACCGGCGTGCCCTACCCCGTGCTTGCCCGCGCGTCGTTCGGTATCTGGGGCGCCAATGTCCCGGCGCTGGTGCGCGCGATCGTCGCCTGCTTCTGGTATGGCGCTCAGACGGCCGCGGCATCGGGCGCAATCGTTGCGCTGCTGACGCGCCTGCAATGGTTCGACGAGTTCAACAAGAGCTCGCATCTTCTGGGACATTCGACCCTGGAGGTGATCTGCTTCGTCGTCATCTGGGCGCTGCAGCTGCTGATCATCCAGAAAGGCATGGAGACCGTGCGCCGCTTCCAGGACTGGGCCGGCCCCGCCGTGTAGATCATGATGCTGATCCTGGCCATCTATCTTTGCGTGAAATCGGGCACTTTCGCTTTTACCAGCGACATTCCGATGGATGTGCTGCTGGAGAAGACTAAGGACGCCGGCGTTCCGGGTGAGCCCGGTTCATGGACCGCGCTGTTCGCGGTGGCGGCGATCTGGGTGACCTATTTCTCGGCGCTCTACCTCAACTTCTGCGATTTTGCCCGCTACGCGCCGGACAAAACGGCGCTGCGCAAGGGCAATATCTGGGGCCTGCCGGTCAACCTCATCCTGTTCTCGCTCGTCGCCGGCGTCACCACCATTGCCGCTTATGACGTCTACCACGAGGTGCTGCTCCATCCCGACCAGATCTCGGCCAAGTTCGACAGCTGGTTCCTGGCAGCTCTCGCCGCGCTGACCTTCGCCGTGGCCACGCTCGGCATCAACGTCGTAGCGAATTTCGTCTCGCCGGCCTTCGACTTCTCCAACGTCTTCCCGCGCCAGATCGACTTCAAGAAGGGCGCTACATCGCAGCACTTATCGCACTTGTGCTTTATCCCTTCGCGCCGTGGGAAGGCAGTGCCGCTTCCTTCGTCAACATCATCGGCGCGACGATGGGGCCGATCTTCGGAGTGATGATGGTCGACTATTACCTGATCCGCAAAAGCGAGGTCGATGTCGAAGCGCTCTACCGCGAGGACGGCGAATTCCGCTTCCAGAGCGGCTGGCACGTCAACGCCTTCATCGCCGCCGGCATCGGCGCGATCTTCTCCTCGATCCTGCCGAACTTCACCAACTGGCTGCCATCCTGGTGGGGCGTCTATGGCTGGTTCTTCGGCGTAGCGATCGCGGGCGCCGTCTACTACGTCCTGCGCACAA
The DNA here is from genome assembly GCF_053714275.1 of Mesorhizobium sp. Arg314. NCBI lineage: Bacteria > Pseudomonadati > Pseudomonadota > Alphaproteobacteria > Hyphomicrobiales > Phyllobacteriaceae > Mesorhizobium > Mesorhizobium sp. Arg314. Next base: position 309,030 of record NZ_JBSKBP010000002.1, on the reverse strand, counting down.
TGGCGCTCGGTGCGGGTGCGAAGGTGGCGAAAGCCTGAAACAAGGCTGTAGGCAGTAGGGATTAGGCAACAGAAAATGCCACCTACTGCCTACTGCCTACTGCCTACTGCCTACTGCCTACTGCCTGCTGCCTACCATCTCCGCCAGCCGCCGCACCGTGTTCCAGTTGCGCGACGTACCGACGCCAAAGCGCTTGTGATTGGCGGCTGCGAGCAGCCGCGAGCTCGGCCGCTCGCGCGAGACAAGCCAGATATCGCCGTCGACCCAAAGTACTTTCTCATTGTCAGCTGCATAGGCCTGGAGCGCTTGGACGGCATCCGCGAGCAGCGGCTCTCGCATCACGCGCACCGCAACCTGATCGGCCGCGTCGACGGATTCGCCCGGAAACGGATTACCCGCAGCAAGCTTCATCCAGTCCTGGGCGGCGCGCACGATAATGTCGACATGGCGGCCGAAGGTCTTCTCAAAGGCCTTTTCCAGCCGCTGCTCGAGCTTTGAAACTTCACCAGCCCGTGCCTCGAACACCAGATTGCCTGTCGCCACCAGCGTGCGGACATTCTTCAGCCCGAGACCTTCCGCCATGGCCTTGAGATCGGCCATGACCACGCGCCGCCCTTCGCCCAAAATTATGCTGTAGAGCAGCGCGACGTAGGTTTGCATGACCCGGTCCGACCGCCGGGGCCTAGACCAGCCTGCTCTGATCGACCGCCGCCGAGATAAAGCTCGCGAACAGCGGATGCGGGTCGAGCGGGCGGCTCTTCAGTTCGGGATGATACTGCACGCCGATGAACCAGGGATGGTCGGGATATTCGACTGTCTCCGGCAGCACGCCGTCGGGCGACATGCCGGCAAAGACCAGGCCGCAATCCTCGAGCCGCTGCTTGTAGTCGATGTTGACTTCGTAGCGGTGCCGATGGCGCTCGGAAATCTGCGTGTCGCCATAGATATCCGCGATCTTCGAGCCTTTCGCGAGTTCGGCCTGGTAGGCGCCGAGCCGCATCGTGCCGCCGAGGTCACCGGCGGCCCTGCGCTTCTCCAGCATGTTGCCCTTCAGCCATTCGGTCATCAGGCCGACGACCGGCTCATCCGTCGGGCCGAACTCGGTCGACGACGCATGCTCGACACCGGCCAGCGAGCGCGCCGCCTCGATGCAGGCCATCTGCATGCCGAAGCAGATGCCGAAGTAAGGCACCTTGCGCTCGCGCGCGAACTTCGCCGCCAGGATCTTGCCTTCCGAGCCGCGCTCGCCAAAGCCGCCGGGAACGAGAATGCCGTGCACCTTCTCCAGCCAAGGGGCCGGATCCTCCTTCTCGAAGATCTCGCTTTCGATCCAGTCGAGCTTGACCTTGACGCGGTTGGCCAGCCCGCCATGCGACAGCGCCTCGATCAGCGATTTATAGGCGTCCTTGAGCCCGGTGTATTTGCCGACGATGGCGATCGTCACCTCGCCTTCCGGATTGTGGATGTGGTTGGACAGCGCCTGCCAGGGCTCCATGCGCGGCTTCGGCGCCGGATCGATGCCGAAGGCGGCCAGCACTTCCGAATCCAGCCCTTCCTTGTGATAGGCCATCGGCACGTCGTAGATGTGCGGCACGTCGAGCGCCTGGATGACGGCGCTTTCGCGCACGTTGCAGAACAGCGAAAGTTTCCTGCGCTCTTCCTTCGGGATCGGCCGGTCGGCGCGCACCAGCAGGATGTCGGGCGCAATACCGATGCCGCGCAATTCCTTGACCGAATGCTGCGTGGGCTTGGTCTTCAGTTCGCCGGCCGTCGGGATGTAGGGCATCAGCGTCAGATGCACGTAGACCGCGTTGTTGCGCGGCAGGTCGTTGCCGAGCTGGCGAATCGCTTCCAGGAACGGCATTGCCTCGATGTCGCCGACCGTGCCGCCGATCTCGCACAGCACGAAGTCGTAGTCTTCATTGCCGTCCAGCACGAAATGCTTGATCTCGTCGGTGACGTGCGGGATCACCTGCACGGTCGCGCCGAGATAGTCGCCGCGCCGCTCGCGCTCGATGATGTTCTTGTAAATGCGGCCGGTGGTGATGTTGTCCTGCTGGTTCGCCGAACGCCCGGTGAAGCGCTCGTAATGTCCGAGATCGAGATCGGTCTCAGCCCCGTCATCGGTCACGAACACTTCGCCATGCTGGTACGGCGACATCGTTCCGGGGTCGACATTCAGGTAAGGGTCGAGCTTTTTGATCCGCGCGCGATAGCCTCGCGCCTGCAGAAGAGCCCCAAGAGCTGCTGCGGCGATGCCTTTTCCCAGTGAGGAAACCACGCCGCCTGTGATGAATACATATCGCGCCATGGGAGTCATCGCTTAACGCGGCCCGATTGATTCCGCCAGAGAAAAAACCGCCGCGAAGGCTTTTTCCCAAAATGGCGCCGATGCTCGTGAGGAGCCTTTCCCGAAGCATGTCGCCCAATAGTGTGGAGCGGCTTTGGGAGAACGACATGCATCAAAGCAAAGACTCAAAAACAAAAGGGCCGGCGGTGCCGGCCCTTTCGGCAGTTTGATTGAAAGCGTCAGATGATAACAACCGGTCGTTATATAATAACGACCTTGGTGCCGATCCTGACGCGGCTGTAAAGGTCCATGACGTGCTCGTTGATCATGCGGAAGCAGCCATTGGAAGCGCTGGTTCCGATCGACTGCGGCGCAATCGTGCCGTGGATGCGCAGATGCGTGTCCTTCCTGCCGTCATAGAGGTAGATGGCTCGCGCGCCGAGCGGGTTCTCGCCGCCGCCGGCCATGCCGTCCTTGTACTGGCCGTAATGCTTCGGCTCGCGCTTCTGCATATCGAGTGTCGGGATCCAGCGCGGCCATTCCTGCTTGTCGCCAACCGCCACGGTGCCCTTGAACTGCAGGCCTTCGCGACCGACCGCGATGGCATAGCGGCGCGCCGTCGAAAAGCTCTCGACGAGATAAAGGCGACGAGCGCTGGTATCGATGACGATGGTGCCCGGCTCATAGCCCGAGAACGCGACGTCCTGCGGCACGTATTCCGGCTTCACCTTGAACGGCCGCTTTGCGTCCTTCCTGGCGAGCGCCGTATCGAGCGCGCGGGTCTCGGGCAGATAGCTGATCGAAGACACCGACTGACCACCGAACAGACCGGCAAACAGGCCGCTGCTGCTCGTCTGCTTTTGCCCGGGCTGCTCGCTGCGCAGCTCACCATTATTGCCGGTGGCCGCGATGTTCATCGCCTCAGCCGGGATCGGTTCATCGGTCTGGATCGGCGCGATCGAAGCCAAGGGCTCGAGCGGCGCGATGATCTTGGTGGTCTTCTTCACCGGCCTGGCATCGGCCACTTCGACTGACGCTGCCGAACCCTTCTTGGAGAGCCATTCCTGACGCGCTGCGTCGGCCTTGGCCTTGGCTGCCTCGCGCATCGCCATCTTGCGAGCCTCGAGCGCCTTGTCCTTGGCGGCTTCCTTGTCGGCCGCGATCTTGGCCTCGAGCTTGCTGATCTGCGCGAGATCGTCCGAGGTCGGATTTTTCTTCTTCTTGAGAAGCTTCAGCTGCGATGCGTCGCTCTTGGCTGTGACATGGATGGCGTCAGTCTTCTCGAATGACGGTGATGTGGCCAGATTTGCCGGTCCGGCAAGGGCCGCGGAACCCATGCCGAGGACGGCACAGACTCCCAAAATAATGAAGCTGCGAAGCTGCATGGCGAAGATCCGATCGTTCAGTGCGAGTTGCCCACGGCGTCGCCCGGCGCCCCCCAAGGACGCCGAAAAGTGCCGCGCGCAATCTATAATCGATTAGCCGTCATCGCCTCAAGCTGAGGCAGGCGCTACGCCCGGTTGAATCTTCGTGATCGGGCGCGCATTTGCCGCGACTGTGTTCAAAGAACAACAGATCGCGGCCTCGGTGCTTGTCCGGCTACTGGTTCGGAACCTGCGGGGTGACCGGCAAGGTGACGCCGTTGGCTGCCGGCGACGTGGTCGGATTCGCAGGAGCCGGCGCTGCCGGAGCCGTGGTGCCATTGGCAAGCGGCGTGGTGGTCGCCGTGCCGCCCGACGGGGCGGCGGGAGCAGTGCCGCCGGCCGGAGCCGCGGGCTTGGAGGTGCCCACCGGTCCATTGGAACCCGGCAGCTGGTTGAGCACGCCGCTGCCCGAGGTCGACGTCGCCGGACGGTCGAGAATGTCGATCGGCTTTTCGCCGTAACGGGCGATGATCGACAGCCCCAGCGACGTCACGAAGAAGGCCGCCGCCAGGATTGCGGTGGCGCGGGTCAGCGCGTTGGCGGCGCCGCGCGCCGTCATGAAACCGGAACCGCCGCCGATGCCCAGGCCGCCGCCTTCGGAGCGCTGCAGCAGCACCACGCCGACAAGGGCGAGCACGACCATAAGGTGGATGACGATCAGTACGGTTTCCATAATTTATCCTGGCGAGGCCTTGCGCGGCCGCGCATACGACCGGTGTTTTGGAGGCGGCTCCTTACAATGCTTTGGCGGCATTTCCAAGCCCGTGGCCGGGAATATGGGAAGCAATGCGGTCATTGCAACGATTTATGCCGCATGAGCCCAGAGACCGTTTCGAAATTCGCTCCGGCGAGTCATATGGTGGCGGTTTCGAGAACCGGCCTACGCCGGCCGTAGCCTTCATTGAGCGGAGACCCTTATGAGGGCTTCGGCCGGCGAAGGCCGGAGCGCAGCGGACATTCAGTCCGTGAGCCTGCGCATGACCCCGAAAATCGAAATGGATTTTCGGAAAGGATCATGCGCCAAGTAAAATTGTTGCAGCGTCCTTTGCGCGTCCAACAGGACGCGCGGCGCTGCAGTAGCGCAGAAAACGCCGCCAGATGACCGATGGAGTAGAATTTCCAAACGGGTCTCTAAGCGATGTTCATGTAAGCTTCGGCAATAGCCAGGAAGTCGGCCGCCTTCAGGCTGGCGCCGCCGACCAGGGCGCCGTCGACATTCTCGACGCCGAGCAGTTCCACCGCGTTGGAAGGCTTGACCGAGCCGCCATAAAGAATGCGCATCCTGGCCGCGGCATCGCCGAGCAATCCGGTCAGCTTGCGGCGGATATGCGCATGCGCCTCCGCGACGTCGGCTGCGGTCGGGGTCAGGCCGGTGCCGATGGCCCAGACCGGCTCATAGGCGACGATGGTGTTCGTTGCGGTAGCGCTCGTCGGAACGGAGCCTTCGAGCTGGCGCGCCAATATACCGAGCGTTGCGCCCGCCTCGCGTTCGGCACGCGTCTCGCCGATGCAGATGATGGCCACCAGCCCTGCCCGCCATGCGGCCGATGCCTTGGCAAGGACAATCGCATCGTCCTCACCGAACAGCTCGCGGCGTTCGGAGTGGCCGACGATGACGTGGCTCGCGCCGGCGTCCTTGAGCATCTCGGCCGAAATCTCGCCCGTAAAGGCGCCGCTCTCCTTGGCATGGCAATCCTCTCCGCCGGCCCGCACCGGCGTGCGCGACAGGATCTCGGCGGCGCGCTGGAGCAAAGTCGCAGGCACGCACACCACCGCTTCGGTCTCCGCATCGAGCCCGCTCATGAACCCGTTGCCGATCGACCGTAGTTCGTTGAGCGAGGCGCTGGTGCCGTTCATTTTCCAGTTGCCGGCGACAAGCGGGCGGATTCCAGGGGTCATGGGGCGCTTTCTCCGAGCGACATTAAGCAGCGCCCTCACTACCAAAATCCGGTCACAAAGCAATCGACAGTGGACCGGAAGGGCGCTATTGCGCTTGTTTCAAACTCGGCGCATGCGAAAATGCGCAAAACTCGGAAGTATGCATGCTTGGTATATTGAGAAGCGCGGCGGGCACCTGGGTCGCGAAGGCGTTGCTGTCCTTGCTGGTGGTCAGTTTCCTCGCCTGGGGCGCGACCACGCGCATGGTGGGTGGCGTGCTGGGCGGCCATCACGCGGTGATCACGGCCGGCGGCACGGAAGTCTCGATCAACGAGTACCGCCTCGCTTATGATCGCCAGGTCAGCCTGCTGTCGCAGCAATATGGCCAGCGCGTCACCCAGGAACAGGCCAAGCTGCTAGGCGTCGACAACCAGGTGCTGTCGCAGCTCGTTTCGGGCGCAGTGCTCGACGAACAGGCGCGCAAGCTCGGGCTTGGCCTTTCCAAGGATCGGCTGGCCGAACTGACGCGCGAGGATCCGGCCTTCAAGGGCCCCGGCGGCCAATTCGATCGCCGGACCTTCGAGTATCTCCTGCACCAGCTCGGCATGCGGCCGGAGGACTATCTCAAGAACCGCTCGCAGGTGGCTGTGCGCCAGCAGATCGTCGAGGCGATTTCCGACGGCCTGAAGGTTCCGCAGACCTTCCTGAAGGCGGTCTCTCTCTATCGCGGCGAGGACCGCACGATCGACTATCTCGCGCTGCCGAAGACGCTCGTGCAACCGATCGAGGCGCCGTCCGACAGCGCTCTCAACACCTATTTCGACGCCAACAAGAAGCACTATGCCGCGCCGGAATACCGCAAGTTCTCCTATGCCCGGCTGGAGCCGCAGGACATCATGGATCCGTCCGCGGTGACCGACAGCCAGGTCAGCGACGACTACAAAAAGAATGTCGCGCGCTACACGACGCCCGAGATGCGCACTATCGAACAGCTGGTGTTCAAGACGCCGGATGGGGCCAAGGCGGCCTACGATTCGCTGAAGGCAGGCGCCACTTTCGACAAGCTCGTCACCGCTGAAGGCAAGACGCAGGCCGACACGCTGCTCGGCACGCTGGCCAAGGACAAGATCGCCGACAAGGCGGTGGCCGATGCCGCCTTCTCGCTCAATGCCAACGAGGTGAGCCAGGTCGTCCAGGGCGCATTCGGTCCCGTGCTCTTGCGTGTCACCGAGATCAAGCCGCAGGTGGTGAAGCCGCTTTCGGAAGTGACCGGCCAGATCCGCAAGGACCTGGCGCTCGGCGAAGCAAGCCGCATCCTGCTCGACGTGCATGACAGCTACGAGGACACCCGCGCGTCGGGCGCCTCGCTTGCCCAGGCCGCGGACAAGCTGAAGCTCAAGGTCGTCACCATCGACGCCATCGACCGTACCGGCCAGCGGCCGGACGGAACGATCGTCAACGACCTGCCGGTATCAGCCGATCTCATCAAGTCGGTGTTCGCGGCCGAGCCCAATACCGAGAATGAAGGCCTGACGACCGCCGACAACGGTTTCGTCTTCTACGAGGTGCAGTCGGTCACGCCGGCGCGCGACCGCACGCTGGATGAGGTCCGCAAGAAGGTTGCGGCCGACTGGACGGAGGCCGAGACCGACAAGCGGCTCGACGCGAAGGCTCAGGAGCTTGAGAAGCGCCTCAAGGCCGGCACCACGCTCGACGTCATCGCCGGCGAGCTGAAGCTCGACAAACAGACCAAGCGCGGCCTGAAGCGCGAAGCCGACGATGCCGATTTCGGCAAGGAAGGTGCTGCGGCCATGTTCGGCGTCGGCGAAGGCGGCACCGGTCTGATTCCCTCGCCCACCGGCGACGGCCAGATCCTGTTCAAGGTCGCCGAGGTCTTCGAGCCGGCGGGCGCCGATGGCAGCGCGGTGCCGGACGACGCGCAGAAATCCTTCGGCACCGGCATGTCCGACGACCTGCTCGATCAGTTGGTGGCGCAGCTGCAGTCGCAATATAGCGTTCGCATCGATCCGAACGCCGTTTCGCAAGCCCAGACACGATGAGCGCGCTGAAGACACACATAGCCAAGGTCGCCACCGGCACCGCGCTGTCTTTCGAGGAAGCGCGCGAGGCGTTCGACATCATCATGTCGGGCGACGCGACGCCCGGCCAGATCGGCGGCTTCCTGATGGCGCTGCGCGTGCGCGGCGAGACGGTGGGCGAGATATCCGGCGCGGTAGCCACGATGCGCGCCAAGATGCTGCGCGTCGAGGCGCCGCACGGCGCCATCGACATCGTCGGCACCGGCGGCGACAATTCGCATTCGGTCAACATCTCGACCGCTTCGGCCTTCGTCATCGCCGCCGCCGGCGTGCCGGTCGCCAAACACGGCAATCGCGGCCTGTCCTCGCTGACCGGCTCTGCCGACGTGCTGACGGCGCTGGGCGTCAAGATCGACATCCCGCCGGAAATGATCGGCCGCTGCATCCAAGAAACCGGCGTCGGCTTCATGTTCGCGCCGGCGCATCATCCGGCGATGAAGCATGTCGGGCCGACCCGCGTCGAGCTCGGCACGCGCACCATCTTCAACCTGCTCGGGCCGCTGTCGAACCCCGCTGGCGTCAGCCGCCAGATGGTGGGCGTCTTCCTGCCGGAGTGGATCATGCCGGTGGCCGAGACGCTCAAGGCGCTGGGCGCCGATCATGCCTGGGTCGTCCATGGCGATGGCTATGACGAGATCACCACGACGGGCGAGACCCAGGTGGCGGAGCTTGCCGGCGGCGAGATCCGCAGCTTCACCCTGACGCCGGAGGCCGTTGATTTGAAGCGGCACAGCAAGGAAGAGCTGCGCGGCGGCGACGCGGCCTACAACGCCAAGGAACTGCGCGATATGCTGGGCGGAGCCGCCGGTGCTTATCGCGACACGGTGCTGATGAATGCCGGCGCCGGGCTGGTCGTGGCCGGCAGGGTGACGACGCTTGCCGACGGTATCGCCGCTGCGACGCAGGCGATCGACAGCGGCCGCGCGCTTGCGGTGCTGGACAACCTCGTCGAGATTTCGAACGGATAAGGCCTTGTCGGACATCCTGCGCAAGATCGAAGCCTATAAGCGCGATGAGATCGCCGCGGCCAAGCTCGCCGTGCCGTTCGCCGAGATCAAAGCGAAGGCCGGGGCCGCCGAGCCGCCGCGCGGTTTTTTGGCGGCGCTTGAGGCGAAGGGCAGATCGGGGAGCTTCGGCCTGATCGCCGAAATCAAGAAGGCGAGCCCTTCCAAGGGTTTGATCCGTGCCGATTTCGACCCGCCGTCATTGGCGCGAGCCTATGAGAAAGGTGGCGCCGCCTGCCTTTCGGTGCTTACAGACGCACCGTCTTTCCACGGCGCCCCGGAATTTCTCACCAATGCGCGCAAGGCGGTTTCCTTGCCCGCGTTGCGTAAGGATTTCCTGTTCGACCCATACCAGGTCTACGAAGCACGAGCCTGGGGCGCAGACGCCATTCTGATCATCATGGCAAGCGTGGATGATGCCCTGGCGAGCGAATTGGAAGCTATCGCCTTCGAACTCGGAATGGACGCGCTGATCGAAGTGCACGACGAGGCCGAGACGGAGCGCGCGCTAAAACTGTCGTCGCAGCTGATCGGCATCAACAACCGCAATCTGCGGACGTTCCAGACCAGTCTTGAGACTTCCGAGCGGTTGGCGCCGATAGTGCCGGGCGGCTACCTGCTGGTCAGCGAGAGCGGCATCTTCACCCACGAAGATTGCCTCAGGATGCAGAGGACCGGCATCAGCACCTTCCTCGTCGGCGAGAGCTTGATGCGACAGGCCGACGTGGCCGCAGCGACGAAGTTGCTGCTCACGGGCGAGGCAGCGGCCGAGGCCGTTTGACGATGCCCGCCCTCACCCATCTCGGCACCAAGGGCGAAGCCAACATGGTCGACGTCGGCGACAAGGCCGAGACGACCCGCACGGCGATCGCCGAAGGCTTTGTCTCGATGCGGCCCGAAACGCTGGCGATGATTCTCGCCGGCGACGCCAAGAAGGGCGACGTGTTGGGCACCGCCCGCATTGCCGGGATCATGGCCGCGAAGAAGACGCACGATCTGATCCCGCTTTGTCATCCGCTGCTTCTCACCAAGGTCGCCGTCGAGATCGAGCCGGACCGCACGCTGCCCGGCCTCAAGGTCACGGCGCTCGCCCGCGTCACCGGCAAGACAGGCGTGGAGATGGAGGCGCTGACCGCCGCCTCGGTCGCCTGCCTCACCATCTACGACATGGCCAAGGCAGTGGACCGCGGCATGGTGATTTCCGGCATCCGGCTGGTCGAGAAGACCGGCGGCAAGTCGGGCAACTACAAGGCGGCCCCCTGATGGCGCTGGTCCCGGTCGCCGAAGCGCTCGAACGCCTGCTCGACGGCGCGGCGCCATTGCCGGGCGAAAGCATTCCGCTGGCGGAAGCGGCCGGACGGGTCCTGGCGGAGCCGGTGGTGGCGCTGCGCACGCAGCCGCCTTTCAACGCCTCCGCGATGGATGGCTATGCCGCGCGTTCCACCGATGTTGCTTCGGTGCCGGCGCAGCTCGAGGTGATAGGCACGGCGCCTGCCGGGCGCGGCTTCCCCGGAACCGTCGGGAAAGGCCAGGCTGTTCGGATATTTACCGGCGCGCCGCTGCCTGAAGGCGCCGACACCATCGTCATCCAGGAAAACGTCCGTGACCTTGGCGACAGCAAGATCGAGGTGATGGCGCCGACCGCGCAAGGACGCAATATCCGCCGCCGCGGGCTCGACTTCGGCCAGGGCGATGTGCTGCTCGAAAAGGGTCGCGCGCTCGATGCGGCAGCGCTTTCGCTGGCGGCGTCGGCCAACCACCCGAGCCTGAGCGTCGTGCGTCGGCCGCTGGTCGCGATCATCGCGACAGGCGACGAATTGCTGCCGCCTGGCAGCACGCTCGGCCCCGACCAGATCATTTCGTCCAATGCCTATGGCGTTGCCGCCGCCGCACAGTCGGTCGGCGCGCGCGCCCTCGATCTCGGCATCGCCGCCGACCGCCAGGAGGCGATCGCCGCGCTGGTCAGGAAAGCGGTCGAGGCGAGCGCCGACGTCATCGTCACGCTCGGCGGCGCCTCGGTCGGCGATCACGACCTGATCCATGACGTGCTCACTAGCGAAGGCATGAAGCTCGACTTCTGGAAGATCGCCATGCGCCCCGGCAAACCGCTGATGTTCGGCCGGCTTGGCAATGTCCGCTGCGTCGGCCTGCCCGGCAATCCGGTGGCGAGCATCGTCTGCTCGCAATTGTTCCTGAAGCCGCTCCTTGCCCGGCTCGGCGGCCGTGATCACGGGCAGGACGTGCGAACCGCCAGGCTGGGCGCCGCGATGCAGGCCAACGATCTCAGGCAGGACTATGTTCGCGCCGTGGTGCGCAATGATGCCGGCACACTGGTCGCAACCCCGTTCGGCATCCAGGACTCCTCGATGCTGCGGATGCTCGCCGACGCCAACGGCCTGATCGTGCGCGAGCCCTTCGCGCCAGCTGCCGACGCCGGCGGCGAATGCAACGTGCTGATGCTGCGCTAAACAGACTTCGACGAAGCCGATCGTTAATGCGCCGACGAAGTCGATCGCTCATACGTCGACGAAGTCGATCGTAATCCCTATTCGTCGACCAGCCTGCGGGTCAGAGGATGATCCGGATCGGCGAGACCATCGACAACGTTGAAATGATGCCGATCCGGCTCGACCACTGAACCGGTCGCAGCGCCGAGACCGGTCCAGATATTGGCCAGCAACGCGCTCTGGCGCAGGAATTCCGAACGCTCGCCGCCGCCGGCCCAACAGTTGATGCGCGCTCCCTGCCGAGGCCGCAGCAGCGCCGGGCTTTCGCTCAACGCTTCCCGCTCATCGATGTGCAGGGTCTCGTTCAGCGCGGTGAACATCAGCGGTCGCAGGTCGTGCAGGCCTGAAATCGAAATGACCTGGCGTATGCGCCGCGCCACATCGGATGCCAGCGGTGACGTCGTGGTCGCCATGCGACTGGCCAGATGTCCACCGGCAGAGTGCCCGGTCAGCATCAGCGGGCCATCGACCATCGCCGCCGCCTTGCCGATCGCGACCGAGACTTCACTGACGATGCCGCTGATCCTGATCTGAGGGCAAAGCGTGTAGGAGGGCATGGCGACGGCAAATCCGCGCCCGACCGCGCCTCCAGCCAGATGCGACCACGAGCTCCCGTCCGACTCCATCCAGTAGCCGCCGTGGATGAACACCACGAGCCCCCTTGGCGCTGCCAATGGGAGAAAGAGATCGAACCGGTTGCGCGGCGCCTTGCCATAGACGATGTCGAGCCTCGCCCTGCCCTCTGCCAGCAGCTTTTCGCGAAAAGCTTGAGCCGGGCCATCCCAGGCCGCCGGCCAACGGTCGCCGCCGGCGATGTTCGCGCCGTTGGCGTAGGCGTTGTCCCAATCCGCGATGCGATGTTCGACCACAAGCCCCCTCCAAGACGCGCCGGTTTCATTCAGCAATGGCCGGCTGCGGACAAGACGTCAATGCACCGACGCAAAACATTTTAGGCTTGAAACAAATTTGGGCTGATGCGATCCTCGCTAACGAACAGCCGACAATGGGAGGTCTGCTGAACTGCCCAAACCTGCATCCGCTCGCCCTCAGGTGGCGTCGCGCGGCAGGCGTGGCTGGGTGGCGGCAAACCTCCTCCGGGAGGCAGGGAGGATAGCGGCACCATGCTTGGACCTTCAGCGCATACCGACACGTTCACGCGCGATAACCTGCCGCCGCCGGAGCAATGGCCGGACTTCCTTCTGGACGGCTTCGACTATCCCGAAAGCCTCAACGCCGGCGTCGAACTGACCGACAGGCTGGTCGACAAGGGTTTTGGCGATCGCACCGCGCTGATCGGCAACGGCCGTCGCCGCACTTACAAGGAATTGTCCGACTGGACGAACAGGCTGGCCCATGCCCTGGTCGAAAACTACGGAGTGAAGCCGGGCAACCGCGTGCTGATCCGCTCGGCGAACAACCCCGCCATGGTCGCCTGCTGGCTGGCCGCCACCAAGGTCGGCGCGGTTGTCGTCAACACCATGCCGATGCTGCGTGCCGGCGAGCTCGCCAAGATCGTCGACAAGGCGGAAATCGGCGTCGCGCTTTGCGACACAAGGCTGATGGACGAGATGACGGCCTGCGCCAAGGAGAGCGCGTTCCTCAAACAGGTCATCGGTTTCGACGGCACCGCCAACCATGATGCCGAGCTGGATCGCGCCGCTCTCGACAAGCCAGTCACCTTCAAGGCGGTCGACACCGGTCGTGACGATGTCGCGCTGCTCGGCTTCACGTCGGGCACGACCGGCGTGCCGAAAGCGACCATGCATTTCCATCGCGACCTATTGATCATCGCCGACGCCTACGCCCGCGAGATTCTCCAGGTGACGCCCGACGACATATTTGTCGGCTCGCCGCCACTGGCCTTCACCTTCGGCCTCGGCGGGCTCGCTATTTTTCCGCTGCGCTTCGGGGCTGCCGCGACGTTGCTGGAGCAGGCGACGCCGCCCAACATGATCGCCATCATCGAGACCTACAGGGCGACCATCTCCTTCACGGCGCCGACGGCCTACAGGGCCATGCTGAAGGCCATGGATGAAGGTGCCGACCTGTCGTCGCTGCGCGTTGCCGTTTCGGCCGGCGAGACATTGCCCGCCCCTGTCTTCGAAGAGTGGACCAGAAAGACCGGCAAGCCGATCCTGGACGGCATCGGGGCTACCGAGATGCTGCACATCTTCATCTCCAACCGCTTCGGCGACATGAAGCCGGCTTCGACCGGCAAGCCGGTGGGCGGCTACGAGGCGCGCATCGTCGACTACGAGATGCGCGAGTTGCCGCGCGGCGCGACAGGCAGGCTGGCGGTGCGCGGACCGACAGGCTGCCGCTACATGGCCGACGATCGCCAGAAGGACTATGTCCGTGGCGGCTGGAACCTGACGGGCGACACCTTCGTGCAGGACGAGGACGGCTTCTTCCATTTCGCCGCCCGCTCCGACGACATGATCGTCAGCGCCGGCTACAACATTGCCGGGCCGGAGGTGGAAGCCGCGTTGCTGTCGCATCCGGATGTCGCGGAATGCGCCGTCATCGGCGCCGAGGACGCCGAACGCGGCCAGATCGTGGAGGCGCATGTCGTGCTGGTGCCGGGCGCGGCGGCGGATGCGGCGACCGTCAAGCGCCTCCAGGACCACGTCAAGGCGACGATCGCACCTTACAAATACCCGCGGTCGGTCAAGTTCATCGCGGCCTTGCCCAAGACCCAGACCGGCAAGATCCAGCGCTTTCGCCTGCGCGCAGAAAAGACCCATTGAGCGGGCGATCCCGTTTCAGGTGACGGCCTCCTTGACGGCATAGCGTGCATCCTGCCAGGCGCCGGTGCGCAGGATGTCTTCCAGCACGTCGACGGCATCCCAGACATCCCGGTAGCCGACATAAAGCGGCGTGAACCCGAAACGAACGGTCGACGGCGCGCGGAAATCGCCGATCACGCCGCGCTCGATCAAGGCGCGCATCACCTGATAGCCATGCGGATGGGCGAACGAAACCTGGCTGCCGCGCTCGGCGCCGTTGCGCGGGCTTTCCAGCTCAAGACCGAAGGCGCCACATCTGACTTCGACAAGCCGGATGAACAGGTCCGTCAGCGCGATGCTTTTGCCGCGCACAGCCGTCATGTCGACTTCGTCCCAGAGATCCAGCGCTCCTTTCAGCGCCCGCATCGACAGCACCGGCTGCGTTCCGCACAGGAACCGCCGGATGCCCGTGCCGGCGGCATAGCCCTGCTCGAACGCGAACGGCCGGGCATGACCCCACCAGCCGCTGAGCGGCTGGCGAATGTCGCCATGGTGGCGGTTCGCGGCATAGATGAAGGCCGGCGCGCCCGGCCCGCCATTGAGATATTTGTAGGTGCAGCCGATGGCGAAATCGGCATTCGAGCCGTCGAGATCCACCGGCAGGGCGCCGGCCGTGTGGCACAGGTCCCAGACGATCAGCGCACCGGCGTCGTGGGCCTTGCGCGTCAGGGCCGCCATGTCGCGCAGTCGGCCGGACCTGTAGTTGACGTGGTTGACCAGGATGACCGCGACGCGATCGTCGACCAGCTCTTCGATCGCCGGGGCATCGACACCTTCGAGCCGCAGCACCGTGCCCGGCCGCGTCGAGGCCACCCCTTCCGCCATGTAGAGGTCGGTCGGAAAGCTGTCGCCTTCGGCAACGATCACCGAGCGCTCGGGCCGCGTTGCAAGTGCCGCGTGCAGGACCTTGTAGATGTTGATCGAGGTCGTGTCGCACACCACGCTCTGGCCCGGCGCGGCGCCGATCAGACGCCCGAGCCGGTCGCCCAGCCCGACAGGCATGTCGAACCAGCGGGCTGTGTTCCAGGCACGGATGAGATCCTGCGCCCATTCCTGCTTCGCGGCCGTCTCGACCTCGTTGAAGACGTTGACCGAAGCAGCGCCCAGCGAATTGCCGTCAAGGTATATGACGCCTTCCGGCAAGACGAAGCGACCGCGCATGGCGCGCAGCGGATCAGCGGCATCCATTGCCTCGATCTCGGCC
This sequence comes from Mesorhizobium sp. Arg314, assembly GCF_053714275.1. Taxonomy (NCBI): domain Bacteria; kingdom Pseudomonadati; phylum Pseudomonadota; class Alphaproteobacteria; order Hyphomicrobiales; family Phyllobacteriaceae; genus Mesorhizobium; species Mesorhizobium sp. Arg314. Next base: position 293,838 of record NZ_JBSKBP010000002.1, on the reverse strand, counting down.
AGATCAGGAATTCCCCTCATTGTGCTACCGCCTCCATTTCGACCCGGCGCCGCTCGCACTACATCGTCAGGCGGCCAAGCGGTTGTCTCACCACCGTCGGCGGCAGGGCAAGAACCTTTCGTCCTATGTTAGCTGGTCCATAGACGGCGAAAACTGTGAACCGGAAAACCGCCGAGGTTGGCATTTTGGGTTCGTTTCGTTCACGGTGCAGCACGCGCACCGAGGAGTCGGCGCGATCTCACCCGGCACTTTCGTGATGATGCCACCTCACGTTTCAGCTTAAGGACGAGCCGCAAAATCGAGCGGAATCAATGTCGCCGCCCGGCTAGCGGCGGCCAGGGCACCATCGGATGCAACATTGTTTCGGCGGCCTTAACAAATTCATTAAACTTTAAACGGTTGCGGAACACAACTGGAACAGATAGTGTTTGTTCTGGGTTTGTTTTTCTGATTCTGGTTTCAGAACCCGTGGGGGCCGCCAATGCTGACGCGCAAACAACATGAACTCCTGATGTTCATCCATGAACGCCTGAAGGAGAGCGGGATTCCTCCATCCTTCGACGAGATGAAGGAGGCGCTCGATCTTGCCTCGAAGTCCGGTATCCATCGGCTGATCACGGCGCTGGTAGAACGCGGCTTCATTCGCCGGCTGCCGAACCGGGCGCGCGCGCTGGAAGTCTTGCGGCTGCCCGACTCGATCGCGCCTGGCCTGAATGCCGCGAAGAAGTTTTCGCCAAGCGTCATCCAGGGCGGCCAGGGCAATCTCAGCCGCCAGGTCAAGCCGGCGACGTCCTCGCGAGCGCCGACGCCAAGCAATGATGACGACGCCGTTTCGGCGGTATCCATTCCGGTGATGGGCCGCATTGCCGCCGGTGTGCCGATCGACGCCATCCAGCACCAGACGCATTCGATCACGGTGCCGCCGGACATGATCACGGGCGGCGAGCACTATGCGCTGGAAGTCAAGGGCGACTCGATGATCGAGGCCGGCATCTTCGACGGCGACACCGTCATCATCCGCAATGCCAACACGGCAAGCCCGGGCGAGATCGTGGTGGCGCTGGTCGACGATGAGGAAGCGACGCTCAAGCGCTTCCGCCGCAAGGGCGCCTCGATCGCGCTCGAAGCCGCCAACCCGGCCTACGAGACCCGCATCTTTGGGCCGGACCGGGTCAAGGTCCAGGGCAAGCTGGTCGGCCTTATCCGCCGCTACTGAGCAATTTTCAGGAAAAGTGCGCAGCGGTTTTCCGTTCGGAATTGCGTTACGATCTACTGAGACGGTTGCGGGGGCTTGGCACCCATCCTCTCAGGCTTTTTATAAGGCGGCAGGCCCCTCGCCTCGCGAGCGTATTTCCGCTGCTCGTGCCAGGGCCGGTATGGCTTTTCGACCGCGTAGCGAATAGCGGGCCGCGCGGTGGCCGCTTGCCGATCGAAGAACACGGCGGCGCTGCCGTCGCGCGCCAGCTGGCGCTTGGTGACGACAAGCACGCGCGGATCGCGGCAGGGATTGTAGGCCGTGGCGTCGTTGATGACGATAAGGTCGGCAAAGCCGCAGGACGGCCGTGCGCTGTCGCGGTTTTCGGCGAGCGCGACGATCGCGCCGGAGGGATGCCGGCCGATGCAGAGGTCGCCGGTGCAGTAGAAGGGCGAGCCAGGCGGCAGGTCGACGGGATCGGCGATGTCGAGAGCGTCCTTGGCGAATGTCTCCGGCGGCACGATTTCCTCGGCTTTCAGCGCCCGTTTCCAATTGTCGGTGGTGAATTCGTTGGAACGGGCGCGGTTGATGGCAAGCTCGCCGCCGCCGATCGGCATTGCCACCAGATGCGCGTCTTCGGAGATGAGCACATCCGGCGTGCGGACATGCGGAATGGCCAGCAGGGCGGCGAGCGCGAAGGGGACGGCGACAAGCCTTAGCCAGGTGGTGGCCATGGTCGCTATGACCAGCGCGATCGTCGCCAGCAGCACCGACTGGATCGAGATCAACCCGACTGCGTCGACCGGCGAGCGCTCGGAAATCCATGCCGAAATGGCGATCATCGCCGTCAGGCCCTTGCCCATCACATAGAGAAAAGGACCGTCGAAGCCGAAGGGCATGGCCAGCGCGCTCAACACGGCGAACGGCATGACGATCAGCGAGACGATCGGCATGACGGCCAGATTGGCCAGCAGGCTGAGCGGCGACACCCGCTGGAAGTGCCAGATCGCGAACAGCAATGTTGCGCTGCCCGCGATGAGCGACGTCATCGCGGCGCCACCCACTCCAACCGCCAGTTTTCGCGATACGAAGCCGAGGAACGAGCGTTTTGCCGGCGGCGCGGTCGCTTTACCGGCGCGATAATCGGCAAAGCCGGCGTAAGCGCCGACCAGGGCGGCGGTGGCGGCAAAGGACATCTGGAAGCTTGGGCCCACCACTTCGTGCGGCGAGACCAGGATGACGGCGATGGCCGAGATCGCCAGGTTGCGCATCGTCAGCGCCGCGCGGTCGAAGAGCACGGCGACAAGCATGACGGCCAGCATGATGAAGCTTCGCTCGGCCGCCACCACGATGCCGGAGATCACGAGGTAGGCGGCGATCGAGACCAGCGCGATGCCCGCGGCATATTTCTTCACCGGTCGGCGCGACGAGAAGTCCGGAAACAGCGCGAAGGCGCTGCGCAGCAGGACCATGATCGTGCCGGCGACCAGCGCCATGTGCAGGCCGGAGATCGAGATGATGTGGTAGATGCCGGTCCGTCGCATCGACTCGTTGATTGGCTCCGGAATCCCGGCGCGCACGCCGACGATCAGGGCCGCTGCAATCTCGCCTTCGGGACCACCGATGCTGCTCCTGATGTGATCGGCAATCCCCTCCCGCGCGTTTTCTATGGCCGATGCAATGCGTGCGCCGAATGGTGCCCCCATTGGCGCAGTCGGAGCCGGCGCAATCGGCTTTGGGTCGCCCAGGAAAAAGCCGCTGCCGCCGATGCCGGCAAAATAGCTGTCGAAGGAAAAGTCGTAGCTGTCCGGCCGAACCGGGCCCGTCGGCGGTAGCAGCTTGGCATAGCCGGTCAGCATCGACCCGGCCGTCATGTCGGGCGGGATCCTGCGCGCCGAAAGCCTGACGCGGTCCGGTGCGTAACGCAGTGTCGGATGCTCCGTGGACATGAGATCGATGGTCAGCCGCACGCGGCCATTGGCCATTGCTTCGGCGGTGACGAGGCGGCCGGTCAGCCGCGTCTGGATTTCGGACCCCAGCATCGGCGTCGCCATCCGCCAGGTCTCGACCTTGGCCGCAAGAAAGCCGAGCGCGCAGAAAAGGCTCGCCATGAAGACAAGGTGCGTTCTCTGCCAGGAACGCGAGACCGCCGCGCAGACGGCCATCAGAGCCACCGCCGCAAGCGGCCTGTAGAGGTCGGGCTCGGTGCCTAGCGAGAAGTAATAGATGACGCCGGCCGCAAGGAAGACCGGCACCAGCAGGAAGCCGACGCCGCGATCGAGCTCGGTCGCGGCGGCGACGGAAATGCTCCGGCGCAGCGCAGGAAGCGAAACGCGGCCAAGCTGTTTGCGGATCCGGCTGACGGTGCCTGCCGGCGAGGCTGGCTGCAGCGCACCGTCACCGGGTGGCAAAAGCTCGGCTGGTGGACGGAATTCCGGAAGCGAAACCGGCGCTTCTTCAGCGGGCGTGGCATGGGTAAACATCAGGCGTTCGCTGACGCCAGCAGTCGTTCCCTCGCCCTCCTCCGCGCCCCGGCCATGTCCAGCCATCGGGTCTGCCCCTTGCGCCCCAGACCGCCTATGCTACATGAACGCCGGTCGTGTGGAAGTCCGCGCGAAACATGCATTTTTTCAGTGCTTCTTCGAGAGTTCCATGTCCGACAAGGTCGTCACCCGTTTTGCTCCCTCGCCCACCGGCTACCTGCATATAGGCGGGGCGCGCACGGCGCTGTTCAACTGGCTCTATGCCAGGCACACCGGCGGCACGATGCTGCTGCGCATCGAGGACACCGATCGCGAGCGTTCCACCGAGGCCGCCACGGCTGCCATTCTCGACGGACTGACCTGGCTAGGCCTCTCCTGGAACGGCGAAGCCGTTTCGCAGTTCGAGCGCGCCCCGCGCCATCGCGAGGTGGCGGAGCAGCTCGTGCGCATCGGCAAGGCCTATTACAGCTACGAGACCCCGGCCGAGCTCGAGGCGATGCGCGAGGCGGCCCGTGCCAAAGGCCTGCCGCCGCGCTACAACGGCCAGTGGCGCGACCGTGACCCCTCCGAGGCGCCGGCAGGCGTCAAGGGCGCGATCCGCATCAAGGCGCCGACCGAGGGCGAGACGGTCGTGCAGGACCGCGTGCAGGGCGAGGTGCGCTTCCCCAACAAGGATCTCGACGACTTCATCATCCTGCGTTCGGACGGCAACCCGACCTACATGCATGCCGTCGTCGTCGACGACCACGACATGGGCGTCACCCACATCATCCGTGGCGACGACCATCTGACCAACGCCGCGCGCCAGACGGTGATCTATAACGCCATGGGCTGGGACGTGCCGTCGATGTCGCACATCCCGCTGATCCATGGCGCCGACGGCGCCAAGCTGTCGAAGCGGCACGGCGCGCTCGGCGTCGAGGCCTATCGCGCCATGGGCTATCTGCCGGAGGCCCTGCTCAACTATCTGGCCAGGCTCGGCTGGAGCCATGGCGACGACGAGGTGATGTCGATCAAGGACATGATCGCCTGGTTCGACATCGGCGACGTCAACAAGGGCGCGGCCCGCTTCGACTTCGCCAAGCTGGAGGCGCTGAACGGCGTCCATATGCGCAAGATGGACGACAAGGCGCTGTTCGATATCTTCGTCGGTACTCTGCCCTATCTCGATGGCGGTCCGGCGCTCGCGGCAAAGCTCGAAGACAAGCGCAAGGCGCAACTGCTTGCCGCCATGCCGGGCCTCAAGGAGCGGGCCAAGACCCTTGTGGAATTGGTCGACGGCGCGGCGTTCCTGTTCGCCGAGCGGCCGTTGCCGCTGGACGAGAAGGCGTCGGGCCTGCTCACCGCGGATGCGCGCGCGATTTTGCGCGGTGCCCATGGCGCATTGTCTTCTGTCCAGGGCGAGTGGAGCGCCGCTTCGGCGGAGGCTTCGATCCGCGAGTTTGCGCAGGCCGCCGGCCATAAGCTCGGCGCCGTGGCCCAACCGCTCAGGGCCGCGCTGACCGGCCGCAGCACCTCGCCCGGCGTGTTCGACGTACTTGCCGTGCTGGGCCGTCAGGAAAGCCTGGCGCGCATTGGAGATCAAATCGATTAGGAGCGAACTGGCCCAAGAAGATTGGCATTGAAAGGTGTGTTTCGCAGTGCAACATTAGGCCTTGGCCCAATCTGGCACGCACCTCCTAAAATGCGGTGGCGAGTTCGCGCATTCCGGTGACTTCGACGTGTCGTTTGCAGGAATTGCCTTGCCGGCATGAGGCTACAAAAGGAGTTTGAGAATGAGCGAAGCTGCGACAAAACTGGAAACGGGCAGCAAAACGCGCGAGTCGACCGCCAGGCTCGAACTCGCCGGCAAGACGCACGAATTGAAGGTGCGAAGCGGGACGGTCGGGCCGGACGTCATCGACATCGGCTCGCTCTACAGCACCACCGGCGCCTTCACTTATGATCCGGGCTTCACCTCAACTGCAAGCTGCGAGTCGGGGATCACCTTCATCGACGGCGATGCCGGCATCCTGCTGCATCGTGGCTTCCCGATCGATCAGCTCGCCGAGCATGGCGACTTCCTCGAGGTCTGCTATCTCCTGCTCTACGGCGAGTTGCCGACCAAGGCCCAGAAGGACGACTTCGATTATCGCGTGACCCGTCATACGATGGTGCATGAGCAGATGTCGCGCTTCTTCACCGGCTTCCGCCGCGATGCGCACCCGATGGCCGTCATGTGCGGCGTGGTCGGCGCGCTGTCGGCCTTCTACCACGACTCGACCGACATCTCGGACCCCTACCAGCGCATGGTCGCGTCGATGCGCCTGATCGCCAAGATGCCGACGATCGCGGCGATGGCCTATAAGTACCATATCGGCCAGCCCTTCATTTACCCGAAGAACGATCTCGGCTTCGCGGCCAACTTCCTGCACATGTGCTTTGCCGTGCCGTGCGAGGAATACAAGATCAATCCGGTGCTGGCGCGCGCCATGGACCGCATCTTCATCCTGCATGCCGATCACGAGCAGAACGCCTCGACCTCGACCGTTCGCCTTGCCGGCTCTTCCGGCGCCAATCCATTTGCCTGCATCGCCGCCGGCATCGCCTGCCTGTGGGGCCCGGCGCATGGCGGCGCCAACGAAGCGGCCCTCAACATGCTGGGCGAGATCGGCCATGTCGATCACATTCCCGAGTTCATCGCCCGCGCCAAGGACAAGAACGATCCGTTCCGCCTGATGGGCTTCGGCCACCGCGTCTACAAGAACTACGATCCGCGCGCCAAGATCATGCAGAAGACCGCGCATGAGGTGCTGGGCGAGCTCGGCATCAAGGACGATCCGTTGCTCGACATCGCCATGGAGCTGGAGAAGATCGCGCTGACCGACGAGTATTTCATCGAAAAGAAGCTTTACCCGAACGTCGACTTCTATTCCGGCATCACGCTGAAGGCGCTGGGCTTTCCCACCACCATGTTCACCGTGCTCTTCGCGGTCGCGCGCACCGTCGGCTGGATCGCCCAGTGGAAGGAAATGATCGAGGATCCGCACCAGAAGATCGGCCGCCCGCGCCAGCTCTACACCGGCGCCACGGAACGCGACTACGTGCCGATTGCGAAAAGGTAAGTGAGTAGCGAATAGGGAGTAGTGAGTAGTAGCGGCGCTGAACAGTGAATGCAGCGCACTGACTACTGACTACTGACTACTGACTACCCACTACTCCCCTCCTGATGCATCCCATCACCACTTCCGCGGCGATCTCGCCCGAGGGCCGCTCGGTCGCCATGCGCCGGGCGATCTCGGCAAAGCCGGCCTTCTGCCAGGCGCGCATGCCGGTGTCGGCGAACAGGGCTTCCAGCTGCCGGGCAAGGTTTTCCGGCCGGACATACTGGTCGTAGAATTCCGGAACCAGCGCGCGGTCGGAAATCAGGTTGGGCAGGAGCGCCGACCATGTCGTCACCAGATGCTGCAGAAGCTGGCGCGCGATCGGGTCGAGCTTGTAACAGGAAACCATCGGAACGCCGGCGAGCGCCAGCTCGAGCGACACCGTTCCGGAAGCGATCAATGCCGCATCGGCCTTGCCGAAGGCCTGCCATTTGCGCTCCGGCTCGGTGATGATTTCCGGCTTGTCGTCCCAGCTCGCGACCGATGCCTTCACCAGCTCGGCGACATGCGGCACCGTCGGCAAGAGCAGGCGCAGGCGATGGCCGCGCTGGCGCAGGACCGACATCGCCTTGCCGAAGGGTTCTGTCAGCCGGCGGACTTCGCCGCGGCGCGAGCCGGGCAGCACCAGCACCGTCTTGACCCGGTCGTCGGTGAGGTCGCGTGGCTGGCCCTGCGCCTTGGCGGCGCCAAGCACGCCCGGATCCTGCGTCAAGCGGTGGCCGACATAAGTGCCGGGCGGTCCGCCAAGACGAGCGAGCGCCTTCACCTCGAACGGCAGGATGCAGAGAATGTGATCGACATAGGGCTTCATCGCGACCGCCCTGCCCGGCCGCCACGCCCATACGCTTGGGCAGACATAGTGGACGATCGGAATGGTCGGTGCCGCGGCGCGGACCTTCTTTGCGACGCGCAGCGAAAAGTCCGGACTGTCGATGGTGACCAGGCAATCGGGCCGCTCGGCTGCGATCGTCGCCGCCGTCTGGCTGATGCGGCGCATCAGCCGCGGCAGGTCGCGCAGCACCGCGCTGAAGCCCATCAGTGCGATCTCGCTGCCGTCGAAGAGCGGCGCCAGCCCCAACTGCTGCAGGTGCCTGCCGCCGATGCCGACGAGTTGAACCTTGCGGCCGGTCGTGCGCTCGATCGAACGCACGATATCGGCGCCGAGCAGATCGCCGGATTCCTCGCCGGCGACGACCGCGAGCTTGAGCGGCTTGTCAGCGACCATCAGCCGGCTCCCCATTGGCCAGCTCAGTTGCGGGCAGACCGACGATGAACAGGCCGAGCGCGTTCGCGCGGGCAAGCGTGGCCGGGCCTTCGAGAATGAGCGAACGGCCGGCCTCGACGGCTATGCCGGCAAGGCCGGCCGCATGCGCAGACTCGATCGTCTGCGGGCCGATGGTGGGCAAATCGGCGCGCAATTCCTGGCCCGGCTTGGCGCATTTGACCAGCACGCCGCGCGCCTTGCCGGCCAGCCTGCCATGGCCGCGCAATTCGCGCATTCTGTCGAGCAGGCCGGCGGTGCCTTCAATGCCTTCGAGGGCGACGGCTCGGCCTCCGATCGCAATCGCCGCCTGGCCGATATCGAGCGCGCCGATGGCCTTGGCCGCCTTACGCGCGGCTTCGATATCGCGCCAATCCGACTGACTTGGCTCTGCCGCCGTCAGCGGACCTTCGCCGGCCGCAAGTTCCGGAACGACTTCGTGCGCGCCAACGACCTTGATCCCGCGCGTTTCAAGCGCTCGGGTCAACATCTTCAGCAGACCGTCGTCGCCGCGCCGCAAGGCTCTGACCACTAAGGGAATTATCGCCAGCAGGCCAAGTGTCGGCTTTATCTTGCTCAGCCGCGGCCTGCGCTTGATCTCGCCGGCCAGGACCAGATGCGTGATGCCCTGGCGCTTCAGCAAGGGGAATAGCAACCCGATGTCTTCCAGCGCGAGTTTTTCCTGATCGTAGGCGGCAAAGTCCGCCTCGCGGTCGACCTCACCGGCGGCGATGACGATGAAAGGCACAAAACCATGCTTGACCAGGCCGTCGGCGACTTCGACGGGCAAGCTTCCGCCACCGGCAATAATGCCGACTTTTGCGCCCGGCGCGAGTGAAAACCTCGGCGTCGCGGGCTCAGCCCTGGTCATCGCCATTGTCATCGTCGCCGCCATCCTTGAGCGATGGGACGGCAAAGTGCCGCTTGCCGCGACTGGTGATGAAATCGATGATCTTCATGGCCGTTGGCGACCCGGAGAATTCGGCCTTGGCGAGTTCCACATTCTCGCCGACGGTGCGGGAACGATCGAAGATCGCCCTGTAGGCCTTGCGCAGCATGTGGATTTCGGATCGCGGCAGGCCGGAGCGCTTGAGCCCGATGATGTTCAAGCCGCGCAGGCCGGCCCGGTTGCCCACGGCAATGGCATAGGGAATGACATCACCGACAAAAGCCGAGCAGCCACCAAGAAAGGCGTTGTCGCCGACGCGCACGAACTGATGCACGGCGCTCAGGCCGCCGATATAGACGTTGTCGCCGATCTCGCAATGTCCGCCGAGCGTCGCGCCATTGGCGAAGGTCGCGTTCTTGCCGACGACGCAATCATGGGCGATGTGGGCATAGGCGAGAAAATTGCCGTTGTCGCCGATGGTGGTCTCGCCACGGCTGGAATCCGTGCCGACATGCATGGTGACGCCTTCGCGCAGGATGCAGTTCTCACCGATGACCAAGGTGGTGCGCCCGCCCTTGTGCTTGGTGTTCTGCGGCGGCGCGCCGAGCGTCGCCATCGGATAGACCTTTGTTCCGGCTCCGATGGTTGTCGCGCCCATCACCGATACATGGCTGACCAGCTCGACGCGGTCGCCGATGATTGAATCGGCGCTGATATGGCAGAAGGGTCCGATGCGGACGCCTTTGCCGAGCCGGGCTCCTTCTTCGACGACCGAGGAAGGATGGATGGATGTCTCGACTTTCATGAGCATTTCGAACCGTCAGCCGGTAACCATCATGGCCGAAACTTCGGCTTCGGCGGCTTTCACGCCGTCAACCATCGCCTCACAGGCGAATTTCAGCAGGTTGCCGCGTTTCTTGATCTTTTTGACATGGATTCTGAGCTGATCGCCCGGAACCACCGGTTTGCGGAATTTCGCATTGTCGATGGTCATGAAATAAACCAGCGAGGGCTTTTCCGTGTTGAGGCTGCGAATGCAGATCGCGCCGGCGGTCTGGGCCATGGCCTCGATGATGAGCACACCGGGCATCACCGGCTGCTGGGGAAAATGGCCCTGGAAATGCGGCTCGTTGATGGTCACGTTCTTGATCCCGACAGCGGATTCGTCGCCGTCGATGTCGACGATGCGGTCGATCATCAGGAACGGATAGCGGTGCGGCAGGAGCTTCATCAGCCCCATGATGTCGACCGCCTCGAGTGTCGTTGCCACCATGTCAGCCATTTCCGTCGCCTTGCTTGCGCGTCCTGGCCATCTTGCGCAGCATCGCTATCTCGCGCATGGCTTCCGCCATCGGCTGTGCCGGATAACCTCCCCAGATCTCGCCTGCCGGCACGTTGTTCATGAATCCACTTCTCGCAGCAAGCTTGGCCCCTGGCCCGATGGTCAGATGATCGGCGAGGCCGACACCGCCGCCCATGGTGACGTTGTCGCCGACGACGACGGAACCGGAAATACCCGAAAGGCCTGCTATAATGCAATTGCGGCCGATGCGAACATTGTGGGCGATCTGCACCAGATTGTCGATCTTGGTGCCCTGGCCGATGATGGTATCGGACATCGCGCCGCGATCGACTGTCGAATTGGAGCCTATCTCGACATCGTCCTGGATGATGACGCGGCCGATCTGCGGCACCCGTTCAGGTCCCTTGGCGCCGCCCACGAAGCCGAAACCGTCCTGGCCGATCCTGGCGCCGCCATGGATGATGACACGGTTACCGACAAGCGCATATTGGATGCTGGCGCCTGGACCGATGAAGCCGTCGCGACCGATCTGGCAGGAACGGCCAACAACGGCGTGAGGCGCAATGACGGTGCCGCTGCCGATCGACACACCGGGACCGATCACGGCCCCCGCCTCGACAATCGCCCCTTCCTCGACATGCGCGGACGGATCGACAAACGCATGCGCCGAGATGCCGGTTTCTCCGGTCATTGGTCCCGGAGTCGCGGCTGCCGGAAACAACAGGCGCCCGACCATCGCGAAAGCCTGTTGCGGACGCGGATGCATAAGCACCGCGATGCCTGGCGGCGCCTTGCTGGCAAAATCGACGGGGCACAGGACCGCGGCCGCCCTTAGCGACTGCATCAGCGCGAAATTGCGTTTGCCGTCGACAAAGACGAGCGCGCCGTCGCCACCCTCATTGGCTGGAGCCAGCGCCTCGATGGCAATTTCGGCCTGAGCGGAATCGAGCAGGCTGGCGCCGGTCAGATTCGCGACCTCGCCAGCCGTATACCGGCGTGAAGGCGCGAAGAACACCGGATCGGTCATTCCAGAAGCAATATCCAGCTGGGTCGGGTCAGTCCACTCCGGGCCGCTAGCCGGCCCGGAACCATCGCAACCACGAAATTAGAAGCGGGTCGCGATACCGAAGTTGAATTCCTGCGTTTTGTCGGTCGACTCTTTCTTGACCGGGATCGCATAGTCGATGCGGATCGGACCGAACGGCGAGGCCCACATCAGGCCGACACCGACCGAAGCACGGAGCTTCATGCCAACCGAATCCTGGTTCAAGTCAGCCGGATTGAGCTTGCTGCCATAGAGCGTGGCGGCATCCGCAAAGACAGCGCCACGCAGGCCGAAGCTTTCCGGAATGACCGGCAGAGGGAACTGGGCCTCCGCCGAAGCATTGAAATAGGTCGTCCCGCCGAGATGGTCGCCACTGCCATCATTTGCAACTGGGCCAATGCCGCCATACTCGAAACCGCGGATCATGCGGTCATTGCTCTGGAAGTGATCGAAGATGCGCAGATCACCATTGCCATAGCCCGCAATGTAGCCCGCGCCGCCCGAAACCAGGCCGACGAGATCAAGCTGCTCCGACAAAGTCTGGTAGACGCTTGCACGCCCGGTCACCTTGACCCACTTCGCATCGCCGCCCAAACCGGCGAACTCTGTCGTACCCGTGATATAAAGGCCCTCATGCGGATTTTTCATATTATCGATAGTGTTGTAAACCAGACCCAGGCTAACTGACGACTTGAGCCAAGGGCTTTCTGCAACGCCGTCCCGGATCGCCTGGGAGATGGTGCACTTGGTTGGGTCATAGATCCCACTTGCGTCCAAGCACCCATCTGCAATCGAGTACTTTTCCTGGGAAATGTTATAGGCAAGCTGCGTCGAAATGCTGTCGGTGATCGGCAAGCCAAACCGAACGCTCGCACCGGTGGTGTCCGTATCGTAGTGATCATAGTTGCGGGTCGACTTGTAGATATCAAAACCCGCCGCGATGCGCCGGCCAAGAAAGTAGGGCTCGGTAAAGGAAACGGCATAGTCACGCGAATGCTTGCCGCCGCCGGCCGACAGCTTGATGTACTGGCCACGGCCGAGGAAGTTGCGTTCGGTGATCGAGCCTTCGATCGATGGGCCGGGCGTGTCGCCGCCGGTCGAATAGCCGGCACCGACCGAAAACTCGCCGGTCGACTTCTCGACCACGGTGACCACGAGAACGACCTGATCGGGAGCCGAGCCCGGAACCGTCGAGATATCGACGGACTGGAAGTAATCAAGGTTTTCCAGCCGCTTCTTCGCGCGCTGGATGAGGACCTGGTTGAAGGCGTCGCCTTCGCTGACATCGAACTCACGCCGGATGACATAGTCGCGCGTGCGGTCGTTGCCGCGGATTTCGATGCGCTCGACATAGGCCTTGGTGCCCTGGTCGATGGTGTAGACGACCGAAATGGTGTGGTTCTCGAAATTACGGTCGCCGCGCGGCGTCACCTGGGCGAAGGCATAGCCCGACCCCGCGACCTTCTCGGTCAGGGCAACGATCGAATCCTCTACGTCCTTGGCGTTGTAGACGTCGCCCTTGTGGGTCTCGACCGTGGATTCCAGCGCCTTCGAGTCGACCTCGGGGATGGTGCTTTCCACGCTGACGTCGCCGAATGTATAGCGGTCGCCTTCCTGCACGGTGATGGTGACCGTGTATTTGTTGGTGGCGTCGTCAAGCTCGCCGACGGCCGAGACGACCTGGAAGTCGGCATAGCCATGATTGTAGTAGAAACGGCGCAGCAGCTCCTGGTCGGCGCGTAGCTTGTCCTCGTCGTAGACGTCGTCGCGCAGCACGAAGGACAGCCACGACGAGCGCTTGGTGTTGATGACATCCGACAGGCGGCGGCTGGAATAGGCGTGGTTGCCGACGAAATTGATCGCCGCGATCTGGGTGCGGCCGCCTTCGTTGATGTTGAAGACTACGTTCACGCGGTTGTCGCCGAGATCCATGATCTGCGTGGTCACGGCAGCGTCGTCACGGCCAATGCGCTTGTAGGCAGCCTTTACCGCCTCGACGTCGGCATCGAGCGCCTGCTGCGAGAAGGTCGCGCGCGGCTTCAGCTGGATAGCGGCCTGGAGCGCATTGTCCTTCAGCTTCTTGTTGCCCTGGAACAGGACCTGGTTGACGACCTTGTACTCGGAAACCTTGACCACCAGGCTCGAACCGACCTGGTTGATCTGAACGTCCGAGAACAGGCCGGTGCCGAACAGCGCCTTGACGGCGGCGTCGATATCGGAACTGGAAAAGGGCTTGCCCGGCTTGATCGAGATGTAATTGCGGATGGTTTCCGCATCGACCCGCTGGTTGCCGCTGACCTCGACACGCGAAATCACCGCGGCCTCGGCCACGGACGTGGCAGCGAACTGCACTGCGAGCGCGCCTGGCACGACCAGAGCGGCGGACAAAGCCGCCGCGGACGCGGCGCTCAGAAACTTGGATGCTGCCTTCATCGGGCTTTTGTACCTTTTTCTCGTAGTCCCCACGGCGAGAAAACCGGACGTGCGGTATTTTCCCTTACCGTATTAACCGGATTTTCCCTACACGCAAGGCTCCCGGTTAATTTGTATTTACTTAACCGTACCGCGTGGCTTTCGCGTCACGCATATCCCCACGCATGGTAAACGGCATCTCAATGCGACCGGGGCTGAAGCCAAATTTCTTCATGATTTCAGCACCCAAACAGATCATTCCAAAAAACGAAGCCCATGAAGCCGAGCACCAGGAACAGCCCGGTCCGATAGGCCATCTCCATCATTCGCTCCGAAACGGGCCGCCTAATGATGGCCTCCACGCCGTAGAACAACAGGTGGCCGCCGTCGAGAGGGGGAATCGGCAGAAGATTGAGAAATCCTATTCCGACTGACAGAAATGCAACAAGCTGGACCAGCCACTCGAAGCCGAGCTTGGCTGCCTGACCCGACATCTTCGCGATCTTGATCGGACCGCCCAATTGGCATTTGTCCTCGCGTCCAAGCGCAAAGCGCTGCAGGAACTGGCCGGTGCGCTCGATCACATGCCCGGTTTCCTCGACCGCCGCCACCACGGCGCCCGCCGGCGTATAGGAGATCAGGCGTGGCTGGCCGAGCTCGGCGTTGTTGACGACGCCGATAACCGCGACCTTGACCTTGTTGCCCAGCGCATCCTGCTGCTCCATGGGCTCCGGCGTCGCCGTGACGGCGATTTCCTTGCCGTCGCGCAGCATGGTGAAGGTGATGGCGTCGCCTGCCCGGCCCGAAACCAGCCGCTGCACGTCGGCGAAAGTCTCCACCTTGCTGCCGTCGACTTTGACGAATCGGTCGCCTGGCTGGATTCCGGCTTTTTCCGCAGGGCTGCCCGCGGTGACTTCGGCCACCATCGGCTCCAGGACCGGACGGCCATAGAGCGAAAACAGCACTGCAAACACGGCAATCGTCAAAAGGAAATTGAACAGCGGCCCCGCAACGACAGTAGCGGCGCGCTTCCAGATCGGCTGGGTATGGAAGGCGACCTGGCGCTCTGCCTCGGTCAGTGATTCGATCTCTTCGGCGCTCGGCTGGCTCGACGTCGCATTCATGTCACCGACGAACTTGACGTAGCCGCCAAGCGGAATGGCGCAAAGCTTCCAGCGCGTGCCGCGGCGATCGTTGAATCCGAAGAGCTCGGGGCCGAAGCCGATGGAAAAGGCCTTCACGCCGATGCCGCACCAGCGGCCGATGAGATAGTGGCCCATCTCATGGACGAACACGACCACCGTCAGCACGAACAGAAACGGCACGAGCGTGCCGAGGACGAAGCCTCGTGTGCTGAAGACCGCGTGAAAGATGTCGTTCAAGTCATGCCCTCAAATTCGCCCGCGCGCGACACTCCGCCGCGACTGTGGCATCAATCCGGGCGAATCCGTGGCGCGCGCCATTTTTCGCCTTACGTCGTTCAGTTCGGAAACAGCCCCAGTGCCGGATGCTCGGCGCCCGCCGTGATCCAACCAATGACGTACAGGGCGAACGCTGCCGCGACAAGCCCGTCGACCCTGTCCATGACGCCGCCATGGCCGGGAATGAGGTTGCTCGAATCCTTGGCACCGTGCCGGCGCTTGACCCAGGATTCGAACAGGTCGCCGATCTGCGAGACGACCGAGAGCAACAGCGCGACAAGACCCAGCAGAACGAGATTGCCGGCTCCGGCGAAGGCAGCCAGCAGCAATCCGGCGACCACGCCGCCGATGGCGCCGCCTGCCGCGCCGCTCTGCGTCTTGCCGGGCGAGATCGACGGAGCAAGTTTCGGGCCGCCGACCGCGCGGCCGACGAAATAGGCGGCTATGTCGGTCGCCCAGACCACCGCGAACAGGAAGAGGATGGCGATCAGGCCGGGATGGTCGCCGTCGCGCAACAAGGTGAGCGCGAAGCCGGACAAGGACGCGTAGAGGAACCCCGAAGCCTCCCATTGCGCCGCTCCTTTTAGGCGCGCGGCAATGGCAAAGATGGCGGTGATCAGGGTGATCAGCAGCAGCAGCCATAAGGCCGGCTGGCCGACAGCCAGCGCGACAATGAAGACACCCACGATAATTTCCGGCGCAAGGGGGATCGTCGTGCCGCTTGCCGGTCGCGACAGGCGCGTCCATTCGTAAAAGATCACCGCGGTGATCGCCCCGCAGAACAGGCGAAACGGCAGCCCGCCAAGCCAGGTCACGGCAAGCGTCACGGCCGCCATCACGATGGCCGAGATGACGCGCTGCTGGAGATTGCTCATTGGCGCCGGCGCTACAGCGCGACGTCGCGGGCGGCAAGCCCGCCGAATCGGCGTTCGCGGCCGGCAAAATCGCGAAGTGCGTCGGAGAGGTGCTCGCGGCTGAAATCCGGCCAGTAGCAAGGCAGGAAGACCAGCTCGCTATAGGCCGCCTGCCACAACAGGAAGTTCGACAGCCTGAGCTCGCCGCTGGTCCGGATCACCAGCTCGGGATCAGGGATGCCCTGGGTGTCGAGCGACGCGGCAAAGCTTTCCGCCGTGATCGCGTCGCTGGCCATGTCGCCGCGCACGACCGCATCCGCCAGCTTGCGGGCGGTGCGCACGATCTCGTCGCGGCCGCCATAGTTGAAGGCGATGACCAGCGTCAGCGCCTCATTGCCTGCGGTCAGCGATTCGGCCTCCTGCAGCAGGCCCCTGATGTCGGGCTGCAACCCATGCCTGTCGCCGATCACCCTCACCCGCACGCCGCTCTGATGCAGTTCGGCAAGATCGCGGCGGATGAACAGCTTCAACAGGCCCATAAGGTCGCTGACCTCGGTTTTCGGCCGCGACCAGTTCTCCGAGGAAAAGGCGTAGACGGTCAGATAGGAGATACCGAGCTCAGGCGCCGCGCGGACCGTCTTGCGCAGGGCCTCGACGCCCGCGCGGTGGCCGGCAAGGCGCGGCAGTCCTCGCGCCTTGGCCCAGCGTCCGTTTCCATCCATGATGATCGCGACATGCGCGGGCGTTGCCATAGTCTCGCTTTCGAGCCGGAAAACCCGACCCTAAACCTGCATGATTTCAGCTTCCTTATCGGAAAGCAGGTGATCGATCGTGCTGATCATCTCGTCGGTCAGCTTCTGAACCTGGTCGGACCGCTTGCGCTGATCGTCCTCGCTGATGGTGCCGTCCTTCTCCGCCTTCTTGAGGAAATCCATGCCGTCGCGGCGGACGTGGCGGACCGCGACGCGGGCGTTCTCGGCATAGCCATGCGAGATCTTGACCAGTTCCTTGCGGCGCTGCTCGTTGAGCTCAGGCAGCGGAATCCTCAGCGTGGTGCCGTCGACGATCGGGTTGAAGCCCAGATTGGCTTCGCGGATGGCGCGGTCGACCGCGCCGACCATGGACTTGTCCCAGACCGAAACCGAAATCATCCGCGGCTCCGGCACCGACACATTGGCGACCTGGTTGATCGGCATCGCCGTGCCGTAGGCCTGCACCTGGATGGCATCGAGCAGGTTGCTGGAGGCCCGGCCGGTGCGAAGCGAAGCCAGATCGTGCTTGAAGGCGGCGATCGCCCCGTCCATGCGTCGCTTGAGGTCTTCGTACTCGCCACTCATGATCATCTCCTCGACCCGTTCGCCGGGTTCACTGCTTGTGTGGTCGTCCTGTCCGCGGTTCCGCAGTCGTTTAACGGATCCCGGCCCCGATTACTTGTCCGCGACGACCGTGCAATGGCCGCCGCCCCTCAGTATATCGCCGAAACCACCTTTTTCGTGGATCGAATAGACGATTATCGGAATGTTGTTTTCGCGCGCAAGTGCAATCGCGGCCGTATCCATGATCGCAAGCCCGCGTTTGATGACTTCTGCGTGGCTGATGCGGTCGAAGCGGACCGCATTCGGGTCCTTCTTTGGATCGGCCGAATAGACCCCATCGACCTGTGTGCCCTTGAACAGCGCGTCGGCGCCGATCTCCGCGGCGCGAAGGGCCGCGGCCGAATCGGTGGTGAAGAATGGATTGCCGGTGCCGCCGGCGAAGATGACCACCTTGCCCTGGTTCATGTAGGCGGTCGCCTGGCGTTGGGAAAAGCTCTCGCAGAGCTCCGGCATGGCGATCGCCGAAAGCACGACGGCGTCGACCCCGATCTTGTTCAGCGACGTGCGCAGCGCCAGCGAGTTGATGACGGTGGCGAGCATGCCCATGTGATCGCCGGTGACGCGGTCGCCTCCCTTCGAGGCCACGGCGACGCCGCGAAAGATGTTGCCGCCGCCGATGACGACGCCGACTTCGACGCCCAGCGCGCGCGCCTCGGCAATGTCGGCTGCGATGCGGTCGACCACCGAGACGTCGATGCCGAAATGCTGCTCGCCCATCAACGCTTCGCCGGAAGCCTTCAGCACGACACGTCGATAGAGGGGCTTCACCGTCATCTGGGTCCTCGAATATCTCGGCGCGGCAATTTTGGAGGCAAAACCGCCCCCGTTTCATCCGGCGATGCTGTCATGACGGGTGACCCGATACACGAAGGGCGCGGCGATGTCACGCCGCGCCCTCGTGCAAAATTCCAGGCTTTTTCGGTCAGTTGCCGCCTTTTGATCAGTTGCCGTCTTTTGATCAGTTTACTCGAGATGCTGATCGCCTCGCCTTCGATCATGACCGCAGGCGAATAACCGGCCGGCTTGTCGCCGGTCACGGCGCCGCCGGTCACCCGGACCTGGATCTCGGAACCGAAATAGGAATGCGGGAACGGCGCCGAAGCTCAGGGCCTTTATCGACACCGCACAAGAAATCGGCCGGGCATCCATGCGGACACCCGGCCGAGTTGCCTGAGCTCGTAAGCTCTTCACCTTAAGGGAGACGCTGGGCGTTCCCCTTGGATCAGAGCTATTTCTTCACCGCGGCCGCGACTTCCGCCGCGAAGTCGGTCGTTTCCTTCTCGATACCTTCGCCGAGCGCGAAGCGCAGGTAAGCGGTGATCTTGGCCGGAGCGCCGATCTCCTTCTCCGCATCCTTCAGCGCCTTCTCGACGGTGATGTCGGGATTGAGCACGAAGGCCTGCTTCAAAAGGACGACCTCTTCATAGAACTTGCGCAGGCGGCCCTCGACCATCTTCTCGATGATCGCTTCCGGCTTGCCGGTCTGGCGCGCCTGGTCAGCGAAGATCGCCTTCTCGCGCTCGACCGCGGCCGGGTCGACTTCTTCGGCCGTCAACGCCATCGGGCTGGTGGCGGCGACATGCATGGCAACCTGACGTGCGAATGCGTTGGCCGCATGCTCATTGCCCGTGGTCTCGATCGCGACCAGCACGCCGAGCTTGCCGAGGCCATCGGCAACCGCGTTGTGGACATAGGTGGCCACCACGCCATGCGGCACGGTGAGCTTGGCCGAACGGCGGAAGCCCATGTTCTCGCCAATCGTGCCGACCGCATCCTTGATGGTGTCGGTGACCGACTTGTCGGAACCCGGGTACTTGGCGGCGGCCACCGCTTCGGTCGTGCCGTAGGCGAGCGCAACCTTGGCGACGTTGGCGACGATTTCCTGGAAGGCCGAGTTGCGGGCGACGAAGTCGGTCTCGGAATTGACCTCGACAATGGCGGCCTCACGCACGCCGGCGTCGACGCCGATGAGGCCTTCGGCCGCAGTGCGCCCGGCCTTCTTGTCGGCCTTCGAGATGCCCTTCTTGCGCAGCCAGTCGACGGCCGCTTCCATATCGCCGTTGGTTTCGTTCAACGCCGCCTTGCAGTCCATCATGCCCGCGCCGGTCAAGTCGCGGAGTTCTTTGACCTGTGCAGCCGAAATGCTCATTGTCGCCTCTTTGTTTCAAATGCGCCGACGCACCATCGGGACTCGATGATGCGCTCGGCAAAAGCGCTTTAGCGCGCCAATTTATTGGAAAGATGAAGGCCGGGATCCGGCCTTCTTTAATTAAGCTTCCGGAGCTTCGGCTGCCGGGGTGCCGAGCGCCGGCTCGACAGGAGCCTCGGCCGAAGCGCCGATGTCGACGCCGAGCGCGCCCTGCTGACGGGCGATGCCGTCGATGGCGGCCTTGGCGATCAGATCGCAATAGAGCTGGATGGCGCGAGCCGCGTCATCATTGCCGGGGATCGGGAAGTCGATCTTGTCCGGATCGCAGTTCGAATCGATGATGGCCACGACCGGAATGCCGAGGCGCTTGGCCTCGAGGATGGCGATCGCTTCCTTGTTGGTGTCGATGACGAACATCAGGTCCGGCGTCGAGCCCATGTCCTTGATGCCGCCCAGCGCCTTGTTGAGCTTCTCGCGTTCGCGGTCGAGATTCAGGCGCTCTTTCTTGGTGAGGCCCTGGGCCTCGCCGGCGAGCGTCTCGTCGAGCTTGCGCAGGCGCTGGATCGAATTCGAGATCGTCTTCCAGTTGGTGAGCATGCCGCCCAGCCAACGCGAGTTGACATAGTACTGAGCCGAACGCTGCGCGGCGTCGGCAACGATGTCGGACGCCTGGCGCTTGGTGCCGACGAACAGCACGCGGCCGCCCTTGGCAACGGTGTCGGACACCTGCTTCAGAGCCTGGTGCAACAGCGGCACCGTCTGCGACAGGTCGATGATGTGGATGTTGTTGCGGGCGCCGTAGATGTAAGGCGCCATCTTCGGGTTCCAGCGGTGGGTCTGGTGGCCGAAGTGAACACCAGCTTCCAAAAGCTGGCGCATGCTGTAATCTGGCAAAGCCATTCTTTAGTTCCTTTCCGGTTGGCCTCCACGGACACAGGCATTTCGGACGGGATGTCCTTGTGCCACCGGAGGTTTCAGCCGGATTTCTCCCGGGCAGACACCAAAGTCCGTGTGTGGAATGAGCGCGCATATAGAGGGGAAGTCTTATAAACGCAAGCCGGGTGCCGGAAAACGCCCTCACCTGCGGCGATCCGCGCAACTAATGCATGTCGCCCAGAAATGTGCCGCGGTTCTGACAACGACATGCATCAAAACTTGGTCAGCGTTTTGCCTTGCCGTTCGGCACCCTGACACGGCGGAAGACAGCGACGATTTCCTCGCGGCTGCATTCGATCGCGCCAAGCCTGACCGCGCGGTCGCGCTCGAAGCCGGTGATATCGTAGTGCGGCGCCGATGTCTTGGGCGGTCCTTGATAGGACGAGCGCTTAAGGCCTAGCTCGGCTGCAAAACGATGGAGTTCGTCGGTATTGTCGGCGAGCAGATGGCACCAGCGGTGGCCGGCCCATTTCCAGATCGCCGCATCGACATAGACCGCCATCAGGCTCGCCGCACTTGGTAAGCCTCACACATGGCGTCTGGAAGACAAGCCTGCAAGCCGGTCCGGTTGTCGTCGGAGCGTCGCTATTTCGAAGCCGGGCAAGGCTTGGTCTGGTCGAACAGCGACAGGTTCACCAGCTTGCCGGTCATCGAGAAGTCGCCATAGTCCATGACGAGGTCGCGGGTGATGCCGTTCTCGTGCAGCTTGAAGCTGATCCGGTATTCCGGCACCTCCTCGCCGCTTTTGCCGGTATCGTCGAAATAGGCGATGTCGACCGGCCAGTATTTGTCCGAGGCGAGCTTGGCCAGCGCCGGCGCTTCCGGATCCGTCTTTTGTGAATCCGCCTTCTTGCCGACGATGACAGTGGTGGTCATCACCTTGTTGGCGTCCTCGGAGCCGTCGAACAAATTGGTCTGGTAGAAATTCTCGCCCTTCTCGGCCTTGCCGATCAGCTCGACCAGATGCTGGGTCGGGAACTGCGTGGCCGCAAGCTCGAGGCTGCTCTTCTCGGGTTTGTCGATATCGACCTTGAGGCCCTTCGGTTCCCTGGTGGCCATGCCCCTCACCTCCTTGTCGAGGTTCTGGTCGACAAAGGATTTCGTCACGAAGGAAAAGGTCTTGCCTTCGGCGTCCTCGAAAGTCGTCGTCTGCTGGTCTGTCAGCCTGGTGTTGTCGTTGGTGACGATCTGGGTGACGAAGCGGAACTTGACCGTGTAACCTTCACAGGCCGAGCCATTGAACTCATAAACCATGCGGCCGGTGATGCCGGTAATGCCCGAACGGTCGGAGGCCTTGTTGAGCGTGAGATCGTAGACGGCGCGGTGTGCCTGCAGCGCGGGCACCGCAAAGGCCGGCGCCATAGGGAACGCCGCCGAAAGACAGGCGGCGGCGAGAAAAAGGCGCGTTGCGCGCATGCGTTGCTCCGATCGTCGCGGCCAGGGGGCAGACCGCAGGGAAAGATGGTCCAGCTTAAAAAAAGTCGTGGCGGAAGCGAGGCAAAAATAGCAATTTCGGCCCGGCCAACGCGGCGTCTTCCAGCAATAGGGAAAAGCAATGAGCGAAACAATCGAAAAGCGGCTAAGCGATCTTGGCGTCGCCATTCCGGCCGCCGCCGCGCCTGCCGCCAACTACGTGCCCTATTGCCGCACCGGCAACATGCTGCTCACCGCCGGCCAGTTGCCGCTGAAAGACGGCAAGCTGCAGGCAAGCGGGCTGCTCGGCCGCGACCTCGATACCGCTGCCGGCAAGGAAGGCGCTAAATTCTGCGCCATCAACATCCTGGCGCAGGCCAAGGCCGCACTGGGCGATCTCGAAAAGATCCGCCGCCTGGTCAAGATCACCGTCTTCGTCGCCTCCGCGCCTGACTTCGTCGAGCAGCATCTTGTCGCCAACGGCGCCTCCGACTTCCTGGTCGCGGCACTCGGCGAGCGCGGCAAGCACGCCCGCTCCGCCGTCGGCGCAGCCTCGCTGCCGCTCAATGCCGCGGTCGAGATCGAAGCGATCTTCGAAGTCGAGTGAGGCTTAAGATGACCGACCTGTCCTGGCTGATTGCCCAGCCTGTCGCGCATCGCGGCTTCCACGACATGAACAAGACGCGCTGGGAAAACACGCTGTCGGCTTTCGCCGCGGCGGCCGAGCGCGGCTACGCCATCGAATGCGACGTGCATATCTCGTCCGACGGCATCCCGGTCATCATCCATGATGGCGATCTGAAACGGCTGACCGGCCATGACGGGTTTGTCTGGCAACGCACCGCGGCCGAGCTGGCGACGCTCAAGATCGGCGGCACCAAAGACCATGTGCCGACGCTCAAGGAAGCGCTCGACCTGATCGACGGCCGCGTACCGCTGGTGGTCGAGCTCAAAGGCGTTCCCGGACATGATGCGGGCCTGGTGGCCAGCGTCGGCCGGCTGCTCAAGCACTATGAGGGCAAGGTGGCGATCATGTCGTTCGACCACTGGCTGATCCGCGATTTCGCCGAGGACGCGCCAGGCATCCCCGGCGGGTTGACCGCCTATGGCACCGAGAACCAGCTGATCGAGGCACACTTCGCCATGCTCGCGCATGACCTCGCCTTTACCTCCTACGCCGCCGGCGACCTGCCGAACCCGTTCGTCAGCTTCGTGCGCGAGAAGCTCAAAATGCCTGTCATCACCTGGACCGTGCATGACCAGCCCGCGGTCGACCTCACCTTCAAATATGCCGACCAGATGACCTTCGAGGGTTTCGAGCCCGATTTGGTCAAGGTCGCCTAGAGCCGGATGATTTCAGGTCGAGACGACCTGAAATCTGATCCGCCTCTAAATTAATCTACAGAGAGAGCATGATGTCGCCCGAAAACCGCTTCACACTTTTCGGCATCATGCTCTGAGACAGTGCCTCAAACGTGACTTGTAGCGGCTCGGACGAAGCTTAAATAAGCCCCATGGATCAGGGCGACGACGACGATGGACAGGCAGCGAACGCGGATTATTCGATCCGCATCGCGGCGGGTATCGGCGCATTCACCTGCGAGGAATGGAACGGCTTTGCCGGAACCACGTGCGGCGACAAAGAAAACGGCTACAACCCTCTGGTTTCATTCGCTTTTCTAAGCGCCATGGAAGAGTCGGGCTGCGCCGTCCGCCGCACCGGCTGGCAGGGCCATCATCTGAGACTTGAAACCGCGCAAGGCAGGCTTCTTGGCGCCGTCCCTTGTTACCTCAAATCGCACAGCCAGGGCGAATATGTCTTCGACCATGGCTGGTCCGACGCTTTCGAGCGCGCCGGCGGCCGCTATTACCCCAAGCTGCAATGCTCGGTGCCGTTCACACCGGTGACCGGCCCTCGCCTGCTGGTCGGCAAGGGCGAGGACGCGGGCGCAGTGAAGGCCGGTTTGGCGGAGGGGTTGAAACTCGTGACCGACAAGCTCGGTGTCTCCTCCGCGCATGTCACCTTCGCCAACGAGCCCGATGCTGCGACACTGGAGGCAGCAGGGTTCCTGCATCGCACCGACCAGCAGTTCCATTTCTTCAACGAAGGCTTTTCCAGCTACGATGATTTCCTCGCCACGCTTGCTTCGCGCAAGCGCAAGGCCATGAAGAAGGAGCGCCGCGAGGCGCTGGCCGACGGCATCAGCATCGACTGGCTGACCGGCAAGGACATCACCGAACGCGCTTGGGACGATTTCTTCGCCTTCTACATGGATACCGGCGGCCGCAAATGGGGCCGGCCCTATCTCAATCGGCAGTTCTTCTCGCTGATCGGCGAGCGCATGGCCGACGACATCCTGCTCGTCATGGCAAAGCGTAACGGGCGCTACATTGCCGGCGCCATCAACTTTATCGGCTCCGACGCGCTCTACGGGCGCAACTGGGGCTGTATCGAGGACCACCCCTTCCTGCATTTCGAGGTCTGCTACCACCAGGCCATCGACTTCGCCATCGAGCGCGGGCTGAAGGTGGTGGAGGCCGGCGCGCAGGGCGAGCACAAGCTGGCGCGCGGCTACCGGCCGGTGACCATGCATTCGGCGCACTACATTTCGCATCCCGGCTTGCGCAATGCCGTCGCCGACTATCTCAGGCGCGAGCGGCGCGAGGTCGAGCGCATGGGCGAATATCTCGAAGAGCACACGCCCTTCCGCAAGGATCTTCACGAATAAAATTCCGACAGCGAAAAGGCGGCTGACGCCAACGCGCCTCGCCGGCAGATCGTCCAGTCGCCTTGCCGCCCATCGGCTGCTTCGCTACACCGGACGGCGAATGCAATTGGGAGCGCCCCCGCCATGACCCAAGCCTATGATCCCGGCAACATCTTCGCGAAGATCCTGCGCGGCGAGATTCCATCGCACCGCGTCTATGAGGACGACGCGGTCGTCGCCTTCATGGATGTTATGCCACAAGGCATAGGCCACACGCTTGTGGTGCCCAAGGCGCCGTCGCGCAACATTCTCGACGCCGATCCGGCGACGTTCGGTCCGTTGTTTGCCGTGGTTCAGAAAGTGGCGGTGGCAGTGAAAAAGGCCTTCAATGCCGACGGCGTCACCTTGATGCAGTTTAACGAGCCGGCCTCCGGGCAGACCGTCTATCATCTCCACGTCCACGTCGTGCCGCGCTTCGAGGGCGTGCCGTTGAAGCCGCATTCCGGTCAGATGGAGAAGCCGGAAGTGCTGGCCGAAAACGCCGGCAAAATCCGGGCAGCGCTTGGTAGCTGACGCGGCCTTCGACCCGGTTCCTGCGCGCTGACCGCTCCAAAGAAAAGAGCCCCGTCGCCGGGGCTCTTTTTGCATTTCAATCGAGAGCGCCTGTCAGCTCTTGCGCGGCAGTTGCGGCACCAGGCTGCGCTTGTTGCCGTCCTTGCCCTTCGGATCCGGCTTCTGCGCCACGGCCTTCTTGGCCGCCGGCTTTTTGCCGACCGTCTTGGCGACCATCTTTTTCGGCTTCGGCGCGTCTTCCGGTTCTTCCTTCTTCGGCTGCACGGGCGACTCGTCGGCGAGCGACTCGAGCTTCAGGCCGGACTCGCCGGTTTCCTTCTTCTCGACGGTGACGCGAACGGTGCCGCCCTTCTTGAGCTTGCCGAACAGCACTTCGTCAGCCAGCGGCTTCTTGATGTGCTCCTGGATGATCCGGCCCAGCGGACGCGCGCCCATGCGCTCGTCATAGCCCTTGTCGGCCAGCCAGGCGATCGCGTCCGGCGACAGGTCGAAGGTGACGCCACGCTCGGAGAGCTGTGCTTCCAGCTGCATGACGAACTTCTGCACCACCTGGTGGATAACCGGCACCGGCAGCGAGCCGAACGGGATGATCGCGTCCAGACGATTGCGGAATTCCGGCGTGAACAGCCGGTTGATCGCCTCGACATCATCGCCTTCGCGCTTGGTCGAACCGAAGCCGATCGCCGCGCGCTGCGCGTCCGATGCGCCCGCATTGGTGGTCATGATCAGGATCACATTGCGGAAGTCGATCTGCTTGCCGTTGTGATCGGTCAGCTTGCCGTGGTCCATCACCTGCAACAGGATGTTGAACAGGTCCGGATGCGCCTTTTCGACTTCGTCCAGCAACAGCACGCAATGCGGATGCTGGTCTACGCCGTCGGTCAGGAGGCCGCCCTGGTCGAAGCCGACATAACCGGGAGGCGCGCCGATCAGCCGCGAGACGGTGTGGCGTTCCATGTATTCCGACATGTCGAAGCGGATCAGCTCGACGCCGAGCGAGGCGGCAAGCTGCTTGGCCACTTCCGTCTTGCCGACGCCGGTCGGGCCTGAGAACAGGTAGGAGCCGATCGGCTTTTCCGGTTCGCGCAGGCCGGCGCGCGCCAGCTTGATCGCCGAGGTCAGTGCGGTGATGGCCGTGTCCTGGCCGTAGACGACACGCTTCAACTCGATATCGAGCCCCTGCAGCACCTTCTCATCGTCGGCCGAGACCGTCTTCGGCGGGATGCGCGCCATGGTGGCGATCGTCGCCTCGATCTCCTTGATGCCGATCGTCTTCTTGCGCTTGGCTTCCGGCACCAGCATCTGCGAAGCGCCGGTCTCGTCGATCACGTCGATCGCCTTGTCCGGCAGCTTGCGGTCATTGATGTAGCGCGCCGACAGCTCGACCGAGGCCTTGATGGCCTCGCTCGTGTAGCGGACCTTGTGGAACTCCTCGAAATAGGGCTTCAGGCCCTTCATGATCTCGATGGCGTCCTCGATGGTCGGCTCGTTGACGTCGATCTTCTGGAAGCGCCGCACCAGAGCGCGGTCCTTCTCGAAGAACTGGCGGAATTCCTTGTAGGTGGTCGAGCCGATGCAGCGGATGGCGCCGGACGAAAGCGCCGGCTTCAGAAGGTTCGATGCATCCATCGCGCCGCCCGAGGTGGCGCCCGCCCCGATCACGGTGTGGATCTCGTCGATGAACAGCACCGCGCCCGGATAGTCCTCGAGCTCCTTGACGACCTGCTTCAGCCGCTCCTCGAAGTCACCGCGATAGCGGGTGCCGGCCAAAAGCGTGCCCATGTCGAGCGCGAAGATGGTGGCGTCCTGCAGCACTTCCGGCACATCGCCTTCGACGATGCGCTTGGCGAGACCTTCGGCGATCGCCGTCTTGCCGACGCCCGGGTCTCCGACATAGAGCGGATTGTTCTTGGAACGGCGGCACAGCACCTGGATGGTGCGGTTGATCTCGCTGTCGCGGCCGATCAGCGGATCGATCTTGCCGGCCCGCGCCTTGTTGTTGAGGTTGACGCAGTAGGCGGTCAGCGCGTCCTGCTGCTTCTTCTTGCCGTTTTCCTCCTGCGGCTCGGCGCCGTTCTGGCCGCCCTGCTCGTCCTCGGCGCCGCGCGGCGTGCGCGACTCCGAAGCGCCCGGGCGCTTGGCGATGCCATGCGAGATGTAGTTGACCGCGTCATAGCGGGTCATCTGCTGTTCCTGCAGGAAATAGGCGGCATGGCTCTCGCGCTCGGCGAAGATGGCGACGAGCACATTGGCGCCTGACACTTCCTCACGGCCGGACGACTGCACATGGATCACGGCGCGCTGGATCACGCGCTGGAAGCCTGCCGTCGGCTTCGAATCCTCGTCGTAACCGGTGACGAGATTGTCGAGTTCGGTGTCGATATAGGTGAGAACCGTGTGCTTGAGCTCGTCGAGATCGACGTTGCAGGCGCGCATGACGGCGGCAGCCTCGGTGTCGTCGATCAGGGCGAGCAGCAGGTGTTCGAGCGTCGCATACTCATGATGCCGCTCGTTGGCGAATGTCAGCGCCTGATGTAGCGCCTTTTCCAGGCCTTGGGAGAAAGCCGGCATGTTACCTCACTTCTTCTCCATCACGCATTGCAGCGGATGCTGATTCTGTCGGGCGAAATCCATGACCTGAGACACTTTGGTCTCGGCCACCTCGAATGTATAGACCCCGCACTCGCCCACTCCATGATTGTGAACATGCAGCATGATGCGTGTGGCGGCCTCGCGGTCCTTCTGGAAAAAGCGTTCCAGGACGTGAACCACGAACTCCATGGGAGTGTAGTCGTCGTTAAGGATGAGGACCCTGTAAAGGCTGGGCTTCTTGGTCTTGGTTTTGGTGCGCGTGATAACGGCAGTGCCGCGACCGGGATCGTTGCGATCGCCGTCATTTTGCATTCGCACCACGGGTGCCGTGGCAGTGGAGCCAATCGTCACTTAGTTCTGCCTCTTCGAATCCTCATGCGAGTTCCACATGTAGGTGCTCGATGAACGATTTTAAGCCCTTCTGTTTAGCTGACAATATGGCTAGGTGGGCAAACCTCAGCGAATTTCTCAATCGTGAATGCCGCAACGCGCATAGGGTTGCGGCCGGGCATGAAAAAACCCGGCCGCGCTCGCGCGACCGGGTCCTTTCGATTGGCCGGCTGGCCGTATCGGGTGTGATCGGCGAAATTACTTCGCCTTGGCGACCACCGATTCGAACGGCTTGTAGGCTTCCTTGGCGAGCTCGGCATAGAGATTGCCGATCTTGCTGGCCTCGGCCACGAAGCTCTCATAGCTCTGCTTGGCGTAATCGGTCTGGATCTCGATGGCCTTCTCGATCGACTTGGCCGCGAACAGCTTCTCGAAGGCGGCGTTGCCGGCCTCGAAGCTCTTCTTGCTGTACTCGCCGGCCTCGGTGGCGATCGCCTGCGCACCCTTGGTGAGCGAGGCAAAGCTCTTCAGCCCGGTATCCGCAAACTCCTTGCCGTATTTCGCGAAGTCCTCATAGGTCTGGGTCATTTCATACTTCCCTTTGGTTGAAACGCCCTTTTGGCCCCGGGCGCCCTTGTGCAATGCACCTCAATATATTGTGCGATGCACAAAAGTCAAGAATCCCTTGGCATACAGGGGCTCCAGCGCCGGCGGCCGGTAAAATTCGATTAAAGAAAAGCTCGATTTGCCGAAAAATGGTGAACGCGGCGGTTACCATAAACGGATTGGTAACGCTGGGCGCGATAGCTTGGCCGGAAGCGAGGAAGGCACTCCCATAGCCGCCTCCGGGGCAACGAAAATTCAGGGTAAGTAACGGTGCGTCAGGCGTTGTCGGGCTTCGTCTCCAAATCTTCATTCGCCTTCAAGGCAATCGCGATCGCCGCGCTTGCGGTGACGATTGTCGCCGCCGACGTCGCGTCGGCTCTTGCCGCAAAGTCCGCGGCGATAGTCGTCGATGCCAAGACCGGCAAGGTGCTCTATTCGGCCGACGCCAACGGCCGGCGCTATCCGGCTTCGTTGACCAAGATGATGACGCTCTACCTCACCTTCGAGGCGCTGGCGAAGGGCAGGATCGGCAAGAACACACCGGTACAGTACTCGGCACATGCTGCGGCCCAGCCGCCGACCAAGCTTGGCGTGCGCCCCGGTGGCTCGGTTCCGGTCGAGACCGCGATCCTGTCCATGGTGACGAAGTCGGCCAATGACTCGGCCACCGCGCTTGGCGAGCTGCTCGGCGGCAGCGAAGACAATTTCGCCCGCATGATGACGGCAAAGGCGCACCAGCTCGGCATGAACGGTACCGTCTTCCGCAATGCCAACGGCCTGCCCGACCCTGGCCAGTTCACCACGGCTCACGACATGGCGATGCTGGGCATCGCGCTCCGCGAGCATTACCCGCAATATTACGGCTATTTCTCGCAGCGCTCCTTCCTCTACGGGCGCCAGCGCATCAACGGCCACAACCGGCTGCTTGGCCGCATCAAAGGCGTCGACGGCATCAAGACCGGCTACACCCGTGCTTCGGGCTTCAACCTGGTTTCCTCCGTCGCCGATGGCGACCGCCGCCTGGTTGCGGTGGTGATGGGCGGTGCCTCCGGCCGCGGCCGCGACAACCAGATGGCCGCGCTGATCAACACCTATCTGCCGCGCGCCTCGACGCGTGGCGGCGGCGATCTCATTGCCAAGGGCGGCGACAATCCGATCAAGACGTTGGCCAAGGTCTTTTTACCCAAGCATGACGCGCCGACACCGGATGCCAAGCCGGCAACTGATGACACTGCCGTTGCCTCAGCCGATGACACGCAGGACGACACCCGGCAGGTCGCCGAAGCGACCCAGCCTGTGATCCAGGTCAGGAAGGTGAAGACGGTTGCCGTGGCCGCCATGGCGGCAGCTCCCAAATCCGAGGAGACCTCGCCTCAGGTCGTCACCGCCTATGCCGAACCCGCGCCCGCCGCCCCGGCGATCGATCCGGTCAAGACGTCATCGGTGCCGTCCGGCTGGGTGGTTCAGGTTGCCTCTTCGCCGACGAAAACGGGAGCCCAGGCGCTGCTCGACAAGGCGAGCAAGCAGGCGCCGAGGGTTCTGGCGGAGGCATCGGGCTTCACCGTCGCCTTCGACAAGGACGGCACCACCTACTACCGCGCCCGCTTCGGCGGCTTCGGCTCGAAGGACGCCGCCTGGAAGGCGTGCGATGCCCTGAAGCGCAAGAAAATCTCGTGTTACGCCGTCGAGCAATAGGCGGTTCTTGAAATCTCCCGGAAGGTACCTGCGTCGAAGGAGACTAATCGTGATTGGAGAGCAAGACGTCCTTGGCTTCATTGATCCGCGCCGCCAGGACAGACGTGCCGCCGACATCGGCGTTCAGGCGCTGCATCAGGCGGCGGTGCGCCTCGCGGATATCCGCCGCGGCAGCCCCCGCTTCAAGACCAAGGACCTTGTAGGCCTCCTCCTTAGTCATGGCGCCCGTACCTGGCGCAACACTCAGCCCTTCGCCACCGTGCGGCTGCGCGTCCTTGCGCCAGACGGGAAAACGGCCGTCAAGATACGTCTCTAAAAGCTGGCGGCTCTCCGGATCGGGACTGAGCTCGCCATGAAGCCGGCGCAGGTCCGTCAGCCCCATGGCACCCAGCATCTTGCCCTCATAACGTCCGGCCAGGACAAGACCCTCGAGCCTGCCGCTATCGTGATCGAGGTCCATTTCGAGCGCGGCGGTGCGCACCGTCGAGTGCTTGGATGCGGCCGCGCGCGCCGGAGGCCGCCTCGTGCGTATCCAGCCGACCCAGGCCAGTGCCGCGAGCAAAAGCAGTCCGCCGATAAGGCTGCGGCCGAAGATCAGCATCGGCGCGCCAACCAGGCCCAGCAAGGTCGGTCCAAACGACCTGAGGCTATCCGCCATCCTTGCCGGATCCGCGCGCACAAAAAGCATCGCGGCGCCCAAAAGCACCACAAGCACCGCTGCCAAAGCGAGGATCACGCCCATCGGTTTGCGCCGCCATACGGATGACTAAGCATAAGAAATAGGATGGGACCAAGGTCCGGCGCTTGCAAGTCCCACATCGGGCGATCCGAAGGGCCAGCGCCGCGGCCGAGACGCGAAGCCGCGCTACAAGAGGCCGAGTTCGGCGAGTTCCAGCCTGAGTTTCGGCGGCATTTCGGCCAGTGCTGCCTTGCCCTTGCCGAGATCGGCCGGCGCATCGGCAGGCTTCAGATAGCGCCAGCCCTGGAAGGCGCGGCGCGGCTGCCAGTCGGTGCGCACCACATTCGGATCGAGCATAAGATGACAGCGGCCGATGCCCTCGCCGTCGGTGAAGGGCCGTATCTCGGTGATCAGCTGCCGGCACTGGACGCTGCCCTTGATCACCCAATAGAGCGAGCCGCCATCGGTGATCTCGCCGCCGCGCGTCGGCACCATGCGGGTGGTATGCCAGTGCTCGGCCGGTTCACCGGCGCGACGCCGCTCGTCGAGGCGGAACTCGATCCACTCTTCGAGATCCTCGACGCTGTCGCAGCCGACGCACAGTTTTAGGAGATTGAGCATGGCCGCAATCTAGCGACGGCATGACGAGGGTTCAACGCCCTGGGGAGTTTTGCACAGGCAAGAGACTGACGGTTCAGGAGGTCTGCGCTGCCGTCTCAATCGCTTGAGCCACCCATTCGTTGAGGCTCTTGTCCTCGGCTGCCGCGGCCGTCACGGCGGCTTCATGCAAACTTGGATCAAGCCGGACATTGAACCGTCCGGAGAATTCTCGGAACGGCTCATTGCCCTTCTCTGCGCACATAGCGAGGAAAATCTTCAGAGACTTCGCTCCTTCGAGATAGAGTTGCTCGACGTTCTGTGCATAGAAATCGGCGCCGCCGGTAAGTCCAAGAAACTCTCCTCTCAGCATTCCGATTTCTGGATCGAAGGCGACGGTGGCCTTATGACCATCGATCTCAATGATGTTCTTCATGGTCTAACTCCATGGCTTTCCGCCCATTTTGTGATGCTGGCAACCGCGCCTTTGTCTGTATCCGGCGTTGGATGGGGCCGATGAAAAACGCGAATCTCGCCGAACAGGAAAACACCGACACGCGATCCTTCGCGTTCGCTCACCTCGGCTCCCAGGGCCAGGAACAAGGCCAGAGCAGCGTTCTATCAGCACTCGACGACGTTGACCGCCAGTCCGCCGAGGCTGGTTTCCTTGTACTTCTCGTTCATGTCGAGGCCGGTCTGGCGCATGGTCTCGATCGCGGCATCGAGCGGCACGAAATGCGTGCCGTCACCCTTGATCGCGAGCGAGGCGGCCGTCACCGCCTTCACCGCGCCCAGCGCATTGCGCTCGATGCAGGGCACCTGCACCAGGCCGCCGACAGGATCGCAGGTCATGCCAAGGTGATGCTCGAGCGCGATCTCGGCGGCGTTCTCCACCTGCTCGGGCGTGCCGCCCATGACCGCGCACAGGCCGGCGGCGGCCATGGCCGAAGCGGAACCCACCTCGCCCTGGCAGCCGACCTCGGCGCCCGAGATCGAGGCGTTCGATTTGATGATGCCGCCAACAGCGGCGGCCGTCAGCAGGAAGTCACGGATGCTTGGCTGGTCTGCCTCGGGATGGAAATGCAGCCAGTAGCGCAGCACGGCCGGCAAGGTACCGGCAGCCCCATTGGTTGGCGCCGTCACGACGCGACCGCCGGCGGCGTTCTCCTCGTTGACCGCCATGGCGTAGATCGACAGCCAGTCATTGGCGAGCAAGGGATTGGGCCGGTTCTGCTGCCACTGTTCCTGCAGCTTGTCGTGGAGTTGTCGCGCGCGGCGGCGCACCTTCAGCCCGCCTGGCATGATGCCGTCCTGCGACAGCCCGCGGTCGATACAGCCTTTCATCGCGCTCCAGATCGCGTCCAAGCCCGCATCGAGCTCCTCGCGCGACAGGTGCGTCTCCTCGTTGGCGCGCTTCATCTCGGCGATCGAAAGCCCGCTCTTTGCCGCCATCGCCAGCATCTCGACGGCATTCTTGAACGGATACGGAACCTTCTTGCCTTCGGTCGTCACCGACTCCTTCGCCTTCATGCGCTGCAGCTCTTCCTCGGAAACCACGAAGCCGCCACCGATCGAATAATAGATGCGCTTGAGCAGCAGCCGGTCGGATGCGTCATAGGCATAGAAGGCCATGCCGTTGGCGTGGCCGGTCAGGGGCGTCTTGCGGTCGAGCACAAGGTCCTTGGCCGGGTCGAAGCGATAGGCAGGATGCCCGGGTGGCGAAATGCGCTTCTCCGCGCCGATGCGGGCGACGATGCTATCCGCCTCGTCCGGATCCACCGTCTGCGGCGTCTGGCCGGCCAGGCCGAGGATGACGGCGCGGTCCGAGCCGTGGCCGATGCCGGTGTAGGCGAGCGAGCCATGCAGGCTGGCGCCGATGCGATCGACCTTCACGCCTGCGGGACGAGGCCAGTCGCCGGCCAGGATCTCGTCTAGGAACCGGCGCGCGGCCGTCATCGGCCCCATCGTGTGCGAGCTCGATGGGCCGATGCCGATCTTGAACAGGTCGAAAACCGAAAGGAACACGGGGCCGCTGTCTCCTGAGGGTCGCTCAAACTTACATATAGGAATTCCCGCGATGTTTCCGCTGTTTTGCATGTCGCGGCTCGGCGGCTGCCGACCTTGTTTGCTCCGTCAGCGACATCGCCCGGTCGACAGCTTTGGCGCCCGTCGAAGCACCGGCTCGGCCTGTGTTACAAGAACGCATGGGCGACTCACTCCACCTTTCAGCGGCAGATCTGGCGGCTTTGACCTTCTTCCTGGTCGTCTGGGTGCTGCATACGCTCGCCTCCGACGGCAAGCTGGTCAGCCGCGTCTCCCTGACGACCGCAATGAACGCCCAGCGCGAGGCCTGGATGCGCAACATGGCTGAACGCGAAATCCGCATCGTCGACACCGCCATCATGGGCGGCCTGCAGCAAGGCACCGCCTTCTTTGCTTCCTCTTCCCTGATCGCGCTCGGCGGCTGCTTTGCCCTGCTCGGCGCTTCCGACCGCGTGCTTCAGGTTCTGGCCGACTTGCCGTTCGGCACGGCTTCGTCGCGCGAAGCCTTCCAGACCAAGGTGTTCGGCCTGGTGCTGATCCTGGCCTTCGCCTTCTTCAAATTCGGTTGGGCCTACCGGCTGTTCAATTACTGCTCGATCCTGATCGGCGCGGTGCCAACCCCGCATGGCCCGGCTTCCCGCAACCCGGTCAGCGAAACGGCGGTCTGGCGGGCGACGCGGATGAACGTGCTCGCCGGCAAGCACTTTAACTCCGGCCTGCGCGCCGTCTTTTTCTCGATCGGCTATCTCGGCTGGTTCGTCGATCCGATGGTATTCGTGGTGTCGACGCTGGTGCTTCTGGCGGTGCTGGTGCGCCGCCAGTTCTTCTCCGCGGCCCGGCAAGCCGTCATCGGTCAGCCGCCCGGTCCGGGGAAGAACTGATCGATCTTGCCGGAGAGCCGGTACGCAAAAAGCCCGATCCATTCGCGGACCGCAATTGTGGTCGCCTGCACCGAATCGACGGGGTTGTCGCGGTAGAAGCCGATGCCTTCCTTGCCCGAGGTGCGATAGTCGACCGGCCAAGGAACGGTCGGAAAACCCGCCTTGTCGAACAGTGCCTTGGCGCGCGGCATATGGAAAGCCGAAGTGACCAGCAGCCAGGTCTCCCCCGGTTTCGGCTCGACAAGCTTTCGCGAGAACACCGCGTTCTCGTAAGTGTTGCGCGATTTGTCCTCGAGGATCAGGCGATCGGCCGAAACGCCGAGCGCTCCGAGCAGCCGGGGTGCGGTGTCGGCGTCGCCCTCGCCGTCGAGGAAAAGCGAACCGTTGCCGCCGGACACGACTATTTTTGCCTGCGGGAAGCGTCTCGCCAGAATCGCCGTCTCGACCATGCGGTCGCCGCCGCTGTTCAACTCATAGCCGCCACGCGCGAGATTGATGGCGCCCTCGAAGCCGCCGCCAAGCACGACGATGCCGTCCACCTTTTCGGGCAATGGCGGCTTGGGAAATCGTTCCTCGAGCGGGTTCAGCATCATCGCGCCAAGCGACGTCCAGGCCGAAAGAACCAGGATTGCTAAGCCGAGCACGCTGCCGGTCGCCGCCAGCCGCCGGCGCGCGAACAGCGCCGCCAGCAGGCCGGCGAGCAGCAGGAAGATGGCCAGGTTGATCGGCTGGCCGAAGAACCAGAAGATTTTCGCAATATGGTAGAACATCCCTCACCTCGTTACAGCGCCGCGCATCCTTTTGGACGAGCAAAGGACGCTGCAACGCTCAATTTTGGCTCATGACCCCGAAAATCGGAGCCTTTCGGGGTCATGAGCCAAAATGAGGACGACGCTACCACCACTTTTCCGGCTGGAATTTGCCTGCGGCCTTTTCGATGACATGCGCGGTCTGGAACAGCGTTTCCTCGTCGAACGGGCGGCCGATCAGCTGCAGGCCGAGCGGCAGGCCCTTGCCGTCGAGGCCAGCCGGCACGGAAATGCCGGGAAGACCGGCCATGTTCACCGTCACGGTGAAGATGTCGTTGAGGTACATCTTGACCGGATCGGAGGCCATGTCCTCGTCGGCGATGCCGAAGGCGGCCGACGGGGTTGCAGGCGTCAGGATGACGTCGACGCCGGCGGCAAAGACGTTCTCGAAGTCGCGCTTGATCAGCGTGCGCACCTTCTGCGCCTGCAGATAGTAGGCGTCGTAATAGCCGGCCGACAGCACATAGGTGCCGATCATGATGCGGCGCTTGACCTCGCGGCCGAAACCGGCGGCGCGCGTCTTCTCATACATGTCGATGATGTCTTTGCCGGGCACGCGCAGGCCGTAGCGAACGCCGTCATAGCGGGCGAGGTTCGACGAGGCCTCGGCAGGCGCCACGATATAGTAGGCCGGCAAAGCATATTTGGTGTGCGGCAGGGAGATGTCGACGATCTCGGCGCCGGCGTCCTTCAGCCAGGCAATACCCTGCTGCCAGAGCGCCTCGATGTCTTCCGGCATGCCGTCGACGCGATACTCCTTCGGGATGCCGACCTTCATGCCCTTGATCGGCTTGCCGATCGCCGCCTCATAGTCGGGCACCGGGCGGTCGACCGAAGTCGTGTCCCTCGGGTCGGCGGAGGCCATCGACTTCAACAGGATCGCGGCGTCGCGCACGTCGCGCGCGATCGGCCCAGCCTGGTCGAGCGAGGAAGCGAAGGCGACGATTCCCCAGCGCGAGCAGCGCCCGTAAGTCGGCTTGATGCCGACCGTGCCGGTCAGGGCGGCGGGCTGGCGGATCGAGCCGCCGGTGTCGGTGGCGGTTGCGCCGGCGCACAGGAAGGCGGCCACGGACGAAGCCGACCCGCCGGACGAGCCACCCGGCACCAGCTGGGCGTTGTCCAAAGTCCGCGCCGTCCTCGTGCCACCGGCGGAGACAAAGCCGCCATCGCCCTGGTGCGTCGTAGGCATCACCACCGTGTCGAGGCGCGAACGCCGCCACGGATTGATGACCGGGCCGTAATAGGAGGTTTCGTTGGATGAGCCCATGGCGAACTCGTCCATGTTGAGCTTGCCGAGCATGACGGCGCCGTCGGCCCACAGATTGGTGGTCACGGTCGATTCGTAGCGCGGCTTGAAGCCGTCCAGCACATGGCTGCAGGCCTGGGTGTGGATGCCTTCGGTGGCGAACAGGTCCTTGATGCCGAGCGGAATGCCCTCGAGCGCGCCGCCCTCGCCGTTGGCGAGCCTTGCATCGGACGCCTTGGCCATGTCGCGCGCCTTGTCGGCGGTGACAGTCACATAGGCGTTGAGCACGGGATTCGCGCTCTCGATCGCCGCAAGGTAGGCCTCGGTAATCTCGGCCGCGGAGATCTCCTTGCCGCGCAGCTTGGCGCGCGCCTCGGAAATGGTGAGATGTGTGAGATCGCTCATCAGGCAAGGCTCTTTTCGTAAAACACCGACCACTCGGAGTCGGGATAATCCAGCACCGGTCCGCAACGCGAAAATCCGGCGCGCTCATAGACGGTCCAGGCGGCGGGGTGCCGATCGCCAGTTTCGAGAACCAGACGCGTCAACCCTTCCTGGCGGGCAAGCGCTTCGACCCGTCCGACGATCTCGGCGCCGATCATGCGGCCGCGGTGCGAAGGCCGCGTATACATGCGCTTGACCTCGCCGACAGCATCGTCATGGCGCTTGAGCGCGCCGCAGCCGACGACCAGGCCATTGTCACGGGCGATGAACACGGTGGTATCCTTGCCGGCCATCTGCTCGACGGTCAGGTGGTAACAATGCTCGGGCGGCGTCAGTTCGAGCAGCGCGGCGTTGAGTTCGGCGACCAGCGCGCGCACGTCGTCCTGCAAAGGCGTCTCGACGGCGATCTTGACAGCCACGGGCTACTCCACCACCTTCGGAACCAAGAAGAAATTCTCTTCCGTTGCCGGCGCGTTGGCGACGATGTCGGCGGCCTTGTTGCCGTCGGTGACGGCATCCTGGCGCTTCTTCATCTCCATCGGCGTGACCGAGGTCATCGGCTCCACGCCCGAGACATCGACCTCGTTCAATTGCTCGACGAAGCCAAGGATGGCGTTCAATTCGCCGGTCATGCGCTCGGCATCCTCCTCGCTCACCGCGATACGGGCAAGGCGCGCGACGCGCTTCACGGTCTGAAGATCAACGGACATGTTCTTTTCGCCTCGGGAAAACCAGTGCGGGCTATAACGGCGCGGCGCTTGCCGCGCAACATGGATGATGCCGGAGTGGCCGCTTGCGGTGCCCCCAGCGTTTACTGAGGCAACACCCCGCCGTCTAGTAACTGCCGCTGTTGCCGGCCTGCTCGCTTTCGTCGTCGACCGGGCGGACCGAGACGGGATCAATTTCGGTCGCCGGCCCAGGTGTCGCGGCCACCACCATCGAAGCGCAAAGAGTCCGTCTCAAGGCCATGGTTTTGTTCCAGATTCCTGATGGAGAAACCTAGATCGTGATCGCCTTGCCGATCTCCGGCAGTGCCACCTTGACGCCCGAGCCTTCCATGCCGGCGACGAACTTGTCGGCGGTTTGGTCGATCATCGGGAAGGTGCCGAAATGGCAGGGAACGACGGTATCGAAGCCGAAAAAGCGGCGGCACGCAAGGGCCGCCACCGCACCGCCCATGGTGAAGCGGTCGCCGATCGGTACGATGCCGATCTTCGGCTCGTGCAGCTCGTTGATCAGCCCCATGTCGGAGAAGATGTCGGTGTCGCCCATGTGGTAGAGGGTCTTGTCCTCCGGGAAGTGCAGGACCAGCCCGCCCGGATTGCCGAGATAGGTGTTGGTACCGCCTTCGCCCCCGAAAGAGGACGAATGCAGCGCCTGGACGAAGGTCGTGGTGAACGGCCCGCAATCGACGGTGCCACCGATATTGCCCGGATTGATCTTGTCGCCGCCGACACCCTGGCCGACGAGATACATGCAGATCTCGAAATTGGCGACCAGCATGGCGCCGCTTTTCTTCTGCACTTCGACCGCGCCGCTGACATGGTCGTTGTGGCCATGGGTCAGAAGAACATGCGTGACGCCTTCCGCCGGCCCTTCCCAGCCGCCCGTCCAAGACGGATTGCCGACCAGATAGGGGTCGATGAGGATGGTGGCGTCCTTGGTCTCGATGCGGAATGCCGAATGTCCGTACCAGGTCAGTTTCATAAATGCTTTCCTCGATTTTTCGGTTGCCGAAAGATAGAACGCTGGCGACAAATTGAAAGTGGCGCAACGCTCCCCAACGTCAAAAGGACGTGTGACGCCCGGATGTCAGAGGAAGCCGTTGGGCATTATTTCAATCGAGGAACTGCCGGAGCGGCTTGCCGGCGGCCGCACGCTCGCCGGGCTCGACCTCGGCGACAAGACGATCGGCGTGGCCGTTTCAGATCGCGGACTTTCTTTCGCCCATCCGCGCCCGGTCATCTTGCGCAAGAAGTTTTCGCTCGATGCCGCCCAGCTGCTCGCCCAGCTCGATAAGGACAATGTCGGCGCGATCGTGCTCGGCCTCCCCGTCAACATGGACGGTTCGGAAGGGCCTCGTGCGCAAAAATCCCGCGCCTTCGCACGCAACATGGCGACGCTTTCCGACTTGCCCTTCGTGCTGTGGGACGAGCGGTTGTCGACGGTGGCAGTGGAACGCACCCTGATCGAGATGGATTTCTCGCGCAAGAAACGCGCCGGCAAGATCGATTCGGCGGCTGCCGCCTTTATTCTGCAGGGAGCGTTGGACCGGCTTCAGTCGCTCGGCCGAGGCGATCTTCGCTGATCGTGCCTTGGCGGCGCTGCCTGATCCATTCGGCGATGTTGCGACGGCGGCGGAAGGCCCAAAGTCCCATCAGCAGGAAAAAGTCAAAAATGCAGGTCCGCGCCACCATGCCCGGGATGATAGCAGGATCGATGCCGAGTATGTGGCCATAAAGCTGGAAAGCGAAATCGTGCACCTGGCGGCTTAGCATCACGTAGCCGAAATTCATGTCGTTTAGCGACAAGTAGAACCATCCCCAGAAGATGGCCATCGGAGCGGCCCAGAGTGCGAACAGCGTGCGCATCAGCGGCTGCCTCCAGGCTTGTTTTCCGGACGGCCGGATATGCGGGAAAGAAGCGAGCTGTGCGCGGCGCCCATCGCCATGCGCGAGGCGGCGCGAACGTCGCCCTCGGGCAAGTTCATTGCAGCAAAGGTGGAGCGGCGTTCGGCCAGCACCGCGACATAGGAGGCAAGCAGCGCCGTCATCTGGATGGCGACGATCATGAACAGGCCGTCGATGCCTTGCGCCACGCCGCCGATGAGGATCAGCGAAAGCAGGAAAGATGCGCAGATGAAGGCAATCCGCGCCACGCTCTCGCCCGCGTCCGGCCTTGCCGCCGCGTTCAGCAGCGTTTCGACGAAGGCCCAGCAGAACAGCACCGCGACGGTCAGGAGCGCGATCGAGAGCGGCGCCACCACGGCAACATTTTCAAACTCGGGAAACCGGCTGCCCTGGATTGAGAGACCAAGCACGCCAAGCGCGGTCGCTATGCCGCGGCTGCCGTCCATGCAGAAATAGGCAAGCAGGGCGAAAACCACCGCCCAATGCAAGGCCAGAACTGAGCTCAACACGTGCCGCATGCGCTTCCCGCTTCGCGGAGACCGGGAGGTTATGGTTAACCTTTCCCTACTCCAGCAAGCAGAGATTGGGCTTTGCAAAGGCCCGCCGCAATGGAAACTATTCGTTAAGGTTAACGGCCATCCACAGGCCGGCAATCCGACCCTTGGAGCATGATGCCGAAAAGTGTGAAGCGGTTTTCGGATGACATCATGCTCTATGATTTTGAGCCGGATCAGGTCACCGGCGGATAAAGCGTGTCGATGATCATGCGTGCATCGTGGCGC
The DNA here is from genome assembly GCF_053714275.1 of Mesorhizobium sp. Arg314. NCBI lineage: Bacteria > Pseudomonadati > Pseudomonadota > Alphaproteobacteria > Hyphomicrobiales > Phyllobacteriaceae > Mesorhizobium > Mesorhizobium sp. Arg314. The sequence continues at coordinate 253,343 of NZ_JBSKBP010000002.1, read as the reverse complement.
GAATCGAGCATGCCGTAGGTCGTGCGCCACTGGCCGCCGAGCCGGGTCTCGACAAAGGCATCGGCGATCCGCCCTGCCCCCAGCCTGCGAAGCTCCGCCGCGGCAGCCGACAGCGCCAGTTGTTCGGTGAGCAGCCGCGCCGAACCCTGGTCGGTCGCCGCCACCTGCATTGCCGCGTTGAGCACGCCGATGGTGCCGCGCCCGCCGGTGCCGAGGTCGCGGTCGATGCCGGCCAGCACCTCCTCGAACAGGCCGGGCGCGCGGCCTAGCACGCGCAGCACATCGAGCGCCATGACATTGCCCGAGCCTTCCCAGATCGCGTTGACCGGCGCCTCGCGGTAGTAGCGGGCAAGCGGCGCTTCCTCGACATAGCCGTTGCCGCCAAGGCATTCCATCGCCTCGTAAAGCAGCTGCGGCGCAATCTTGCAGACCCAGTATTTGACGACCGGCGTCATGGCGCGGGCAAAAGCCGCCTCGCCGCGATCGCTTGCCGCCTCGTCGAAAGAGCGCGCCAGCCGGAACGACAGCGCCGTGGCCGCGGCGACGTCGAGCGCCATGTCCGCCAGAACCCGCTGCATCAGCGGCTGGTCGATCAGGTTTGAACCGAACACCTGGCGATGGCGAATGTGATGAATGGCCTCGGCGAGCCCCGCCCGCATCAGCGCCGATGAAGCGACCGCGCAATCGAGCCTGGTCAGCGTCACCATGTCCATGATCGTCTTGACGCCGGCGCCGGGGTCACCGACCATCTCGCCGATCGCGTTGACGAACTCTACCTCCGACGAGGCGTTCGAGCGGTTGCCGAGCTTGTCTTTCAGCCGCTGGAAGCGGAAGCCGTTGCCGGAACCGTCGCCCAGGATGCGCGGGACCAGGAAACAGGACAGCCCCTCCGGTGCCTGACCGAGCACCAGGAAGGCATCCGACATCGGCGCCGACATGAACCATTTGTGGCCGGTCAACCGGTAAAAGCCACTGCCGGTACGCTCGGCGCGGGTGGTGTTGGCGCGTACATCGGTGCCGCCCTGCTTTTCCGTCATGCCCATGCCGAGCGTCAGACCGGTCTTCTGCACCGGCGGCTTCTGCGTCTGGTCGTATTTGCGCGTCGTCACGCGCGGCGCCCATTCGCGGAAAAGTTTCGGGCTTGCCATCAAGGCCGCCAGAGAGGCGCTGGTCATGGTGATAGGACAAAGGTGCCCGGTCTCGAGTTCTGCCGTCAGGTAAAAGCGCGCCGCCCTCACCTGATGGCGACGGCCGATCTCGGCATCGCCGTTTTCCCACACCGAGGAATGCAGGCCGCCAGCGACCGAGCGGCGCATCAGGGCGTGATAGGCCGGATGGTACTCGACCAGGTCGAGGCGGCGGCCCTGGCGGTCATGCGTCCTCAGTTTCGGCGTGTCGGTGTTGGCAAGGCGGGCGAGTTCCTGCGCCTCCTGCGTCATCACGAACCGGCCAAGCCCGTCGAGATCCTTTCGCACGGGGTCGGAAAAACGCTCGGCAAGCTGGATGAGCAACGGATCGCCCCGCCATGCATTGCCGCCGGTCAACGGCGGCGGCTGGTTGATCACCTCGTCGGTCACGCCCAATCCTTCAGTTGCCCAGTCCTTCAGTTGGCCGAGAGGTCCTTACCATTTACAAGGCCGCGGTCACGAATCCGAAGCCACTGGGCCTTATAGCCCAAGCCATACAAGGCGCGCGACGAAAATACCGGGGAGAACGCACGCAATCCGAAGCTGGCGCTTGCGGCTGGTCGGGCCGCACCCTATAGCAGCGCCTTGAGATGACCGACGCTTCGTCCCTGCCGCTCTTTCCCCACCGCCATCTTCTGGGCATCCGCGATCTTTCTCCCGCCGATATCGAGCTGTTGCTCGATCGCGCCGACCGGGCCGTGGCGATCTCGCGCCGGCCGGAAAAGAAAACCTCCACGCTGCGCGGCCGCACCCAGATCAACCTCTTCTACGAGGCTTCGACGCGCACGCAGTCGTCCTTCGAGCTGGCCGGGAAAAGGCTTGGCGCCGACGTCATGAACATGTCGGTGGCAAGCTCCTCGGTGAAGAAGGGCGAGACGCTGATCGATACGGCGATGACCCTCAACGCCATGCGGCCGGATATCCTGATCATCCGCCACCAGTCGGCCGGGGCGGCAGCCCTTTTGGCCCAGAAGGTCGGCTGCTCGGTGGTCAATGCCGGCGACGGCGCGCATGAACATCCGACGCAGGCGCTGCTCGACGCACTGACCATCCGCCGCGCCAAGGGGCCGCTGTCGAAGCTGATCGTGGCGATCTGCGGCGACATCCTGCATTCGCGCGTCGCCCGCTCCAACATCATGCTCTTGAACGCGCTTGGCGCGCAGGTGCGTGTCGTCGCGCCCTCGACGCTGCTGCCGTCCGGGATCGACAGGATGGGCGTGATCGTCGCGCGCTCGATGGCCGAGGGGCTGAAGGATGCCGATGTCGTCATGATGCTGCGCCTGCAACGCGAGCGCATGGAGGGCGCCTTCGTGCCGTCGATCCGAGAATATTTCCACTATTTCGGCCTGGATGCCGAAAAGCTGAAGGCCGCCAAGGACGATGCGCTGGTCATGCATCCCGGCCCGATGAACCGTGGCGTCGAGATCGCCTCCGAAATCGCCGACGGACCGCAAAGCGTCATCCAGGAACAGGTGGAGATGGGTGTCGCCGTGCGCATGGCGGTCATGGAAGCGCTGCTCGACCCTCGTCGCAACTTTGAGAGCCGCAACCTTGAGGGGCGCGGCGCATGAGCGTGACCGTCTTCAGCAAGGCGCACATTGTCGACCCGTCGCGGGGCGTCGACGAGATCGGCAGCGTCATTGTCGACGGTCGCAGGATCGTTGCGGCCGGAAAGGCCGCATTGAACCAGGGCGCACCGGAAGGCGCCACGGTCGTCGACTGCGCCGGCAAGACGATCGTTCCGGGCCTTGTCGACGCGCGCGTCTTCATCGGCGAGCCCGGCGGCGAGCATCGCGAAACCATCGCTTCGGCAAGCGTCGCGGCGGCGGCGGGCGGCGTAACTTCCATCGTCATGATGCCCGACACCGACCCGGTGATCGACAATGTGGCCCTGGTCGAATTCGTGCTGCGCACGGCAAAAGACACGGCAAGCGTCAACATCTTCCCCGCCGCCGCGATCACCAAGGGCCTCGAAGGCCGCGAGATGACCGAATTCGGCCTGCTGCGCGAGGCAGGCGCCGTCGCCTACACCGACGGCCGCCATACGATCGGCAATGCGCTGGTGATGCGTCGCGCGCTCACCTATGCGCGCGATTTCGGCGGCGTCATCGCGCACGAAACCCAGGACGCCGACCTCGCCTCGTCCGGCGTGATGAACGAAGGCCTTTACGCAAGCTGGCTCGGCCTGTCGGGCATTCCGCGCGAGGCGGAGCTCATCCCGCTTGAACGCGACCTGGCGTTGGCACGGCTGACCGGCGGTGCCTATCACGCGGCCAAGATCTCGTCTGCCATGGCGGCCGGCGCAGTGAACCGGGCAAAAACGGATGGGGCCAATGTCACGGCCGGCGTCGCCATCCACAATTTGTCGCTCAACGAGAACGATGTCGGCGAATACCGCACCTTCTTCCGGCTGACCCCGCCTCTGCGCGCCGAGGACGACCGGCTGGCGATGATCGAAGCAATCAAGGACGGCACTGTAGACATCATCGTCTCCTCGCACGACCCGCAGGACGTCGATACCAAGCGCCTGCCCTTCGCCGACGCCGCCGCCGGCGCCATCGGGTTGGAGACGCTGCTTGGCGCGGCGCTCCGGCTCTACCACAATGGCGACGTGCCGCTGCTGAGGCTGATCGAGACGCTGTCCACCGCGCCGGCAAGACTGTTCGGCCTGCCGGGCGGCACGCTGAAGCCGGGGGCTGCGGCCGATCTCGCGCTGGTCGATCTCGACGAGCCGTGGATCGTCAGCGAAAGCGGCCTGCGCTCGCGCTCGAAGAACACCTGCTTCGAAGGTGCGCGCCTGCAGGGCAAGGTCTTGCAAACGATGGTGGCGGGCCGCACAGTGTTTTCTGCATAGACTACCCATCGCTTTGAGCCCTGCCGAACCTGCCCGGCAGAGTTGCTTGGCGAACCCTCCCGACTCTACCATTATGACCAACTGATGCCCGAGCAGGGCCAGCTCTTGCAAACCATGGTTGCATCGCGCACTGTATCTCAATCCTAGGGAGCAGACGGAGCGAGAGGAAATATGGGGGAAACAATGGGTTACGCGATCGCGCTCGTCTTCGGCTATCTGCTCGGCTCGATCCCGTTTGGACTCTTGATCACTCGCGCGGCCGGGCTCGGCGACGTCCGCAAGATCGGCTCCGGCAATATCGGCGCGACCAATGTTCTGCGCACCGGAAACAAGGGCCTTGCCGCCGCCACCCTGCTGCTCGACGCGCTGAAAGGCACGGCCGCCGCCTTGATCGCCGGGTATTTTTCGCCCGACTACGGGCTTCTGGCAGGCTTCGCCGCCTTCCTCGGCCATCTCTTCCCGGTGTGGCTCGGTTTCAAGGGCGGCAAGGGCGTCGCAACCTATCTCGGCGTGCTGCTCGGGCTTGCCTGGCAAGGCGCGCTGGTCTTCGCCGTCGTCTGGCTCGCGATGGCCTTCCTGTTCCGCTACTCCTCGCTGGCAGCGCTGGCTGCGGCGGTGGTCGTGCCGATCGCGCTCTATTTCATGAGCCAACCGCAGATCGCCGGATTGTTCGCGGTGATGAGCCTGGTCGTCATCGTCAAGCATCGCGCCAACATCTCTCGGCTGCTCGCCGGCACCGAAGGCAAGATCGGGGCGAAGGGATGAGTGCGCCGACCGCCGGCCCGCGGCTCAGCGACCGGCAGCGGCTTGCCTGGCTTCGCCTGATCCGCACGCTCAATGTCGGCCCGGCCTCATTTCGCGAGTTGATCAACCGGTTCGGCTCGGCCGAAGCCGCGCTCGAAATGCTGCCCGAACTGATGATATCGGGTGGCGCCAATCGTATCGTCCGAATTCCCTCGATCGCCGAAGCCGAAGCGGAACTGGAGGCCGCCCGACGTGCCGGCGCCCGCTTCGTCGGTATCGGGGAAGCCGAGTATCCGCCATTGCTGAAGACCCTCGACAACCCGCCGCCGCTGCTGGCGGTGAAAGGCGAAGGCGCGGTCTTCCGTTTGCCGGCGGTGGCGATTGTCGGCGCCCGCAACGCCTCGCTTGCCGGCATCAAGATGGCGCGCATGCTGGCGGCCGATCTTGGCCGCGACGGCTACGCCATCGTCTCCGGCCTGGCGCGCGGGATCGACACGGCCGCGCACAAGGGCAGCGTTTCGACCGGCACGGTCGGCGTGCTGGCCGGCGGGCTGGATGTCCCCTACCCTCCCGAAAATGCCGGCCTGTGCGACGAGATCGCCGATCGTGGCGGCGCCATCGTTTCGGAGATGCCGTTCGGCTGGCAGCCTCGCGCCCAGGATTTTCCACGCCGCAACCGCCTGGTCGCCGGCATGGCGCTGGGGTTGGTGGTAGTCGAGGCGGCACAGCGCTCCGGGTCGCTGATCAGCGCCCGCCTCGCCAACGAAATGGGCCGGCTGGTCTTCGCCGTGCCGGGCTCGCCGCTCGATCCGCGCGCCGCCGGCTGCAACGCGCTGCTCAAGGACGGAGTCACGCTCGTCACCGAAGCCGCCGATGTGCTCGGCGCGCTGGCGCCGCTTGCCAGCACCCGTCGCCCGAGAACCGCGCCGCTTGCCGAGGCGCCCGACATGTCGGCCATGCCGCCACCCGCCGAAAGCGAGCGCGCCGATGTGCTGGAAGCGCTTGGGCCCACGCCGATCGCGGTGGACGATATCATCCGCCACACGGGATTAAGCGCTGCGCAGATTGCGATGGTGCTTTTGGAACTCGACCTCGCCGGAAGGTTGGAGCGCCACGCTGGGGGCAATGTGTCGCTGATCGCGTGACCTGCGGCGTCGCGCGCAGGTTCAGACTTCATTACCGGAACAGATATTTGGACACTTCCGGATTGCCGCGGCGCCACATGACATTGTCGAGGAAGTAGTGGTGCACGTTGATGAAGATCAGCACGATGAAGAAGAACAGCGAGGAACCGAGGACCTGCTTGTCATACGGAATCATAGCGGTCAGCACGAACGGGATCAGCGAGAAGCCGAGATAGCCAAGGGCTGCGCCCCCGATGATGAATCCGAGAACCCGCAGCCTGTAGCGAGGCCCAAGCGCGGATAGTATTTTCGGCTCTAGATCCCGCGCGGCGTCCGAGACGTCACGCTCGACATTGGTCTGATAGCGCCAGACCACGGCAAGGTATTGGAGCGAGTGGAGCGCCGGCACCACGAGCAGCCAGAGCGGGTTTATCCTGGCAATCAGGATCCATAGATAGAGCGAGGCGACATAGGCCACGATGCCATTGTAAGGCAGGCCGCCACCGTTCCTTCGCCAGCGGCTGACCAACATCAGAAGCGTGGCCGCCGTCGATCCGACCGCCGCCACGACGGCAATGTCGGTGATCAAGGGTGGCGCTGCGAAGGTGTAGTACTGAAGGCCGTAATACTGCCCCTGGGTTACCGCCGTATTCGTCTGCAGCCAGGCCAGGATCCACACCGCGTAGCTGTTGACCAGCAGCATTTTCTTATCCCGGCCATCGAAGAATTTGCGCTTGAGCACGGCGTCGACCATCAGCATGCCGTAGCCTTGCTTGACGTAGTGCCAGCCGACGAAGAAGAACATGGCGTTGGCCGCAAATCCGAGCAGCCGCGTGTTAGACGTTGCCGCGCCATAAACAAAGAACAGGGCCATAATCACCGGAACGATGACGCCGGCGAAAAAGTAGCGAAGCTGCAGGCTCCTGTCATAGCCGTCGCCACGTACCTTCCGACCGAAATTGCGGTAGAAAATCTGGTAGGAATGGGCGAAGTGCGGATAGTTCACCAGATAGGCAACGACGACCATCGTCGCGGCCAAGGGACCTTCATAGTCGCGCGGCACGAGAAACAAGATCGGCAGGATCACAAACGCGCTACCGCCGAGCATGAGGAAGTCGGCGACCGGACCGAAGAGATATCTGCCAGGCGGCGTCGCGGCCTTGGGGGCCTGAGCATCTATCGAAAGGTCTAGTGCCATCCTGGAGCCTCCCTCGGAGGCCCGAGTTTAACCACGACCCGGTCGAGGGACAAGGTTGCCGCTGGCAGGTTGCCGCTGGCAGCGTCTCGCCAGTCTTGGGAAGACCCCCCGGTCAAGCCGAGGCGGTGGCAGCGATCTTCATCAGCCGCTTTCTGGCCTCTACCACTCGCTTCTGTTCCGACCTTATGCGGCCGCACAGCGCGAGATTGATGCCGACGCCACATTCTCCATCCAGCATTTCTTTTGCGTGATTGAGCGAAATCTCTGCGCGCTTGACGCGCAGTCTGGCCCTGGCCAGTTCAAAGTTCAGTACGTCCACTGTCCGCATCCCGAATTGCGGTCCCTTCGATGGGGAAACAGCCGCGGATAGCTTTGGTTCCGGTTGCCGCAGTCGGCTCGGCCCAATGTCGAAGCCTCGGCAGTCCGGTTCGCAATCTGCAGTTCACAATTCAGGCTGTGACGCCAGACAAGCGGAGCCGCCGTTAGCCCTAGCCTCCAGTGCTGGCCGCTCGGGCAGGAACATTAGCGCATCCTAACGGTTCTCTCTGGGAAATCCTTGACGACCTTAAGGAAGGTGAAGCATGGCCGGGTTGGCATTCGCTTTCGTATATTATTCAGGACTGACCGGCCAGGAAATGCCAGGCGCCGTCGCGTCGTTGATGGCGGGCCTGCTCCTCTACCATGTTATGCGCGAGGACCGGCCAAACCGATAGCTCCTGGCCACCACGACCGCAACGGAACGAGCGGCCCGGCAGGCTGACCGGGGAGGCCAGCAAACGCCGGGCCTAACCGGCGGGGCTCGGGGGCGAGACACGGCACCGGCTGACGATAAACATACGCGCTTGCTGGAATGATCGGCACCATCCATAAGGACGAAGCCGGGAGTAAATGTTCCGCTGCAGAGCGGCAGCGTAGAGACCGTCATTTGCAAGTCGATCCCACACGGAGAAACAGGCCGAGTGCGCGGCCAGAGCCAGAATTGTGCGCATTGGAACTCCCCACAGGCGCCCGAAAACGCACAATGGTAGGGTTGTCTGCAAATGCGAACTATTGCTCCGAAGGACGTAGCCGCGCTTCACCCGCAACGATGGAATACTCGCTTGGCTGGACGGAGCACATCGACCAGCGCAAGGCCGGCATCGTCGACACGAGGGCTTGGAACGATCCCGAGGGCGGGCCCGATTTAGACTGGACTGGCCACGGCACCCGGTTGGCAGCTTGGCGAGTTGATGGATGACCGCGAGGGCGACGACGGGCGCGAGTGCGAAAGCTCAGCGGCCTCTGACATTCCCTCGATTGCGCGAATGTGGCCCGCATGCTCAGGTGGCCGGGTCTTCGCATTGTGGAACAACAGCGTCGGGATTCCAGTTAACCCGGTATGCCGACTAAGGTCAAAGAACCACAACCGAAGCCCGACCAGAGGAAGCCGCCTGTGCGTCCCGACAAGGCTGGATCGCCAGAGCCAGGCCACGCCGATCCGCCCCCATGTTCGCGCAGGCACTTGCCAGCGCTCAATCGGGTTTCACAGGCACCCAGCCCACGGCGAATGACAATCGCGCCTGGACAGTGTGGATGAACATCGAGGCCAACACGCGCAAAACCGCGCAGTTGCTCGATGAGATCAAGACGGCCACGGCCTCAAGCTCATCCGCGCTCGGCGGCGGCTCCTCATCGTCGGGTGGATCGTCCGGGACAACCGACAATTCGGCATGGATGGCCGCCTTCAACCAGGCCTTCACGTCCGCGCAGTCGAATTATCAGGCCGCGCGCATGGCTGGCGGCGGCGATGGCATCGTGCCGTTTGCGCAGGGGCTGGTAGCGACACCGCTGCAGATCGCGACCAACGCCGCCAATCTCGCAACTGGCCTGGGCGGCACGAAGCCCGTAGGCCTCAGTGGCAAGATTGGGACCGGCTTCGACTCGGGCGGCATGATCGCGCCAGGCGATACGCAGGAGGTGCGGTTTTTCAAATCGCCGGCCGAGACCGTTGGCATCTTGACACCCGGCCAGATGTCGGCGCTGCGCGGCGAAAACCAGAACCAGCCGGCGGCGTCGAACTCCAGTGAGCGGCCCATCGTCGTCAATCTCACCCAGAACCATAATTGGAATGGAGTGCAGCCGTCCAAAGACAGCTAGGCCGAACTCCGCCGCCAGACAGCGCTCGGCGTCGGTGATGCTCTGAGGTCGATCAATGGTCGATAGGACACTCCCGAGGCCGCCGCCAGAGTTAGCTGACCTGGTTGAGGCCAGCCGCAAGGGATTCCGGGCGCAGTTCGGAAGCTTTCAAGACGCGCAGGTCTCTGCCTACGCCCTCGGAGCGTCGGAGGATGGCGCCTGGCTGGCCTTCCGGTTCATCATGCCCGACGGTTCCGACCACCGGTTCACGTTACGCGCAGAGTGGGTCCCGCAGTTTGTTGTCGAGCTTGCCGGCGCGACCGACGACATGAACGAGCGGCGAGTCGCTACGGCCATGAAGGCGATGCCAAGGAAGGGGCAGGCCTGATGCCGTTCCTCGCCCTCATCGCCTCGCGTCGGGCGTCCCAAGCCTATGCGGGCTGAAGGTTTCCAGTCGAATGCTCACGCATCCTCAGCACCAGCAGTCGCGTCGCTGCAAACGGTGCCATGACGATAAACGTCATAGCGATGCTACCGGCGACTGACGCAAGACAAATCCCGGCAGGGACGTAGCAAACGGCTTCCATGACCTAACCACCTTTCCCTTCAATCCACAGAGGGAAGGCCAGCAGAGATATTGTGCCGGCCCTCCCGCTCACGTCATCTTCGGGTTCTATCGACGGAGGACGTGACTGGCTAAGCTCGGGCCTTTCGACCCGAGCAAGCGTCAGGAAATATCAGCTACCGGCGCCGGTGCCCTTGACGCAGGTGCCGTTCGTGCCCGCGACAGCGGTCGAGCCCTTGCCGTTCAGAATGTCGCAGAGGCCGCCAAAGCGTCCGCTGACCCAGAGGCCGATTGCGACAATCGCAAGGATAGCCGCGCCGGCGATGATGCCGACCAGGATCGAATATTCGACCATTGCCGCGCCACTTTCGTCAGTGCGGAACTGCGAAACAATGTCCATAAGCTTCGTCATGTGAACTCCCCTATTAACCCGTACAAACCCGGACGGAGGTGCCCCTGAAGATGCTCATCCCTCGGTCCCTGCAACCAATCCTTTGCTTGTAGGGTCTTGGAGTCAAAGGAAAATTAGCAATTCATTAACTGTGACCCGCCTGGAACCATCACGCCGCTTTACCCGTAAGGTGCTGAAAGACAATGCAAATTTGTCCCAATTAACTTTGAGCCGAATAGGCGCACGTTAGGCGATTGATGACAGGCTGAAGGTCCGATCGAGAATATATCCGGTTATTCGCGCCGCTCAGGCAGTGCGCTTACCTGATCAGGTTGGCGCAAGTGGCTGCCGGGGAAGGATTCGACACGCGTAGCTCCCGCACGCACGATTGATACGGGCCGAAGTAGATGACCAGGGCGGTGGCGACCACGATTGCCGCTGCGATTATCAATGCGCCTTTGATTATCGGGCTCACCCGGCAATAGCCATGCCGATGCCTATGCCGAGCCCGATTGCAACGCCAAGGAGAAGCATGCCGGCAAAGCCTAGAGCGAAGACGCGGGCTTTGCCCCAAACGTCTGTGCGGGGCTCTCTGAGGGCGCTGGAAATGTCATCGAAAACCGTTTCCATGTCGCAACCATAAATCGAAACCTGGAATCTGTGAATCCCCCCTCGATATGGCGTCATCGCACCAGCCATTAGCGATGGCTCATGTCGCCTTGTCCATCAGCGGCCTTTTCCTCGTCGGGCGGCTTATAGGCGGTCACCAGCCTGAGCGTATCCATGTTCACCGTCACTGGCACGCCGAGATTCACCGTCACCCCACTCGCCATCGATATGGGTGACGTCGCCGATGAGTTCCATTGGCTGGCCCTTTTTCACCTTAGACGTGCGGTCTATGATCGAATGCGGGAAGCCATAGGACGGGATCGAAACGCTTACGCGGTCATCGGTGACCCGGCGGCGCACCGTAGCCGTGATCGCAACCTCGTCACCGATGTTTATTGCGCCCTTCGCCATGCTATGAGTCTGGCGCGGCGGGCGGCTTCGCCAAGCGACTGCTAATATTCGCGGCAGCTCTTTCACCCTTCGTTCACCATATGAGCGCAACCTAACGTTAGGTCATGCCCGGTACAGCGTACATGCCCAAAGAGCCCTAGCGCCGATCCCCCCTCAGCGCTGGGGCTTTACTTCCGCACAATCCAATCCAGCAAAATCGACCGCGGATGAGCGGGACTGAAGTCGCATCGCGCAGCGCATAGGTCCCGAGCATGAAACATTATAGCTCGGCATTGCATTGTGTTTCCGGACTGGTGCTGTTGAGTCCCTTTCGCGCCAGTCTAGTTGCCAAAACTAAACACCCGCTGCGCCATGCCACATGCAGCGGGTGTTTTTTGATGGGGTCTGTCTTACGGAACAGGGCGGTTTGGCCTCCTCGGCTCCGGCAAACTGACACACGGATTTGCGGCCAATGCGGCTAAGCGCCAGTCTCTTAGGCACATCTCCCTTGCCAGTATCTCACTGCAATCATCATCAGCGGTCCGTCGACTTTTCTTCGCGGCAAGCAGATAGTCGGCTCTGTTCGTTCGATAGTCTTCTTTTTTCGCAGACATCGTTTCCTCCCGGATTCCGCAGGCATTGCCCTCCTTCTGGCCTGACGGGAGACGCACTAGCTGCCGATATATCGCGCGAGTCCACCAATTGGGGATTGTGTAGAACGATATATCCCCGGTGGCACCTAGCCACAGGAAAACCTTAAGACGCGCGGGCGCTTGGGTGGTGTAGGGACAGCAGCTCCGACAAGGGCGACGATGATGGTTGAAATCCCAGACTACCTGTTCATGACTTCCGCAGCCTTACCCCGGCGCCGCCGCCATTCTCGGGAATGAACTCAACGCCGGCCGCTTCGAGGGCGCGCTTCACCTTGTCTCTGGTGTCAGCATGCATGCCTCCGCGCTCGTTCTCGTAGCGCGTCAGGGTGGCAGTCGTGACGCTCGCCATTTCCGCCAAGTCGCGCACGCCGATCTTTAGCGCGGCCCGCGCCATTCGCATTTGAGAAGGCGTCAAATTATCACCCTGTGCTGACTAGTTATCACTGTGTGTTGACATTAACACCAGACACAAAGTAATCTATCACAGTGTAACAACTTTTCCAAGGAAACACACCATGCCGAACACCCATGTTCCGGCTGCCGGCGAAGCTATGCCCGGCGTCGAGGGAATGCAGATCATCACCGGGAGATTTTCCCGCCGCGCTATGCTTGTTGGCGCAATAGCGTCCGTGCCTGGCATAGCGGGCGCTACGGCGCTTCCCGTGGCTACGGCAGCGCTGACACTTCAAGAGAAGGCCGACAATGTTTGGAGAGCCGCAGAGGCGCTTCTCCAGGCGATGACCGACCTTCATGGCGTTCCCTGCAAGATCGGAATCGGCAGCGATACCGATTGTATCCTGGTCATGACAAAAGTGCTGCGCTCATGAACGCCGTTGTTAGAAGCCTAAAGCCCTTCGGCATACCGGACGGCGTTGATCCCCGCACATGGCGGCAGGCCATCGAAAAGGAACTCAACGCGCTCTTCGACAAGGCTACGGCCTTAATCACTGCGCTCGACCTCATGGAGATCGATTGCGACCTTGAAGACGGGGCCGATGCCGAACCGTGGCTTGGCTGGGGAGAGCGTGGCCCCAAGACCCTCAGCAGTGTGTTCCTTGACGGTCGCGGCAGCGCCTATGACGACCGGGAGCTAGAGGACGAGCACGGCGGCGATATCAACGACGAGCCGCATGACAGCGACGAGCTTGAGGAAGACCACGCCGAGCGCGATTTCCCCGGCTTTATCGAGGGAGGCAACGAAGATGGCCGTTGAACGCCTCATTCTCGACAAGCAGTACACTGGCAATGAGGCCGTTGACGTGATGGATCGTGCGCTCGATCTGCTCCGCGTTGTCCGGCTCGCTATCAACGCATTCGAGGCCGACCCGTCGAACGTCTCGAAAGACGAAATGGCCTCGATCGCCTATGTGCTGATCTATGCACAGGACGTTCTCAAACCGTTGAGAGACCACCTTAACAAAAAGGACGCGGCATAAATTCCGCATGGTGCTTCCGTGCATTGCCAAGCACATGCTAAAGCTAAGCCGTCCTCGTTGAGAGTGACATCCCTACTTCGGCCCGGCGGCCTTTTCGGCTACCGGGCCTTTTTCTTTCACCAAGGCTGCTGGCGACCTGCCTCATCGCCTTCTTGGCGAGGTCGCCACAATCGAGATCCGCGCAGCCACACCGCATCGGGCGTCAGCTTTTTGAATGCCGCCAGCACTTCAGCCTTGATCGCAATGTTGCCGTTGGCATTGAAGTATATGCAGTCCTCGTCCGCTTCCTCGTAAAGCCGGTTGGCCGCATCGTCCTGGGAGAGCCAGCCATGCTCGTTGAACATTGCGAGCATCAGCTCGGCACCTTCCGCCGGCGTCATTTCTTTTCGGCCGACACCGGTTCGATCGCATCGATTGGAAACAAACCACCCTCTCGTTTCGCACCTGCGAACGACATTGTGCCAACGCGATCGCCACCACCAGGCGCAGGGTCTGTTATCGTCATCTTCGGCCCGCCAGACTTAAGCATAACAACATCGCCGACTTTGAAAGCCATTGGTATTACCCTCCGTAAGAATGAAAACGACGAAGCTCTACTAGCCCGGTGAACTTCATATCGCAATTGGCACTGCGACCGTTTAGTGGCTTCGGGTCCCGGACTTTTCCGGACATAGTGCGGACACGGATTTTTGACGGACACAGAAACACGGGCTCACCTCTAGCAACTATCTGATTTTGCTTGGTTTTTGGTGAGCGCGTCGGGGTTCGAACCCGAGACCTACTGATTAAAAGTCAGTTGCTCTACCGGCTGAGCTACGCGCTCCCGCGGGCTCGGAAATGCCGCCCTCGAAATTGCGCGGAACATAGGGAGAGTGGTGCGGCCGGTCAACCGGAAAAAGATGCCGTCCGAGGCCGATCTTGCCGGGGTTTCCGCGAGGTCGCTCGGAGGTTTCCGGGAATGACGGGGCACACGCCAGACCGCCTGCTTTGAAAGCCTCGGATATTTCAGAAACCTCTACAATAACAATGGTTTGAGATCCATTCGGGAACCGTTGCAACCTCCAGCCCGTTTCTCCGGCACAAGGGACGTCAACCATCCGTTCGAGGAGAAGAGCATGAAAAAGATCGTGTCGGGCTTGCTTGCCGCCACACTGTCGGTTTCGTTCGCCGCCGCCGCGGCAGTGCCTGCCAATGCCGCGCAGGTGTTCATCCCACAGGCTTCGCCGGCTTCGTCCGACATCCAGACGGTCGCGGAGCGCGATTTCCGCTGGAGACATAACCACTGGCGTGGTGAACCGCGTTTCTCGCGCAATGACGGCATGTATTGGAACGGCCATCGCGGCTATCGCGAATATCGCCACGGCTATCGCCGTCATGGCGACTATTGGTTCCCGCTTGCTGCTTTCGCCACCGGCGCGCTGATCACCGGCGCTATCGTCAACAGCGAGAACAACCGTGTCTATCGCGGCAACTCGCATGTCCAATGGTGCTATGACCGCTACCGCTCATACCGCGCCTCGGACAACACCTTCCAGCCTTACAACGGCCCGCGTCAGCAGTGCGTTTCGCCCTACTGACGGCCTCCGGTCAGTACCCAAGGCCGTTGACTGAGCCCGTGCCTCACGTGTCACGGGCTCTCTCTATTTCCTATCTCAGTTCGCACTCAAAGTCCTGCGCACGGCGTCGCGCCAGCCGGCCAGCTTCGCCGAGCGCGTCGCTGTATCCATCTCAGGCTTGAAGCGCCGTTCGAGCGCCCAGCTCTTGGCGAATTCCTTTGCCTTCGGCCACACGCCGGCCTTCGATCCCGCCAGCCATGCCGCGCCCAAGGCGGTCGTCTCCAGGATCGTAGGACGGTCGACCGGCGCATCGAGAATGTCGGCTAGCCGCTGCATGGTCCAGTCGGAGGCCACCATGCCGCCGTCGACGCGAAGCACCGTCTTGGCGGAGGCGCCTTTCCAATCCTTGCGCATGGCGTCGAGCAGGTCGCGCGTCTGGAAGGCCACGGATTCGAGAGCCGCGCGCGCGAACTCGGCCGGGCCTGAATTGCGCGTCAGGCCGAAGATGGCGCCGCGGGCGTCCGCGTCCCAATGCGGCGCGCCAAGCCCGACGAAGGCCGGCACCAGATAGACCTGCTGCGCCGGGTCGGCGGTCGCCGCCAGCGCGCCGCTCTGGTCGGCCTTGCCGATCACCTTGATGCCGTCACGCAGCCACTGCACGGCGGCCCCCGCGATGAAGATCGAACCTTCCAGCGCATAGGTGGTCCTGCCGTTCAACCGGTAGGCGATGGTGGTGAGCAGCCGGTTCTTCGAGCGCACCAGGTCGGCGCCGGTGTTGAGCAGCGCGAAACAGCCGGTGCCGTAAGTGGATTTCATCATGCCGGGTGCGAAGCAGGCCTGGCCGATCGTCGCCGCATGCTGGTCGCCGGCAACGCCTAGGATCCGCATCTCGGCCCCGAACAAGCTCTTTGCGGTGACGCCGAAATCATCGGCGCAGTCTTTCACCTGCGGCAGGATCGCAGCCGGTATGTTCAGGATCGAAAGCAGCTCGTCGTCCCAGACATTCTTCTCGATGTTGTAGACCAGTGTGCGCGAGGCGTTGGTGGCATCGGTGGCGTGCACTTGGCCAGCGGTCAGCCGCCAGATCAGGAAGCTGTCGATGGTGCCGGCGAGCAGTTCGCCTTTCTCGGCACGCTTGCGCGCGCCCTTCACCTTGTCCAGCATCCAGGCGATCTTGGTGCCGGAGAAATATGGATCGAGCAGCAGGCCGGTCTTCTTTGTGAATTTTTTCTCCAGCCCCCGCTTCTTCAGCTTCTGGCAGAGCTGTGCCGTGCGCCTGTCCTGCCAGACGATCGCATTATGGATCGGCTTGCCGGTCGCCCTGTCCCAGATGACGACGGTCTCGCGCTGGTTGGTAATGCCGATCGCAGCCACGTCCGATGCCGTGCGGCCGGCAGCCTTCAGCGCCGCCTTCACCGTGGCGAGAACGCTTGCCCAGATGTCCTCCGGATCATGTTCGACCCAGCCGGAGGCCGGATAGTGCTGCGCAAATTCCTGCTGGCCGGTGCCGGCGACTTTCATCTTGTCGTCGAACAGGATAGCCCGGGTCGATGTCGTTCCCTGGTCGATGGCCAGCACAAAACCGCCCATTCCGCTTCCTCCACCTTATGCAACAGGGGAGACGGCCAAACCGCCTCCCCTGCATTCCTTTGCGAACTTTGCGGCTCGCGTCGGTTGTTACTTCTGCCAGCTCTTGACCAGCTCGTCATAATTGACGGTGATCGGCTTGTCCTTCTCGTTCTCGACCTTGAGCTGTGGTGCAAGGTTGCCCTTCGAGACGGCCTCCTTGTTCCAGTAGTCGAGATCGTGCTCCTCGGCCATCTTCGGTCCGATATCGCCCTGCACGCCCGACTTCTCCAGGCGTTCCAGCACCTTCTCCTGGTCGGCGCAGAGCGAATCCATCGCTTCCTGCGGGCTCTTCGCACCGGACGACGCGTCGCCGATGTTTTGCCACCAGAGCTGCGCCAGCTTCGGATAGTCCGGAACGTTGGTGCCGGTCGGGGTCCACTGCACGCGCGCCGGCGAGCGGTAGAACTCGATCAGGCCGCCGAGCTTCGGTGCCCGGTCGGTGAAGCTCTTGTCATGGATGGTGGAGTCGCGGATGAACGTCAGACCCACCTGGCTCTTCTTCACGTCGACCGTCTTCGACACCACGAACTGCGCGTAAAGCCAGGCGGCCTTCGCGCGGTCGGTCGGGGTCGACTTCAAAAGCGTCCACGAACCGGCGTCCTGGTAGCCGAGCTTCATGCCGTCCTTCCAGTAGACGCCATGCGGCGACGGAGCGACGCGCCATTTCGGCGTGCCGTCATCGTTCACGACCGGCAGGCCGGGCTTGACCATGTCGGCGGTGAAGGCCGTGTACCAGAAGATTTGTGCCCGAGGAGAACGTTCAGAGTGCCGTGCTGAAGCGTCAGCGACACGTCGCGGATGTGCTCCTGCGCGCCGACCGTCTTGGTCACGTTCCTCAGTTCCAGCATCACGCCTCCTCCCAGGCCTTGCGCAACAGCGGTCGATCCTTATTCCGCCGCAGCGACATGGCGGCTGCTCAGTCCGCGCATGAATTCTTCCAGTGCCGCCGTCTGTTCACGGCTGAAATGCAGGCCGCGCTTGGTGCGGCGCCACAGCACGTCCTCGGCGGTGACCGCCCATTCGTTTTCAGCCAGATAGCGAACTTCCGCTTCAAAAACGTCGGCTCCGAAATTGCGGCCGAGATCGGCATTCGACTTGGCGAGCCCGAGCAGCTTTTCCGCGCGCGTGCCGTAAAGCCGGGTGAACCGGCGCGCCAGCCGCTGGTCGAGGAACGGATAGGTGCTCTTCAGCCTGGCGACCTGGGCATCGAAACCGGTCGCCGGAAAATCACCGCCCGGCAGCGGCGCGTCATGCGTCCAAGGCTTGCCGCGCTTGCCGAGAAAACCCTCGATCTTCTCCAGCATCGATTCCGCCAGCCGGCGGAAGGTCGTGATCTTGCCGCCGAAGGCGTTGACCAAGGGGGCCGCGCCCTCCCCGCCATCGGCCTTCAGCACATAGTCGCGCGTCGCCTCCTGCGCCTTGGAGGCGCCGTCGTCATAGAGCGGGCGCACCGCCGAATAGGTCCAGACGATGTCGGAGCGCGTCACGGGTTGCGCGAAATATTCGCTTGCCGCGGCGCACAAATAGTCGATTTCGGCATCGGAGATCTTCACCTCATGCGGATCGCCAGGATAGTCGCGGTCGGTGGTGCCGATCAGCGTGAATTCTTCCTCGTAAGGAATAGCGAAGATGATGCGGCCATCCTTGTTCTGGAAGAAATAGGCGCGCGGATCGTCGAACTTCTTGCTGACGACGATATGGCTGCCCTGCACGAGGCGGACATTGTGGACTTCGTTCTGGCCGACGGCGGTCTGCAGCACGTGATCGACCCACGGGCCGGCGGCGTTGACGAGAAGCCGCGCGCGAACCTCTTCAGTTTCACCGGTAAGCACATTCTGTACTTTCACGGTCCAAAGCGCGCCGTCGCGCCGCGCGCTGACGACCTTGGTGCGGGTGCGGACAATGGCGCCCCGGTCGGCGGCGTCACGGGCGTTCAGCGCCACCAGGCGCGCGTCATTGACCCAACCGTCAGAATATTCGAAAGCCTTGCGGAACAATGGCTTGAGCGGCTTGGCTGCCGGATCGCTGGCCATGTCCAGCGTCTTCGTCGCCGGCAGCAGCTTGCGCCCGCCGATATGATCGTAGAGGAAAAGTCCGAGCCGGATCAGCCAGGCAGGCCGGAGGCCCTTGGCGTAAGGCAGCACGAAGCGCATCGGCCAGATGATATGTGGCGCGTTCTTCCACAGAACCTCGCGCTCCATCAGCGCTTCGCGCACGAGCCGGAACTCGTAGAATTCGAGATAGCGAAGGCCGCCATGGATGAGCTTGGTCGAGCCTGACGAGGTTCCGCTGGCGAGATCGTTCATCTCGGCGAGATATACCGAAAATCCGCGACCAACGGCGTCGCGGGCTATGCCGCAGCCATTGATGCCGCCGCCTATGACGAAAATGTCATGGATCGGAGATGCGTCCAAGGAATCCTCCAACGATTTCGCATTGCACCATTTTTGTGTTTTACGAAACCGTGGCGGGATTATTTCGAACTCAATCCGAATGTCAAACGAAATATCACAGATGCGTGAGACAACTCTGAATACGAGCCCTATTCGAGCGCTGTCTCGATCAGCCGGACCTCGGTCTCCTCGCAGATCTTGCGGATCGAGGGTATCTCGCAACGATCGGTGATGAAGGTATTCACCTGCGAAAGATGACCGATCCGAACCGGCGCCATGCGCTCGAATTTGGTCCGGTCGGAGACCAGAATGACATGGCGGGCATTGGCGATGATGGCCTGCGCCACCTTCACCTCGCGGAAATCGAAATCGAGCAGCGCGCCGTCATGGTCGATCGCCGAGGCGCCGATGACGGCGTAATCGACCTTGAACTGGCGGATGAAATCGACGGCCGCCTCGCCGACAATGCCGCCGTCGGAGCCGCGCACCACACCGCCGGCGATCACCACCTCGATCGTAGGATAGATACGCATCCTATTGGCAACATTGATGTTATTGGTGATGATCATAAGCCCGTTATGGTCGAGCAACGCCTTGCTGACGGCCTCCGTCGTGGTGCCGATATTGATGAACAGCGAGGCGTTGTCCGGGATCAGCCTCGCCGCCGCGCCGCCGATCGCTTCCTTCTCGTCGGCGGCAATCTTGCGCCGCGCCTCATACTCCATGTTCTCGATGCCGGACGGGAACAGCGCGCCGCCATGGATGCGGGTCAGCAGGCGCTGATCGCACAGGTCGTTGAGGTCCTTGCGGATGGTCTGCGGCGTTACGTTGAAATGCGTCGCTAGGTCATCGACCAGCACCCGGCCATGGTCTTTCGCCATCTGGATGATTTCGGCGTGGCGTGGCGAAAGAAACATCGCGCATCCTCTCGTTTTCGTTTTTCCCCTCTATACGAGAAAACGAAAGCGGTGAAAAGGCAACCGGTCGGCTAATGAAAATTTCGGGCGGCCGCAATCAACACGCCGCCCACACCAGGTATCAGACGCGCTCCGCCACCTTGCGCTCGGCGGAAGCGGCCTTGCCCGGTGAGCGGATCATCAGAAACCTGCCCGACCAGTTCCCGCGGATACGCCAGGTCCCTTCGATCTCGGTGGCATCGCCGTTCAGGCGTCCGCTGTAGTCGATCGGCTGCACATGCGATCCGGCATTGGCGTAGGTTTTCACGAAAACAACCGCCCTGCCGTCGCGCCGCCCCTCCAACGCCGCATAACGCAAGGCGCTGCCGGCCGGACCGGCGGGTTCGTGGGTCGTTCCCGTCAGACGGGATGCCGTCTCGAAAAGCGTCGCAACGAAGGAGCCCGGCGCCAGCTCGCGCGGATAGAAATAGCGGCTATTCCAGACGCCTGTCAGATTTTGCGCCGCAGCTTCGCCGACGGTCACGATCTTCTCCCCGGCCGCGGTTCGACAGCTATCTCAGGATGCGAGCGATCTTGCACATTCGCAGATGACACTGAAGGCCGCATCGACATCCGCTGCAGTCGAATCGAACTGGCCGGCCTGGAAGCGGATGGCGACCCGCCCATCGACCCGCGTCTGCGTGAGATAGATCCGGCCATCGGCATTGATGGCGTCGACCAGGCGCAGATTGTGCTCGTCCAAATCCGCGCCGGGCGTCGCGCGATGCCGGAACGAAAACAGCGACAGCATGGGTTCGGTGACAAGCTCGAAATCCGCTTCCTTGGCCAGGCGCGCGGCAAGCCCTTCGCTCCAGGCGACATGGTTGCGGATCATGTTGCGCAAACCTTCAAGGCCATGGGCACGCAGCAGAAACCAGAGTTTCAGCGCGCGGAAGCGGCGCCCGAGCGGCACCGACCATTCCGAATAGTTGATGATGCCGTCATGGCCGCGCGTCTTCAGATAATCCGGCTTGATCGCCAGCGTGCGCACGAGGTCTCCCGGCTGGCGCACGAATTGGATCGAGCAATCGAACTGCGCGCCCAGCCATTTGTGCGGGTTGAAAACAATGGAATCCGCGTCTTCGACGCCGGTCCAGAAATGCCGGTATTCCGGGCAGATCATCGCCGACCCAGCCCAGGCGGCGTCGACATGCAGGTAAAGCCCGTGCCGCTTCGCAATCGCGGCCACCGCCGCAATGTCGTCTGTGCCGCCGGTGCTGGTGCCGCCGACACAGGCGATGATGCCCGCTGGCAGAAGCGCCATTTCGCGGTCGGCGACGATGGCGGCCTCCAGCGCCGCCGTGTCCATCGCGCAGAAGCGTCCGCTAACCGGGACGCGGACGAGGTTTTCCTCACCGATGCCGGAGACCCAGATGGCGCGGTCGATCGAGGTGTGGACCTGGTTGGAGGAATAGACGCGGAGCCTGCCCTGCCCGGCCAGCCCCTTCTTGTTACCCTGCCAGTCGAGCGTCCGCTCGCGCATGGTGAGCACCGCAGCAAGCGTCGCCGACGAGGCCGAATCCTGGATGACGCCGGAAAAGCCTTCCGGCAGGCCAAGCGCCTGGCGCATCCAGTCGACGATGCGCATCTCGAGCTCGGTCGCCGCCGGCGAGGTCTGCCACAGCATGCACTGCGCGGCCATCGCCGAGACAAGATATTCCGCCACGACCGAAACCGGCGCTGCATTGGCCGGGAAATAAGCGAAGAAGCGCGGATGCTGCCAATGCGTCATGCCCGGCACGATCTTCGCTTCGAAATCGGCGAAGATCTTTTCCATCGGCTCAGGCATTTCGGGCGGCGAGGTCTCTATGCTCCTGAAAATCTCGCCCGGCGCGATGGCCGGCCGCACGGGTCGGTCGCGCAGACCGGCACGATAATCGACGCCCCAATCGGCCGCCCGCCTCGACCAGTCGCGGAATTCGTCATTGTCCATGCTTCCTCCAAACGGCTTGCCGGACGCGCTGACCAGTCGGATCGCCTCAGATTTTGATTAACATGTTAAATACGTCGAGGCAATGGCCGGCAATTTCGCCCGGCCTGCGCTACCCTGGAAAATCCGGCAGGCTGGCAAAAGCCGTCTTGAGCGCGTTCGACCAGCCCTCGGAAATGGCGAGATAGTACTGATCGTCCCGACCGATACGTTTCTTCAGGCCGACCTTCAACGTGTCCTGTTCCAGGAACAAAAGGTCGAGCGGAAGGCCGACCGACAGGTTCGACTTCAGCGTCGAGTCAAACGAGACCAGCAGCAGTTTCACGGTCTCGGCCAGGCTCATCGCGCGATCATAGGCTCGGATGATGATCGGCTTGCCGTATTTAGTCTCGCCGATCTGGAAGAACGGCGTGTCGTCGGTCGATTCGATGAAATTGCCCTCGGGGTAGATCATGAACAGCCTGGGCGGGCTCCCCTTGATCTGGCCGCCGAGAATGAAGGAGGCATTGAAATAGGAATCCGCCTTCTCGCCATCCGGCGACGCATGCGCGATAACTTCCTTGACCGTATCCCCGACCAGCCGCACCGTCTGGTACATGGAGGGCGTCTCGAGCAATTTCTCATGCCGCTCGCCGATCGCCTTGTTGCGCTCGTCGAGCAGGCTGACGACCGCCTGCGTCGTGGCAAGGTTGCCGGCCGACATCAGCACAATCACCCGCTCGCCCGGTTGCTCCCAGACATGCATCTTCTTGAAGGTCGAGATCGAATCCATGCCGGCATTGGTACGCGTATCCGACATGAACACGAGCCCGCGATCGATCTTGAGGCCGACGCAATAGGTCATGGTCTCTCTTCTGCTAAAGCAATTCCAGGAAAAGTGTGTAGCGGTTTTCCGTCCGGAATTGCGTAGAAACAATGAGATAGAACGGTTCGGCGATTCTATCAAACGCTGAACCGCTCTATCGATTCCTGCGGAGATTACTGCTCCACCGTGACGGTGACGGCAAGCTTCTCTTCCGCCTGGCCCAGCACTATCCCCGACACCGGCGAAGCGTCGCGATAGTCGCGTCCCGTCGCCACCCGCACATAGCGCTCGTCAGGCGAGATGCCGTTGGCCGGGTCGAAGGCAACCCAGCCGAGCCCGGAAACATGGACCTCCGCCCAGGCATGGCTCGCCGCCTGTTCGACAGCGGCGTCCATCATCAGATAGCCGCTGACGTAACGTGCGGGAAAACCCATCACGCGCGCGGCGGCCACGAAGATGTGGCTGTGGTCCTGGCAGACGCCGGATTTCAGCGCCAGGGCCTCCTCCGCCGGCGTCACGACGCTGGTCGTGCCCGGTCTGTAGGCGACGCGCTCGCCGATAGCGCCCATCAGCGCGTGCAGCCGCTCGATCTCGGTGCCCTGCCCGATCGTACCGGCCAATTCACGTATGCCCTCGCCGGCGGTGGTGAGCGGCGTCTGCTGCCCGAACAGCCAGAGCGGCGCAAAGCCCTGATGCGGACCCGTCACGCCTGCCGTGTCATGCGTGGTCACGTCTCCCATAGCCTCGACAGTGATTGCGCTGTGGCCGCTCTCGGCGCTCATCAGCCGCGTCTCGTTGCCGAAATGGTCGATAAAGCGCGCCTCCTCGCGCGCGCCTTCGACCTTGATCGCCCACGAGCCGATGGTCTGCGTGCGCCCGCTGGAAGGCAGCAGGCGCAGCCGCTGCAGCAGATACTGCACCGGCGCATCGTAATGGTACTCGGTGCGATGGGTTATCTTGAGCCGCATGGTGCCCGCCTCGGTGTCAGCGCACGGTCAGAAGAAACGATAATCCTGGGCGATCTCGTCGCCCAGCCTGGTGTTGTCGCGAATGAACTCGGCCAGGAACTCGTGCAGGCCGTGATCGAATATGTCCTTGATCGAACCCTTCTTGAGTAGCGCCTGGATTTTTTCGGCCGTGCCGTGGCAGGCATGGCGTTCGCCATAATCATCGGCGAGGAATTTCAGGTGCTCGCCGAGAAAGCGGTAGCAGAAGGTCAGCGAGCGCGGCATGCGAACATTGAGGATCAGATAGTCGGCAATATTCGTCGGCTTATAGTCGGCTTCATAAACCCAGCGATAGGAGCGGTGCGCCGACACCGAGCGCAGGATCGACTCCCACTGGTAGTTGTCCAGCGTCGAGCCGACCCAGGACAGCGAAGGCAAGAGCACATAATATTTCACGTCAAGGATGCGCGCCGTGTTGTCGGCGCGCTCGACATAGGTGCCGAGCTGCGAGAAATCGAAAATCTCGTTGCGCAGCATCGTGCCGTAGAACGAACCGCGGATCAGCGCTGTCTCGCGCTTGATGGCATCGAGCACCGTCGGCAGGTCGCGTTCGTCGATCGGCCTCGCAAGCATACGCTTCAGCGACATCCAGGCTTCGTTGATGCTTTCCCAGGTCTCGCGCGTCAGCGCCGTGCGCACCATGCGGGCATTGTTGCGCGCCGTCTCGATCGACGACATCGTGCTCGACGGGTTCGAGGTGTCGCGCAGCAGGAAGTCGGAGACGTTGGCTGCGGTGTAGTCCTGATACTTCTGGCTGAAGGCGATGTCCGAGCCGGCACTGAGCAGCACCGAGTTCCATTCCTCCGACGCGCTCTGAGTGCGCGTCAGCGCCATGCGCAGACCGGCATCGACGAGGCGCGCCATGTTTTCGGCCCGCTCGATATAGCGGTTCATCCAGTAGAGACCGTTGGCGGTGCGGCCGAGAAGCATGTGAACGCCCTTCGGGCTAGTGAGTAGGGAATAGTGAGTAGTGACTAGTGACTAGTCGGATTTCAATGGAATATGGCATGCGCTTCCCCTCTTTCACTACTGACTACTGACTACTGACTATTCCCTGCTCACTCGCATCAATCATCCAACACCCAGGTATCCTTCGTCCCGCCGCCCTGCGAGGAATTGACCACCAGAGATCCCTCCTTGAGAGCGACGCGGGTCAGGCCGCCCGGCACGATCTGAATGCGGTCGGAAACCAGCACATAGGGCCGAAGGTCGACATGGCGCGGCGCCAGGCCCTTTTCGGTCAGGATCGGGCAGGTCGACAGCGCCAGCGTCGGCTGGGCGATGTAGTTCGAAGGCTTTGCATGCAGCTTCTTGGCGAACTCCTGGCATTCCTTCTTGGTCGCCGCCGGGCCGACCAGCATGCCGTAGCCGCCGGAGCCATGCACTTCCTTGATGACGAGTTCGTGGATGTGCTCGAGCACATATTTGAGGCTGTCCGCTTCCGAGCAGCGCCAGGTCGGGATGTTGCCGAGGATCGCCTTGCGGCCGGTGTAGAACTCGACGATCTCCGGCATGTAGGAATAGATCGCCTTGTCGTCGGCAATGCCGGTGCCAGGCGCGTTGGCGATGGTGATGTTGCCGGCGCGGTAGACATCCATGATGCCCGGCACGCCAAGTGCCGAGTCCGGCCGGAAGGTCAGCGGATCGAGGAAGGAATCATCGACGCGCCGGTAGAGCACGTCGATCTGTTTGTAGCCTTCGGTCGTGCGCATCGCGACATGGCCGTCGACGACACGCAGATCCTGCCCTTCGACGAGTTGCACACCCATCTGGTCGGCGAGGAAGGCATGTTCGAAATAGGCCGAGTTGTAGGAACCAGGCGTCAGCACGGCGATGGTCGGCGTGCCCTTGGTGCTTTGCGGGCGCACCGCGGCGAGCGACTGGCGCAGGAGCTGCGGATAGTTCTCGACCGGCCGCACCTTGATCTTCTGGAACAGCTCCGGAAAGAGCTGCATCATCGTCTCGCGGTTCTCCAGCATGTAGGAGACGCCCGATGGCGTGCGGGCATTGTCCTCCAGCACGTAGAACTCGTTCTCCGAGATGCGCACGATGTCGACGCCGATGATGTGGGTGTAAACGCCTGCCGGCGGTCTGACGCCGATCATCTCGGGCAGAAACGCCTCGTTCTTGGCGACGAGGTCCCTCGGCACCCGTCCGGCGCGCAGGATCTCCTGGCGGTGGTAGATGTCGTCGAGAAAGGCGTTCAGCGCCTGCACGCGCTGCTCGATGCCCTGCGTCAGCCGGCGCCATTCCTGGCCGGAGAGGATGCGCGGCACAATGTCGAAAGGAATCAGCCGCTCGGAAGCTTCCTGCTCGCCATAGACGGCAAAGGTAATGCCAGTCTTTCGGAAGACGCGCTCGGCGTCCTGCATTTTCTCGGTGAGCCTGGCTGGGTCCTGCTCCTTCAGCCAGCGATCGTAAGCCTCATAAGGTCTTCTCAATCCGGAGACTTCCGGAAGCATTTCGTCGAACGCTGCCAATCGCGTACTCCCCTCTGAGACCATTTCACTGGCCTCGCCGGAGAAAATCAAGAGCAATCGGTGATTTAGGAAGCCGCGGCGGCCACTCTACGCAAATTGCCTAAATTTAAGGCATGAGCGGCATGGCCCGGTCAGCTCCTGCTTCCCGGCGGGGCATCGCCATGCGGTCAGAACGCCCGGAAGGTGACGATGGTGAAAGTGTCTTTGATTCCGGGCAGAACCTGCACCCGTTCGTTGACGAAGTGGCCGACGTCCTCCTCGTCATCGATATAGAATTTGGCGAGCAGGTCGAAATTGCCGGCGGTCGAGTAGATCTCGGAGGCGATCTCGGCATCGGCGAGCGCGCTGGCGACCTCATAGGATTTGCCCAGATCGCATTTAATCTGCACGAAAAATGCCTTCATTGCCCGGTCCTGCCAGCCTGCTTCATAAATGAGCGGCCCTTGTGGCAGACTGCCGCCCGGCTTTCAAGCACCACGCGCGGCGCGCCTCAAAGAGTGCCTGATCCCGCCCCGTGGCGCCGAAATGGCGAAATCTTCGCAGGTCGGTGAAACCATGCCATGTCGAGAAGCGTATGTTAGATTGCGTTCGCCAAGCGAATTCCGGGAGGCAACCCATGCGCCGCGCTTTGTTCGCACTAGCCCTTGTTCCAATGTTGATAGCCTCGCTTGCCTTCGCCGGCGATGCCGAGATCAAGGCCGCCCAGACCGTCATAGACAGCCAGTTGAAGGCCTTCGTCGCCAATGACGGCGCCACCGCCTATAGTTTCGCCGCGCCGAACGTGAAGCAGATCTTTCCGACCGTCGACACCTTCATGAACATGGTGACCAACGGCTACGCGCCGGTGCGCAAGCCCCAATCCTACTCATTCGGCAAGGTCGAGCAGACCGGGCCCGGTTCGATCATCCAGCAGGTGCTGATCGTCGGACCCGACGGCAAGGACTATGAAGCGGTCTATACGCTGCAGCAGCAGCCTGACGGCAGTTTCAAGATCACCGGCTGCAGCCTGCGGGCCTCGACTTCGGTCAGCACTTGAGCAATCACGGAAAAGCGTGTGACGTCCGGACTGGGTCCGCACTCAATCCCGGCGCTGATACAGCGTCCAGCCCAGGCCTGAAAGACCCCAGCTCGTCGAGGCGTCGACACGCTCATAGGCCGGCCTGCAGTCCGGCACGGCATCGACATGTTGCGGCTGCCGGTCGATGGCGCCTTCGAGGATCAGCCAGGACGGACGGACGTCACATATCTTGTCCTTCGCGACAAACGATGCCTGGCGTCCCAGGCGTTTGGCAAAATAGTCGACGATCATGACGGTCCGGAATTCCTGGTTGGTAGCATAGTCCGCCGTGCCGTCGCGCGTCATTTTGTCGACCATCGTGGCGTAGGATCCCCGTCCATATTCATAGAATGGCAGCAGAAGCGTCGTCGTGCCGGCAAGGATTGCCACCATCGCAGCCGCCGCCAACACCCGGTACTTGCCCCCGGCGGCGAAACCACGCCCAAGCAACTCGCCCGCCCACAGCAACATCAATGTCGCGGGAACGAGGAAGTAACGCTGGAATTCGGCATTGGGCAGTCGCGCCATTGCCATGACGATGGGCAATCCGACGATCCCGATGAGGTAGAGGCTGGCCCGCCGGTCGCGCCATATTGCGGCGCAGACGCAGACAAGGGCGCATGCGGCGACAATACAGGCCCAGTCGCCGATCCAATCCGGCACGCCGAACAGATAGCGGATCATTCCGCCATAGCCCTGCGCGAAGGCCTGAAGCGAGAATGGCAAGGCGCCACCGATCCTGAAGCCAAACAGCAGCCTGCCAACGAGCATGCAGGCGGCGAGCGGCAGCACAGCCAGGAAGGCCGGCGCGAAAATCTGACCGAGCTCGACATTGACACGCTCGAAGCTGCCGGTGCGCCGCCAGATGAGCCAGGCGGTCCAGGCTACCAGGACGGCCACGGTTTCCACCATGATGAGATGAGACAGAAATCCGAGGAGGACGATCGCCCCGAACGCGGTGCCCGAACCCCGTTTGTCGAGCCAGCGCTCCAGCAACACGACGGCAAGAAGCGTGAACAACGCCAGGCCGGCATAGCCTCTCGCTTCCGAGCCGTAGTGAACCATCGGATAGCTGATGGCGAACAGCAGGCTTGTGGCGACAGCGGCCCACCGGCCGCGAGCAGCCGCCCCCGCGGCAACGACAGCGCCGACACCGAGCGCTATCGACAGCCCGCGCTGAAGCAATGGCGAGGCATCGGGTCCGATCAAATAGAGGTAGATCGAATTGAGGAAATGATTGTTGTCGTGATTTACGCGCCAGAATATCTGGTCGATCGAGGTGAGCGGCTCAAGCAGCACCAGGCTCCAGATCTCATCCAACCAGAGATCACCACGCGCGCCGAGCAGCCGCAGGACGAGGCCCACCACCCCGACGGCCGCGACAGCCAGCAATACCGCTCCTGACCATTGTTGGGCGGCAGCAACGGGCTCAGAAGAGCCGCTTGCGCGGTTGGTTTTTGCCTCGCCTGACGCTGCGGCTTGTCCCGAGATGAGCAAGGTCTCCGCCTTTGCCTGATATCATCCCGGCAATCTGTATAGTCGCAGTCGTTTCAAAATAGTTCGCACATGCGCAGCCGAGGCCTGCAGCCGCTCAGCGGGCGGGGATATCGCCCCGCGTCCAGCCTTCCGTGATCTTGGCGGCGCGCGCTTCAAAAGCCTGCGCCTCGATGGCTGCCCGGATGTTCTGCATCAACTTCTGATAGTAGGACAGGTTGTTCCAGGTCAGCAGCATGGCGCCGAGCCCCTCCTGCGAGCGCACCAGGTGATGCAGATAGGCTCGCGAGTAATCACGCGCGGCCGGGCAATCGCTTTCCTCGTCGAGCGGCCGCGGATCGTCGGCATGGCGGGCGTTCCTGAGATTGACCTTGCCGCGGCGCGTGTAGGCCAGGCCATGGCGGCCGGCGCGGGTCGGCATCACGCAGTCGAACATGTCGATGCCGCGTGCCACCGATTTCAGGATATCGTCCGGCGTGCCGACGCCCATCAGGTAGCGCGGCTTGTCGGCCGGCAGTTCCGGGCAGGTGATGTCGAGCATCTCCAGCATCACCGATTGCGGCTCGCCGACCGCGAGCCCGCCGACGGCATAGCCTTTCAGGTCCATCGCCTTCAGCGCCTGCGCCGAACGCACGCGCAAGGCCGCGCTGTCGCCGCCCTGGACAATGCCGAACATCGCCTTGCCCGGCTGGTCGCCGAACGCCGTCTTGCAGCGCTCGGCCCAGCGAAGCGACAATTCCATGGCGCGCTCGATCTCGTTGGCCTTGGCCGGGAGCGCTGTGCATTCGTCGAGCTGCATCTGGATGTCGGAATCAAGCAACCCCTGGATCTCGATCGACCGCTCCGGCGACATTTCGTAGGGCGCGCCGTCGATATGCGAGCGGAAGGTGACGCCGTGTTCGGTCAGTTTCCTGAGCTTCGACAGCGACATGACCTGGAAGCCGCCGCTGTCGGTCAGGATCGGATAGGGCCAGCGCGCGAATTCATGCAGGCCGCCAAGCCTGGCCACGCGCTCGGCGCCGGGCCGCAGCATCAGGTGGTAGGTGTTGCCGAGGATGATGTCGGCGCCGACCCCGCGCACCTGGTCCATATACATGGCCTTGACGGTGCCGCCGGTGCCCACCGGCATGAAGGCCGGCGTGCGGATCTCGCCGCGCGGCATCGACACCAGGCCGCGCCGCGCCCTGCCGTCGGTGGCGGTGAGCTTGAAGGAGAAATTCTCAGCCATTGAATTCCTTGTCGTGCACCGGCGCACCGGGCGCCTGCTCGTCGAGCGACTGCCGGTAGCGGATGCAGCCGCGCATGAATTTCGGCCATGGCGGCACCGCGATCGCCGGCTCGGTCTTTTCCGGCAGCAGGCCCCAGAGGTCGGGGTGATGCCAACAGAGATCATGTCCGGTCGTGTCGCGATGCACGCGGATGCCGGCGCGCAGCTTCTTCACCTCAGCAATCAGGCTGTTGCGGTCCATGCTGTCGAGATCATCGTCCATCGCTCGTCTCCGCTCGGTAAAGCAGGCTGGCGTCGCCATAGGAATAGAACCTGTAGCGGCTCTCGATGGCATGCGCATAGGCAGAACGCATCGTCTCCAGCCCGCTGAAGGCCGAGACCAGCATGAACAGCGTCGAGCGCGGCAGGTGGAAATTGGTCATCAGCATATCGGCCGTGCGGAAGCGATAGCCCGGCGTGATGAAGATGTCGGTCGGTCCGGACCAGGGCTCGATCCTGCCGTCTTCGCGCGCCGCGCTCTCCAGCAGGCGCAGCGATGTCGTGCCGACAGCGATGACGCGGCCTCCCCGTGCCTTGGCCGCGTTGAGCGCCTCCGCAGTCTCGGGACTCACCAAGCCGGTCTCGGCATGCATCTTGTGATCGGCCGTGTCGTCGGCCTTCACCGGCAGGAAGGTGCCGGCGCCGACATGCAGCGTGACGAAACGGCGCTCGACACCCTTGGCGTCGAGCCCGGCAAACAGCTCCGGCGTGAAATGTAGGCCGGCGGTCGGGGCCGCGACCGCGCCCTCGTCCCTGGCATAGATGGTTTGGTAGTCGCTGCGGTCGCGCTCGTCATCATCGCGCTTCGAGGCGATATAGGGCGGCAACGGAATGTGGCCGACGGCGTGCAGCGCCTCGTCGAGGAACGGTCCGGAAACGTCGAAGCCGAGGAGCGCCTCGCCCGCCTCGCCCTTTTCGATCACCGTGGCGTCGAGCTGGCCGAGAAAGCACGAATTGGCGTCATGGCCGAAATGGATGCGGTCACCGGCGGCGATGCGCTTGCCCGGCCGCATGAAGGCCTGCCAGCGGTCCGGCGCCACGCGCATATGAAGCGTCGCCTCGACCTGCGCCATTGCCTCGCCACGCCTGCGGATGCCTTTCAGCTGAGCCGGAATGACCTTGGTGTCGTTGAACACCAGCACGTCGCCTTCGCGCAGCAGCGACGGCAGATCGCTGACGGTGCGGTCCTGTGGCGTTTCGCCCGGTTTGACAACCAGCAGCCTGGCACTGTCGCGCGGCTCCGCCGGGCGAAGCGCGATGCGCTCCTCCGGCAGGTCGAAGTCGAACAGGTCGACGCGCATCAGTAGAGCCGGATGAGCAGCGCCCCGGCTAGCAGCAGCACGGCGCCGGCGACGCGGCCAAGCGATATTTCGCGCACCGCGACGCCAAGGAAACCGGCGCGGTCGATCAGCATGCCGGCGAGCAGTTGCCAGGCGACCAGGAAGGCCATGAGCGCAGCCGCGCCGATGCGCGGCGTGAGGATCGTCGACAGCGTCACGTAAAAACCGCCGAGCATGCCACCGGCGATGAACAGCCAGGGCGCCGGCGCCTTCCAGTCGAGCGCGATGCCTTGCAGCTTCACCACCGCGAAGGCAATGATGCCAAGGACGATGGCGCCCGACAGGAAGGAGAACGCCGCGGCCGCGACCGGAAGGCCGAGGCCGCGCGCCAATTGCGAGTTGATCGGCGCCTGTATGGCGATGAAGGCGCCGGACAGGATGCCAAGCAGGGACCAGACTGCGCCCATCATCCTTTGCCTTTACTTGACGTCGGCCGCGACTTTCAGCGACACGATCTTGTCGGGATCCTGAACCGGCTCGCCGCGCTTGATCTTGTCGACATTCTCCATGCCTTCGATGACCTGGCCCCACACCGTGTACTGACGGTTGAGGAAGGCAGCATCGTCGAAGCAGATGAAGAACTGCGAGTTCGCCGAATTCGGGTTCTGGGCGCGTGCCATCGAGCAGGCGCCGCGGCCGTGATTGGCGTTGGAGAACTCTGCCTTTAGGTCCGGCTTGTCCGAGCCGCCCATGCCCGCGCGGGACGGGGCGAATGTGGGCTTCGAGGAATTGCCGAACTTGACGTCGCCGGTCTGTGCCATGAAGCCGTCGATGACGCGGTGGAACACCACGCCGTCATAAGCGCCTTCACGCGCCAGCTCCTTGATGCGGGCGACGTGGCCGGGCGCCAGCTCGGGATACATTTCGATGACGACCTGGCCCTTGGTCGTTTCCATGATGAGCGCGTTCTCGCGGTCCTTGATGTCAGCCATGTCAGAAATCCTTTTTGAAAACTGAGGAAGTTACTTGCCGTCGGCGGCGATGCGAACCTTGATCATGCGGTCGGGGTCGGTGACCGTGCCGTTGTCGGCCTCGTCGCCCTTCTTGATCTTGTCGACGAGGTCCATGCCGCCGACCACCTTGCCGACGATGGTGTACTGGCCATCGAGGTTCGGCGCCGGCGCGAACATGATGAAGAACTGCGAGTTGGCCGAATTCGGATCCTGCGAACGAGCCATGCCGAGAACGCCGCGGGTGAACTGCTCGCTCTGCGAGAATTCGGCCGGCAGGTCGGGCAGGTCGGAACCGCCGGTGCCGACGGCTTCGGGGTTGAAACCCTTCTTCATGTTGCCGAATTTGACGTCGCCGGTCTGGGCCATGAAGCCGTCGATGACGCGGTGGAAGGCGACATTGTCATAGGCGCCGTCACGCACCAGCTTCTTGATCTGCGCGACATGCTTGGGTGCCAGATCGGGACGCAGCGCGATGGTCACGTCGCCATCCTTCAGCGTGATGATCATGGTGTTTTCCTTGTCGGCGGCAACGGCCGGCATGGATGCCGCGAAAAGGCCGGCAAGCACGACAAGGAACGAAGCGAGCTTCTTCAGCTGCATGGGGATCTCCGGGAAAGGCTATTTGGTGAACTTGGCGGTGAGAGCGCCGGCAACGGCCGCCGGCACGAATGGGCGAATGTCGCCGCCCATTGACGCTATCTGGCGCACAAGTGTGGCGGTAATGGTGCGCACCGAAGGGCTCGCAGGCAGAAATACCGTCTGCAATTCCGGCGCCATCGTCTCATTCATGCCGGCCATCTGCATCTCGTAATCGAGGTCGGTGCCGTCGCGCAGCCCCCGGATCATGATCGAAGCGCCGTGCTTGCGGGCCGCGTCGATGACCAGCCCGTCGAAGGAAACGACCTTGATGCGATCGCCGTCGCGGCCGAACTCGGCCTTGGTCGCCGCGTCGATCAGCTTCACGCGTTCCTCGAAGGAAAACAACGGGTTCTTGCCCGGATGAATGCCGATCGCCGCATAGACGGTGTCGGCCACCGCCAGCGACGCCTTGAGCACGTCGAGATGGCCATTGGTCAGCGGGTCGAAGGAGCCTGCGTAAAGGGCGGTGCGTTCGGTCATGGCAGGCTTCTAGCGAGCCTCTCAAACAAAGGCAAATCCCATCGATTGCCTAGAGCAATTCCAGGAAAAGTGTGAGCGGTTTTCCGTTCGGAATTGCGGCAAAACAAAGAGATAGAGCGGCTCGCCGTTTCCATGAAACGGTGAGCCGCTCTAGCCGTGAACCTTTTCGCGCCGATGAACGACAGATGAATGCGACGATCACGAACGCTTCACGCAGCGTTCACTAGTTTGCCGCTTCAAGGGGTGAAACCAAATCCCCATCTCATCGTTGTAAGATGCAGGAGAACACGCAAATGCTGATCTACATGCTTGCCACCGCAATGACCATCGTGATGCTGATCGCGACTGCATTCGGGTTGCATCAGGAAGCAGCGCGAGTGCGCGTCAAGGCCAACACCAAGCGGCTCGATGGTTTCGCCCGACGCAACGTCTATCGTCGTTACTGACCATGATCGCACCGGCCCAGAGGGCCGGTGAAGCTTAGACTAAATCCTATTCCCCCTCGCCCGCATCGTCGGTGCCAGTCTCGCTCGAAGCGACGTCTTCGGCCTCCTCGTCCGACTGCGGCTCCGAAATCCGCTCCACCGAGACAACCTTCTCGCCTTCTGCCGTGTTGAAGATCGTCACGCCTTTGGTGGCGCGGCTGGCGAAGCGTATGCCGTTGACCGGCACGCGGATGACCGTGCCCCCGTCCGAAACCAGCATGATCTGATCGTCATTGCCGACCGGGAAGGTCGCGACCAGACGGCCGATTTCGGTCACTTTCGACACGTCGGTGGCACGAATGCCCTTGCCGCCGCGCCCCGTCAGGCGGAAATCGTAGGACGACGAGCGCTTGCCGTAGCCATACTCGGTCACCGTCAGCACAAGCTGCTCATGCGCCTTGAGGAATTCATAGCGCTCCTCGGAGAGCTCGGCTTCCTCGCCGACCTCTTCATTGGTCAGCGCGATCTCCTCTTCGTCGCCCGTGGCACCAGCGGCAAGCCGGCGCTCCGCCGCCGCGCGTTTAAGATAAGCAGCGCGCTCGGCGGGTGACGCATCGACATTTTCGATCACCGACATCGAGATGATGCGGTCCGTCTCGGCCATGGTTATGCCGCGCACGCCGACGGAATTGCGGCTCTGGAAGACGCGCACATCACCGACCGAGAAGCGGATGCACTGGCCCGAATTCGCCGTCAGAAGCACGTCGTCATTGTCGGTGCAGGTCTCTACGCCGAGGATCTCGTCGCCCTCTTCCTCCAGCTTCATGGCGATCTTGCCGTTGCGGTTGACCTGGACGAAGTCGGACAGCTTGTTGCGGCGCACCGTGCCGCGCGTAGTGGCGAACATCACGTCGAGCTCGCCCCAGCTTGTCTCGTCCTCGGGCAGCGGCATGATCGTGGTGATGCGCTCGCCCTGCTCGAGCGGGAGCATGTTGATCAGCGCCTTGCCGCGCGACTGCGGGTTGCCGATCGGCAGCCGCCAGACCTTTTCCTTGTAGACGATGCCGCGCGAGGAGAAGAACAGCACCGGCGTATGCGTGTTGGCCACGAACAGCCGGGTGACGAAATCCTCTTCCTTGGTCGACATGCCGGAGCGGCCCTTGCCGCCGCGGCGCTGCGCCCGGTAGAGCGAAAGCGGCACGCGCTTGATGTAGCCGGAGTGACTGACGGTAACGACCATGTCCTCGCGCTGGATCAGGTCCTCGTCTTCCATATCCGAACCGCCGTCGGTCAGCTCCGTGCGGCGCGGTGTGCCGAACTCGTCACGGACCGCGACCAGCTCGTCCTTGACGATCTTCTGGATGCGTGCGCGAGACGATAAAATATCAAGGAAATCAACGATCTCAACGCCGATCTTGTTCAACTCGTCGGCGATCTCGTCGCGGCCGAGCGCGGTCAGGCGCTGCAGGCGCAGTTCAAGGATGGCGCGCGCCTGCTCCTCGGAGAGATTGTAGGTGCCGTCCTCGTTGATGCGGTGGCGCGGATCGTCGATCAACTGGATCAGCGGCGCGACGTCGTGAGACGGCCAGCGCCGTTCCATCAACTGCTCGCGCGCCGTCTGCGGATCGGGCGCGGTGCGGATGAGCTTGATCACTTCGTCGATATTGGCGACGGCAATCGCCAGACCGACCAACACATGCGCCCGCTCGCGCGCCTTGCGCAGCAGATACTTCGTACGACGGCTGACGACCTCCTCGCGAAAGCCGACAAAGGCCCTCAGCATGTCGATCAGCGTCATCACTTCCGGCTTGCCGCCGTTGAGCGCCACCATGTTGGCACCGAACGAGGTCTGCAGCGGCGTGAATCGGTAGAGCTGGTTGAGGACGACATCGGCGACCGCGTCGCGCTTCAGCTCGACGACGACGCGGTAGCCCTGGCGGTCGCTCTCGTCGCGGATGTCGGAAATGCCCTCGATGCGCTTGTCGCGCACAAGTTCGGCCATCTTCTCGATCATCGAGGCCTTGTTCACCTGATAGGGAATCTCGGTGACGATGATCGATTCACGATCGTTGCCGCGCTGTTCGATATTGACGCGGCCGCGCATGACGATCGAGCCGCGGCCGGTCGAATAGGCGTTGTAGATGCCGGAACGGCCAAGCACGATGCCGCCGGTCGGGAAATCCGGGCCGGGCACGATCTCCATCAGCGCCGTCAGGTCGATCGCCGGATTGTCGATGATGGCGATGGCGCCGTTGCAGACTTCGGTGAGATTGTGCGGCGGGATGTTGGTGGCCATGCCGACCGCGATGCCGCCGGAGCCGTTGACCAGAAGGTTCGGGAAGCGGGCCGGCAACACCTTGGGCTCGCTGCCGGACGCGTCGTAAGTATCCTGGAAATCGACGGTTTCCTTGTCGATGTCCTCCAGCAGCTCATGCGCGACCTTGGTGAGCCTGGACTCGGTGTAGCGCATCGCCGCCGGCGGATCGCCGTCGATCGAGCCGAAATTGCCCTGACCGTCGATCAGCGGCACGCGCAGCGACCAGTCCTGCGCCATGCGCACCAGGGCGTCATAGATCGAGGCGTCGCCATGCGGATGGTATTTACCCATCACGTCGGCGACCGGGCGCGCCGACTTCACATATTTGCGGTTCCAATGGTAGCCGCTCTCATGCGAGGCGTAGAGGATGCGACGATGCACGGGCTTCAGGCCATCGCGCACGTCGGGCAGCGCGCGGCTGACGATCACGCTCATGGCGTAATCGAGATAGGAGCGCTGCATCTCCTCGATGATCGAAATCGGCTCGATGCCGGTGGGGCCGCCGTCCGGCCCGCGCGGTGTCTTCTGGTCGGTCAAATCAGGTCACAATCCTGTCGGGAATCACTGCATTCTTATATAGGAAGCCTCGCCGAAACTCCAATGTCGACCGGACTTTTCCAGAGACAATTTTGATGGTAATTTCAAATGGATACCGCTGATTGCGACGATATGGCCACGGTCGTTTTCGCCGTCATGCGGCAAGGTCGGCGATGGATCGGGCAAAAACCGCAAGCGCACTGAAACTGGCCTCATGGCTGCCTTTGCGGGCGCTGAGCGGCTGGGGCGTCAAGGACCTCAACGGCGATCTGGCGGCCGGCATCACGCTCGCGGCGATCGCCATTCCCGAACAGATGGCGACGGCGCGCCTCGGCGGCTTCGCGCCGGAGATCGGTTTCTTCGCCTTTGTCGCCGGATCGGTGGGCTTCGCGCTGTTCGGCGCCAACCGCCACCTGTCGGCCGGCGCGGATTCGACGATCACGCCATTGTTCGCCGGCGGCCTGGCGCTGATCGCCACCTCCAGTTCGCCGCATTATCTGGCGCTGGCGGCAATGCTGGCGCTCATGGTGGGGTTGCTGGTGGCGATCAGCGGCATTTTCCGTCTCGGCTGGATTGCCGATCTTCTCTCGGTCCCGGTCACGACCGGTTTCCTCGCCGGCATTTCCGTCCATATCATCGTCTCGCAATTGCCGGGTCTGCTCGGCCTGCCGCCGGAAGGTGGCGAGACGGTGCGGCGCGTCGGTGAAATCGCCGCGAGTCTCCACCTCACCAATCCGTGGTGCCTGGCGCTCGGGCTTGGCGTGTTCGCCATCGTCTTCGTCTCGGAGCGTATCAGCCCTCGCATCCCGGCGGCGTTGATCGGCATGGTGCTGGCAACGCTTGCGGTCATCGCCTTCGACCTGAAGAACCGGGGCGTCGAGGTGCTCGGCGCCTTGCCGAACGGGTTGCCGGCTCCCGGCATGCCGACCGCCGACTTTCAGGATGCGCAAGCCCTTGTCCCGCTCGCCCTGCTGATCGCCATTGTCGTCATGGTGCAGACGGCGGCTACCAGCCGCTCCTTCGCGCCGCAGGATGGCGAGGCGCCCGATGTCAACCGCGATTTCGTCGGCGTCGGCGCGGGCAGCATCTTAGCCGGACTGTTCGGCGCCTTTGCCGTGAACGCCAGCCCGCCGCGCACGGCCATCGTCGCCCAGACAGGCGGTCGTTCGCAGCTGTCGGGCCTGATCGCCGCGGCCATCGTGCTGGTGCTCGGCACTTTTGGAGGAAGCCTGCTTGCCAACGTGCCGCAGGCCGCCCTTGCCGGTGTGCTGATGTTCGTGGCCCAGCATATCCTGCGCTGGCAGGTATTCGCCAAGGTCTATCGGCAGGCGGCGGTCGAGTTCGCGCTGATCCTGATCACCATGATCGCGATCGTCGTCCTGCCGATCGAAACCGGCGTCGCGATCGGTATCGGCCTGTCGCTGCTCTACGGCATCTGGGGCTCGACGCGCACGGAGACGATCGAGCTGGCGCAGGTGCCGGGCACGTCGGTCTGGTGGCCGCCGAGCAATTCCATCGCAGGCGAGCAGCACCCAGGCGTGCTGGTGGCGGCCTTCCAGGCGCCGCTTTCCTTCGTCAACGCCGACCGTTTCAAGCGCGGCCTCACCGACCTGATCGATGCCAGAAGCGAGGACGTCAAGCTGGTGGTGCTGGAGGCCAGCAACATCGTCGAGATCGACTACACCGCCGCCCAGGCGCTGATCGACACCATCCGCCATTGTCACGACCACGGCGCGGTCTTCGCTATCGCACGCATGGAATCGCTCCGCGCCCAGGCGGCGCTGAAGCGGTTCGGCATCGCTGAAATCGTCGGCACGCAGCGGATATTCCACAGCGTCGACGCGGCGATCAAAACACTTGGCCCGGGGAAACCGCAGCAGCAAGAACAGGATGGCGTGCCATGATCGACCCACGAGAACCCACAGTGACCCCCGTCCGCGTCGAGGAATTGAGGCCGACCCAGATAACGGTCGGCATGCGGGAGGTTGAGCTGAAGCGCCAGATGATCCGGGAGCAGGACGCCAAGAAGAAGACCGGCGCCTTTCTCGGCAGACACATGGTGCCGGTGGTGCTCGGCCCCAAAAACCGCAACTACGTCACCGATCATCATCATCTCGCCCGCGCTCTGCTCGAGGAAGGCGTCAAGGACGTGCTCGTGACGGTGATCAGCGACCTATCCGCGCTCGACAAGGATGCGTTTCTCTTCGTGCTCGACAATCGCGGCTGGATGCACCCGTTCGACGAGAACGGCCGGCGCCGCGATTACTCGGCGATCCCGAAGACAATCGGCGAGCTGGTCGATGACCCCTACCGGAGCGTGGCGGGCGAGCTGCGCCGGCTGGGCGGATACGCCAAGGACACGACGCCGTTCAGCGAATTCATCTGGGCGGATTTCCTGCGCCGGCGCATCGACCGGAACGCGGTTGCGAAGAACTTCGACAAGGCGATGAAGGACGCCTTGGCGCTCGCCAAGAGCAAGGACGCGGACTATCTGCCTGGATGGTGCGGCCCGACATCGGATTGACGGCGTATTCGACTGACAGCGGCGCGTTAGCCAACGCGGCGGGCGCGATAGGCGCCGGGGGCTGCCCCCATCTCGCGCCGGAACCGGCGGTTGAAGGTCGACAGATCGTTGAAGCCGGCATCGAAGGCGATCGTCGAGATCGGGGCATTCGACGCGCGCAGCCGCACCGCGGCGCGGTGCAGCCTCGTCCTCAGCAGGAACTGATAGGGCGTCATGCCGGCAACCTGCCGGAAGGTGCGCAGGAAATGATACGGGCTGGTCGCCGTGCCGTCCGCGAGTTCGGTCAGCGACACTGGCCGTTCGGCATTGAGCTCGATCAGGCGCACCGCCTCGGCGACGCGTTTCTGGTCGCGGCGGCTGGGTGTCAGGGCGGCTCCGAAAGCGCCGGCCGCGGCCGCGACCACCGCGCCGGCAAGGCGCAGGCCGAGTTCCTCAAACGCGTCCCCGTCGCCTGTTTCCCGTGCCGCCTCCGCCTCTGCCAGCAAGGGTGCCAGCGCCGGCAAGGGCGGCAGGCGCGGATCGGCGAAGCCGAGCCGCTTCGCGCCCGGCAATCCAGCCACCACGCGCTCCAGATAGGCCGGGGAAAAATGGAAGGAAAGGCAGCGGTCGCCGGCGCCATGCTCATGCCCGCATTCGTAGCAGGCGCCGGGATTGCCAAGCAGGATGGCGCCCGGCGCCAGCATCGCCGTGCCCTGGCGGGTGCGATAGCGAAACGTGCCGCTGGTCACCGCCGCAACGCAAAAGCCGCGATGCTCCTCCTCGAATGGCTTGTCGCCGGCGGCTGCCGTGCAAACCACATCGGATACCTGCCAGCCATGCCCGGAAGCCAGAGTTTTCTGCGCGGTCGTCATGGCTGAAAGATAGCAATTTTTCCCAAGCGAAGAACCCTACCACGCCCCTATTGCTCGCCCTCTCCTGACAAGCGAGGCAGCAACCATGACCGATCCCTTTACCGAGGCCCTGCACAGCGACGGCCCCAATCCTGGTCTTGCCGAAAAACTGAAGCTCTATGGCCGCTTCATCGGCGCCTGGACATTCGACGCCACACGCATTCTCAAAGATGGAACCAGGCTCACGGGGCGCGGCGAGGTGCATTTCGGCTGGGTTCTCGAAGGCAGGGCCGTGCAGGATGTCTGGATCCTGCCCGCGCGGAACACTGGTGCCCAGACTTCGCTCGGGCCGTGGACCTTCTACGGCACGACATTGCGCGTCTACGATCCCGCCGCGGACGCCTGGCACATTTTCTGGAGCGACCCGCGCAAGCAGTATTACAGCCGGCAGCTCGGCCGCGCCGAGGACGATACGATCGTCCAGATCGGCGCCGACGGCACCGGCTCGTCGGTGCGCTGGAGCTTTTCGCGCATCACCGGGAACTCTTTCCGCTGGCTTGGCGAGCGTTCGCATGACGGCGGCGAGACCTGGCGCATGGAGGTCGAGTTCCTGGCTCGGCGGATGGATGAAAGTTGAACGCATCGCAGAACGCCGCAGCAAAAATGGGAGCGGCCGCGATCCTTCCCACCCCCCTCTGGCCTGCCGGCCATCTCCCCCGCAAGGGGGGAGATCGGATGTTGCCTCGGCTTTCGCCAATCTCCAACGTCGATAAGCCAATCTCCAATCTCGAATGAACAAGATGGCACGGCTGGCGGAACCGCCGATCTCCCCCCTTGCGGGGGAGATGGCCGGCAGGCCAGAGGGGGGTGCTGTCCCGCAAGCATCAAAGGATTCCTGGTGCACGACAAGATCGGCTCACCAGTTTCCACCGCTCCCGCTTTGCTCTACCAATTGCAGAGCCTGGGCTTTGCCCAGCGGAGGGGACCAGCGATGCCGAGTTTCGACAGCCTGTTCAACGCCTTCGTCACCATCCTGGTGACCATCGACCCGCCGGGGCTGGCGCCGCTTTTCCTCGCCGTGACGCGCGGCATGAACCGCGAGGAGCGCCAGCAGGTCTCGGTGCGCGCTTCGGTGATCGGCTTCCTGGTCATGGCGCTGTTTGCGGTTGCCGGCGCCTCGATCCTGTCGGTGTTTGGCATCACGCTGCCGGCCTTCCGCGTCGCCGGCGGCTTCCTGCTGTTCTTCATCGCCTTCGAAATGGTGTTCGAGCGCCGCCAGGACCGCAAGGAAAAGATCGGCGACGTCGCTATCACCAAGGACATGATCCACAACATCGCCGCCTTCCCGCTGGCGATCCCGCTGATCGCCGGCCCCGGCGCGATTTCGGCAACCGTGCTGCTATCGGGCCACTTCGAAGGCTTTGCCGCTCAGGCAGCGCTCGTCGGCATCATCTTCGTCTGCCTGATCATCACCTATCTGGTGTTCGTGCTGTCGGAACGCATCGACCGCATCCTCGGCCAGACGGGGCGCTCGATCCTGACGCGATTGCTCGGCGTGATCCTCGCGGCACTCGCGGTGCAGTTCGTGGCGGACGGCGTCCGGGCGTTGATGGCCGCCTAGTTCATCGGCGGCGAGCAACTCACCCCTACTGCCTACTGCCTACTGCCTACTGCCTACTGCCTACTGCCTACTGCCTACTTCGCCGCCGTATCGACCACTTCGAAGTCGTGCGTGACCGTTGCCGTCTTGGCCATCATCGCGGTGGCCGAGCAGTATTTCTCGATCGACAGGTCGATCGCCCGTTTCACCTTGTCGCGTGACAGCCCACGGCCCTTGACGATGAAATGCATATGGATGCGGGTGAAGACCCGCGGCTCGGTCTCCGCCCGGTCGGCGTCGAGCTCGACCACGCAATCCTCGACCGCCTCGCGGCCTTTCTCGAGGATGTGCACGACGTCATAGGCCGAGCAGCCGCCAGTGCCGATCAACACCAGCTCCATCGGGCTCGGTCCGGGCGTGTGGCCATCCGGCCCATGCGCCGTGCCCAGCACGACCTTGTGGCCGCTGCCGGATTCGCCGACAAAGGTGCGTTCCTCAACCCATTTGACGCGTGCTTTCACGTTGACCTTCCTTACGAGGTTTCCGTCGCCCTATTGGCCGAACACGACGGCGTGCATGATCCGACCGGGCAGCAGCGTGAAGATGCCGGCGCCGACCAGCGCGAACAGATAGAGCTTGATCATGGCACCACGATGCGCGGCCACCTTATGCGTGTGCGCATACCACGCCGCCAGCGGCACGGTGAACAGCACCAGGATCGACAGGAGATGGATCGGGCTGAACGGACCGACGAGCCGGATCTGCTGGATCCAGAAGCTCGATATGGCGATGACCAGCATCAGCGCCACCCAGGTGTAACCCAGCACGCGGTGACGCGTGGTGCCTTTCGGCAGCGCCAGTTGGGCGCCGCCGACGGCGAGCGCGGCGAAGGCCGCGAATGCATGCCATGGAATGGGTGGAGGCGCCGACAGAAGCGGTCCGAGCGACATCGCGCCTTCCCCTCAAACGATCATTGCGAGACGCTTAGAGAGCAATTCCAGGAAAAGTGCGTAGCGGTTAGGCTCGGCGACTTCGCCGTAGCCTTCCGTCCGGAATTGCGCAAAAACTACACTTAGAACGGGATCTCGTCGTCCAGCTCGCGCGACGAGCCGCCGCCACCGCCGCCCTTGGAACCACCGCCGCCGCCGCCACGGCTAAAACCTTCGTTCGGGCCGGACTGGCCGAAATCCGAGCCGCGACTGCTGCCGCCGGAATAATTTCCGACCTGGCCGCCGCCGCCCTCGCCGCGCGCGTCGAGCATCTGCAACTCGCCGCGGAATTTCTGCAGCACAACCTCCGTCGTGTATTTGTCGGCACCGGTCTGGTCCTGCCATTTGCGGGTCTGCAGCTGGCCCTCCACATAGACCTTCATGCCTTTCTTCAAATACTGCTCTGCCACCTTGGCCAGTTGGTCGTTGAAGATGACGACGTTATGCCACTCGGTCTTTTCCTTGCGCTCGCCCGAGTTCTTGTCGCGCCAGCTTTCCGACGTGGCGATGCGAATGTTGACGACCGGATCACCGGAATTCAGGCGGCGGATTTCAGGGTCCGCCCCGAGATTGCCGACCAGAATGACCTTGTTGACGCTACCCGCCATCTTACTTCTCCGCGCTCATCCGAAACAAATTTTAAGTCGCTCACCTTACAGCCTGCGGGTCGCTCATGCCCGCAAAGGCTGGCTTTTCCCACAAGGTTTTTGTTCTCTTTTCGTTCTAATCATAACCGCCCTTCCTGTCAAGGAATGTCAGCAAAGGCAGCGCCTGAACGCCTGTTTCGATATGGCGATCAAATAGCTGCTTGCCAAATCAATAAGTATCGACTTATGCTTTACTCATGATCGAAGCAGAGATTTTCCGCGCCCTGGCCGACCCGACGCGACGCGCCGTTTACGAGCGGCTGACCGCCAGCGAGATGACCGTGACCGAGCTGCGCGCCGGCATGAGCGTTTCCCAGCCGGCAATCTCGCAACACCTTGCCGTGCTGCGCGGCGCCGGCCTTGTGGTCGAGCGGCGTGCCGGCCGCAACGCCTATTATCGCGCCGATCCGCAAGGGCTCGACCCGCTGCTCGGCTGGGTCGAACGCTACCGCGCCTTCTGGCCAGAGCGCATCGAGAAGTTGAAGACGGTTCTGAAGGGAATGGATCAATGACCAAAGCAGAAAACCCGGCAGCGGCCGAGGCGCGGCTCAGCTTCGAATGCGAGCTTGCCGATCCGCCCGAAAAAGTCTGGCGGGCACTGACAGAGCCGGAACTGCTCGCCGCCTGGATGATGCCGAACGACATGAAGGCGCAAGCCGGCGCCCGCTTTACCTTTGCCGGACCGGATACGCCGATCGAATGCGAGGTGATCGAGACCGAGCCCGGCAAGCTGCTGCGCTATTCCTGGCGCGAGCGGCGTGGCGCGAAAGATGCTGGCCGGCTTCCCGCCCCCGACAGCCCCACGTCCGACAGCCCCGCCTTCGACAGCGTCGTCACCTTCACGCTGGCGCGCACCGCCTCCGGCGGCACACATCTGCGAATCGTCCATGGCGGCTTCGTGCCGGTTGCCGAGCCAGTCCTCGCCATTGCCGGCGCCGGCTGCGGTCTGTCGCTTTATTCGCGCAAGAACCCGACCGCCGCCAATGCGCCCATGATGCTGCGCGCGGCCTGATCAATGGAAAACCGAGGAGACCTGCCATGAGCGCCCTGGCCAATCTGGTGCCGATGGTCATCGAACAATCGAGCCGCGGCGAACGCGCCTTCGACATTTTTTCGCGGCTGCTGCGCGAGCGCATCGTCTTCATCAACGGCGAAATCAACGACAGCGTGTCGGCGCTGGTCTGCGCACAGCTTCTGTCGCTGGAATCGGACCATCCCGACAAGGAGATCTCGCTCTACATCAACTCGCCGGGCGGCATGGTGACCAGCGGCTTCGCCATCTACGACACCATGCAGTACATCTCCTGCCCGGTCTCGACGGTGTGCATGGGCTTCGCCGCCTCGATGGCCTCCTTCCTTTTGATGGCCGGCGCGCCGGGGCGGCGGATCGCGCTGCCCAACACAAGGATCGTGCTGCATCAGCCGCTTGGCGGCTTCCAGGGCCAGGCCTCCGACATCCAGCGCCACGCCGAAGACATCGTGCGCACCAAGCAGCATATGACCGAGCTTTACGCCAAACACTGCGGCCGCAGCTACGAGGAGGTCGAGCGCACGCTCGACCGCGACTATTTCATGAGCGCCGCGGAAGCGAAGGAATGGGGCCTCGTCGACCACGTCTACGACACGCGCAAGAAGGCGGCCTGACCTCTTAGGGCCGGACGCGCGGCAATTTGATTGCCGCGCGTATGGCATCGCTGAAGCCGCGCTTC
Organism: Mesorhizobium sp. Arg314; assembly: GCF_053714275.1. Taxonomy (NCBI): domain Bacteria; kingdom Pseudomonadati; phylum Pseudomonadota; class Alphaproteobacteria; order Hyphomicrobiales; family Phyllobacteriaceae; genus Mesorhizobium; species Mesorhizobium sp. Arg314. Next base: position 208,513 of record NZ_JBSKBP010000002.1, on the reverse strand, counting down.
TATAGTTCGCGCATGACCAAGCTGTTGCAGTCCAGACATCTATGCGTTGCCCTCGTCGCGCTGGGCGGGGCGCTGATGGCCGGCACCGCATCTGCCGATGACAGCTCGGTCCAAAAACTGCCCGGCGTCAGCGGCGACTACCGCATCGCCAAGCCGGCGCCGCAGCCGGAACCGGACGACGCGCAGCCGGCCGGCAGCGACGGCACCTTCAAGATCGGCAACACCGATGTCAGGATCGGCGGCAGCATCACCGTCGACATGGGGACGGGTGGCACCCGGATCCCGAACCACTGATTTAGTGGCGATCGACTGAAAGCGCGTATTCGTCATTCCTGGCGAAGCAAGGAGCGAAGCGACGCGCGCAGACCCTGGAATCCATGCCGTGACTTCAACGCGCCGCCACGGTGCAGAATTCTGCTCCGCTGCATTCCTCGGCTGAGGTAACGGCATGGATCCTTGGGTCTTCGCTCCGCTTCGCGTCGCTACGCCCGCCCAAGGATGACGACCTTCGGAGGCTTCTCGCCAATTCCCCACGTTTGTGAACAAAGCAGGATCGCAAAAAATGTAAGCCCCGCCACTGCTTCCGCAGGTGGACGGGGCTTTCATGGATCTGAAATCCAATTTTAGCCGGGAGTGGACTGCCGGCGTTCTGTTTCGGATGCACCGCGGCATTCAGCCGACGATCCGACTACGGTCTCTGATTGTTGGGAATCGGCAAGTCACGGTTTGTCGGGCCGGCGTTTCAAGTCTGCCCTGGCACTTATGCCCGCCGCGGCTCCATCTCGGTGTGGAGCCTCAAGGGACTGTCCGGTGGCGTCATGCTCCGCTCCTGGGTCCGTTGCGACAATGTCGTTCGAAGCGCAAATCGCTATCGCCTGCGGCGTCTCGCAGGCCGCCGGTTGGGCGGCGAGGCCATCGAAAGACGGCCGGCTTCGTTGACGCCTTTGAGACTGCCCCTCTGGGTCCGCGACGTCAACCGTTGAATAGCCGGTTACCGAAAAATGTGATCGCTGCAGGTTACGTGCAGGTAAGTCCAGCGCTTCTGTGGATCAAAGAGGCGGGCATCGATGGCATCTGTCTCACAACGCTTATGGCGATTGCTTCACAACGCCCATAGCGATTGTTTCCACAACGCTTTGTCAGGAGCGTGTTCGGTCTTTGTTCTTTCCGCTTGCCCGCTCGCGCGAAAGACGGTTAAAGGCTTTTGTCGGGAATTGTGGCGTCTCTCGACGTGGCAATGAAAATACCTACATAGGGGATGGCCGGGACAAACCCGCCCAATCCAGCAAATTCCAGATCTGAGGCGGCGACCGGCGATGGCCGACCATAAATACCTTTCCATTCGCGGGGCGCGCGAACACAATCTCAAGAACGTCGATCTCGACCTGCCGCGCGACAGCCTGATCGTGATGACCGGCCTGTCGGGATCCGGCAAGTCGTCGCTCGCCTTCGACACCATCTATGCCGAGGGCCAGCGCCGCTATGTCGAAAGCCTCTCGGCTTATGCCCGCCAGTTTCTCGAGATGATGCAGAAGCCGGACGTCGACCAGATCGACGGCCTGTCGCCCGCTATCTCCATCGAGCAGAAAACCACCTCGAAGAACCCGCGCTCGACGGTCGGCACGGTCACCGAAATCTACGATTACATGCGCCTGCTGTTCGCGCGTGTCGGCATTCCCTATTCGCCGGCCACCGGCCTGCCGATCGAGAGCCAGACAGTCAGCCAGATGGTCGACCGCGTGCTGGCGCTGGAGGAAGGCACGCGTCTCTATCTGCTGGCGCCGATCGTGCGCGGCCGCAAGGGCGAATACCGCAAGGAATTGCTGGAGCTGCAGAAGAAGGGTTTTCAGCGCGTCAAGGTCGACGGCGTCTTCTACGAGATCGCCGACGTGCCGGCGCTCGACAAGAAGTACAAGCACGACATCGACGTGGTCGTCGACCGCATCATCGTGCGCGGCGATCTGGCGACCCGGCTCGCGGACTCGATGGAGACCGCGCTGAAGCTCGCCGAAGGCCTTGCCGTGGCGGAGTTCGCCGACCGGCCGCTCGACGCCAGCCTCACCGGCGAGGATTCCGTCAACAAGTCGAAGAACGAGACGCATGAGCGCATCCTGTTCTCGGAGAAATTCGCCTGCCCGGTGTCCGGCTTCACCATTCCCGAGATCGAACCCAGGCTGTTCTCCTTCAACAACCCGTTCGGCGCCTGCCCGACCTGCGATGGCCTCGGCAGCCAGCGCGCCATCGATCCCAACCTCGTCGTGCCGGACGAGAACGTCTCGCTGCGCGACGGCGCCATCAGCCCGTGGGCGAAGTCGACCTCGCCTTATTACGCGCAGACGCTGGAAGCGCTCGGCAAGGCCTATGGCTTCAAGCTCGGCGACAAGTTCAAGGACCTGGGCGTCGAGGCGCAGAAAGCCGTGCTGCATGGCACCGGCGAGCGCGAGATCACGTTCCAGTATGATGACGGCCTGCGCTCCTACAAGACCACCAAGACGTTTGAGGGCGTCATCCCCAATCTCGACCGGCGCTGGAAGGAAACGGAATCGGCCTGGATGCGCGAGGAGATCGAGCGCTTCATGTCGGCCACCCCCTGCCCCGCCTGCAACGGCTACCGGCTGAAGCCGGAGGCGCTGGCGGTGAAGATCGCCGGAAAACATATCGGCGAAGTCACCGAGCTGTCGATCCGCAAGGCCGACCAGTGGTTCACCGACCTGCCGGCGCAGCTCAACGACAAGCAGAACGAGATCGCGGTTCGCGTGCTCAAGGAAATCCGCGAGCGGCTGCGCTTCCTGAACGATGTCGGCCTCGACTATCTGACACTGTCGCGCAATTCCGGCACGCTGTCCGGCGGCGAAAGCCAGCGCATCCGGCTCGCCTCGCAGATCGGCTCCGGCCTCACCGGCGTGCTCTATGTGCTCGACGAACCATCGATCGGCCTGCACCAGCGGGACAATACGCGCCTGCTCGACACGCTGAAGCACCTGCGCGATATCGGCAACACGGTGATTGTCGTCGAGCACGACGAGGACGCCATCCTGCATGCCGACTATGTCGTCGACATGGGTCCGGCCGCCGGCATCCATGGCGGCGAGATCATCGCCCAAGGCACGCCGCAGCAGGTGATGGCCAATCCCAATTCGATCACCGGCAAATACCTGTCGGGCGAGCTCGAAGTGATGACGCCCGCGGAGCGTCGCGAAGCGAAGAAGAACCGGCGCATCAAGGTCGTCGGCGCGCGCGGCAACAATCTGAAGAACGTGACGGCGGAGATCCCGCTCGGCACCTTCACCGCGGTCACCGGCGTGTCCGGCGGCGGCAAGTCGACCTTCCTGATCGAGACGCTGTTCAAGGCGGCCTCGCGCCGCATCATGGGCTCGCGCGAGCATCCGGCCGAACATGATCGCATCGAGGGACTGGAATTCCTCGACAAGGTCATCGATATCGACCAGTCGCCGATTGGTCGAACCCCGCGCAGCAACCCGGCCACCTATACCGGAGCCTTCACGCCGATCCGCGACTGGTTTGCGGGCCTTCCCGAAGCCAAGGCGCGCGGCTACCAGCCGGGCCGCTTCTCCTTCAACGTCAAGGGTGGCCGCTGCGAGGCGTGCCAGGGCGACGGCGTCATCAAGATCGAGATGCACTTCCTGCCCGACGTCTACGTCACTTGCGACGTCTGCCACGGCAAGCGCTACAACCGCGAGACGCTCGACGTGCTGTTCAAGGGCAAGTCGATCGCCGACGTGCTGGACATGACGGTCGAGGAAGGCGTCGACTTCTTCGCCGCCGTGCCCGGCGTGCGCGACAAGCTGGAGACGCTGAAACAGGTCGGCCTCGGCTACATCCATATCGGCCAGCAGGCGACGACGCTCTCGGGCGGCGAGGCGCAGCGCATCAAGCTTGCCAAGGAACTGTCGCGCAAGGCGACCGGCAAGACGCTCTACATCCTCGACGAGCCGACGACAGGCCTGCACTTCCACGACGTCGCCAAACTCCTGGAAGTGCTGCATGAGCTGGTCGACCAGGGCAACACGGTGGTGGTCATCGAGCACAATCTCGAGGTGATAAAAACCGCCGACTGGGTGCTCGACCTCGGCCCCGAGGGCGGCGATGGCGGCGGCGAGCTGGTCGCCTCCGGCACGCCGGAAGCGATCGTGCGCGAGAAGCGCAGCTATACCGGCCGGTTCCTGAAGGAGCTTCTGGATCGGCGCCCCGGAGGCAAACGCGAAGCGGCCGAGTGATGACGGAAAACGGCCTCGTCTCCGTCGAAAGCCGTTTTGGCGTCGCCGAAACCATTGACCGGCTAGCTCAGACGGTCGTGCGTGCCGGGCTTTGCGTCTTCGCGCGCATCGACCACGCCGCCGGCGCACGCGAGGTCGGTGCTGCGCTAAGGCCAACGGAATTGCTGATCTTCGGTCACCCTAAGGGCGGCACACCGTTGATGCAGGATCGCCAGTTGGCCGGCATCGACCTGCCGATCAAGGCGCTGGCCTGGGAGGATGAGCAAGGCAAGGTCTGGCTGTCCTACAACGACGCGCATTGGCTTGCTCAACGGCATGGGCTTGGCGATGCCAGCCGCGATGCCGTCGCGGCGATTGCGGCAGGCATGAAAAAGGTTGTAGCGGCCGCCGCTGGAGTGGAGCATCCCGCATGAAGTTGGCTTCCACTGAAGACCTCAGCGCCATCATCGCACTCACCACCGAAGCCTACGCGCCCTACACCGCCTTGCTCGACGCACCGCCGATCCCGGTCACCGAGGATTATGCGCCACGCATCGAGCAAGGCGAGGTCTGGCTGCTGGAAGAAGGCGCGGAACTCGCCGGGCTGATCGTTCTCGAACGGCACCCCGGCCACGCCTTGATCTTCAGCGTCGCCGTCGCACCGGCTTTCCAGGGCAGGAAGCTCGGCATCAAGCTGCTCGATTTCGCCAACGAACAGGCGCGGACATGGGGCTTGGCCGAAGTGCGGCTCTACACCAATTCGCTTATGGAGCGGAACATCGCGCTCTATTCGGCTTACGGCTATCGGGAAACGGGTCGCCGTGCCAACCCATACCGGCCAGGGTGGATATTGGTCGATATGGTGAAGCCGGTCGACAAAGCGGCCTGATCGAATTTGAAACGCGGAGGAGGAAGATAATGAGCCAAGGAAAAATCCGCTCCGGCATGGGCGGCTGGACTTTTGAGCCTTGGGATACCTCCTTCTATCCGGACAAGCTCGCCAAGGCCAAGCAGCTGCATTACGCCAGCCGCCAGGTGCCGAGCATCGAGGTCAACGGCACCTACTATTCCAGCTTCAAGGAACCGACCTTCGTGAAGTGGGCCAACGACGCGCCGGATGGCTTCGTCTTCTCGCTCAAGGGCAACCGCTTCGTCACCAACCGCCGCGTGCTCGGCGAGGCAGGCGAATCCCTGGTGCGCTTCCTCGGCTCAGGCGTTGCCGCGCTCGGCGACAAGCTCGGCCCGATTCTTTGGCAGTTCGCGCCGACCAAGAAATTCGATGCCGACGATTTCGAAGCTTTTCTCAAACTTCTGCCAGAGAAGCAGGACGGCGTGCCCTTGCGCCACGCGCTGGAGGTGCGTCACGACAGCTTCATCGTGCCGGAATTCCCCGCTTTGGCGCGCAAGTACAACGCCGCTATCGTCTGTGCCGACCACGCAAAATATCCGGCGATCGCCGACGTCACCGGCGACTTCGTCTATGCGCGGCTGCAGACCGGCAGCGACGACAATCCCGACTGCTACACGCCGAAGGGCCTCGACGAATGGGCGGGACGGGTGAAGACCTGGGCGCAAGGCAAGCAACCAGCCGACCTGCCGCGCGCCAATCCCAAGACCGACGCGCCGGTCAAGCCGCGCGACGTGTTTGCCTACTTCATCACCGAGGGCAAGGTGCGCGCGCCGTTCGGCGCCATGGCGCTGATGAAGCGGGTGACAGCTTAAAGTCCTTGTTTTGATGCATGTCGTTGTCCCAGAACCGCGTACACTTCTGGGCGACATGCATTAGAGCTGCGGACCTCCACAGCGGCCCTTGTTCAAACGCCAGAGCTCTGTTCGGCGCGTCACGCGACGCTAATCGGCCGTCGGCTTGTCGGAACCTGCCGGCCATCTTGACCGTTCTGTCTCAGCCGCCGATCGCGGGAGGCCGCTGCCAAGTCGCACCGGTTGCCGAAGGTCGGAACGGCAAGGCAGCCGCCTCGCGAAACGCTTGCCAAATCCCGCGGCGTTGGAAAGGAGCGAGGAAAGATGACCGTCATCCTCGGTGCGTTGCTTACCGTCGCCGGCGTCGTGTACATGGCAGGCGCCACTCTGAGGCGCGGACGACTGAGTGATCCAGCACCTACAGCGCCGGATCGCCCGGCGCCGAACCTGGCAACACCGGGCCCGACACTGGAGCCGCGGCGGCGCGGACTCGGTTTCCTCGGCCTGTCGCAGAATTGGCCGGGTCTATTGATGATGGGGGTCGGCGTCATACTGCTGTTGTCGATAGCGGTCCTCTGACGCCGCGGAATTATGGTGTCTTCACCGCTATCGTAACGCAACGGCCGCATGCGAATTTTCAATGGTGCGAGATCACGTCATTGAAGGCGTCGAGATCGACGTAGAAAACCTTGGTGATTTCGCCCAGCAGATCATCCTCGTCATAGCCTTGCGACATCAGGATGTTGATCGCGGTCATGATGTCGACGCGCTCCGTGAGGCGCCGCTTCTGATAGTCCTCGACAAAACGTTCCATGGCCGTCCCCTGGCAAGCTTCTTTTGGACGCGTTGACCGACAATCACTGCGGGGAAAGCTAGCCAGACTTGCTTGCGTGGAACTTGCGGCCGAGCCCGCGCCTTCCCCTTCATTCGCGACTGATACGGAAAGCGGCCGACTCACCAAGGCCAAGAAAAGACTAGCACGCGGTATTGAGCGCACCAGAGCGCTCAATAGCTTCGTCATCCTTGGGCGCAGCGACGTGAAGCGGAGCGAAGACCCACGGATCCATGCCAATACTTCGAAGCGTTACTAACGGTGCAGAATCAGGGATATTCGGGCGCGGGCAGAACGGATATATTCTGCACCGCTGCATCATTCGGCAGACGTGACGGCATGGATCCTTGGGTCTGCGCCGCGTCGCTACGCTCCTTGCTTCGCCCAAGGATGACGACGTGAGAGATGTTTGAGAGAGATGTTTGAGCTAATCCCCGGAGTCTACCATTGCCGCCCCAGGAGAGCTACCGTTCACCTGGGTTATACGGTCAGGAATTTCCTCACATCCGCCCGATCGAGATCCCCGGCCGGACCGGTATGCACGATCCGGCCGCGGTCCATGATGTTGACCTCGTCGGCAAGCTCGCGGCAGAAGTCGAGATATTGCTCGACCAGAAGCACGGCGATCCCCGCCTGGTCGCGCAGATAGCGGATGGCGCGGCCGATATCCTTGATGATCGAGGGCTGGATGCCTTCGGTCGGCTCGTCGAGCACCAGGAGCTTCGGCCGCATCACCAGCGCCCGGCCTATGGCGAGCTGCTGCTGCTGGCCGCCGGACAAGTCGCCGCCGCGGCGGCCGAGCATCTGCTTCAAGACCGGAAACAGCTCGAAGACATGGGCTGGAATATTGCGGTCGGCGCGCCGCAGCGGCGCAAAGCCGGATTCCAGGTTTTCGCGCACCGTCAGCAGCGGGAAGACCTCCCTGCCCTGCGGCACGAATGCGATGCCCGACCGGGCGCGGTCATACGCCGCGCTCCGGTCGAGCGCCTTCCCCTCGAAGGCAACGCTTCCGCTCGTCAGCCGGTGATGGCCGACGATCGATCTCATCAAACTGGTTTTGCCGACGCCGTTTCGGCCGAGCACGCAGGTGATCTTGCCAGCACCTGCCTTCAGCGAGACGCCGCGCAATGCCTCGGCGGCGCCGTAGTGAAGCGTGGCATTTGAGACTTCGAGCATGGTCAGCCCCTTCTCCAGCGCTTCAGAAAAGCGAAATCGAAACGGTAAAACGGAACCCGCCAGACCATGCTCACCGCCCCAGATAGACTTCGACGACCCGCTCGTCCGCCGAAACGAAATCCAGCGTGCCCTCCGACAGCACCGAGCCCTCGTGCAGGCAGGTGACCTTGACGCCAAGCTCGCGCACGAAATGCATGTCGTGCTCGACGACCACCACCGAATGGTCACGGGCGATGTCCTTGAGCAGGCGCGCGGTCTCCTCGGTCTCGGCATCGGTCATGCCGGCGACCGGCTCGTCGACGAGCAAAAGCTTCGGGTCCTGGGCGAGCAGCATGCCGATCTCCAGCCACTGCTTCTGGCCATGGCTGAGATTTGCAGCGAGTTCGTCGCGCTTGTCGCCGAGGCGGATGATGCCGAGAATGTCGTCGATGCGCCGCGTCTCGCCGGCGGAGCAGCGGTGAAACAGTGCAGGCCAGATCGAGCGCGGCCCTTTCAGCGCCAGCATGAGATTGTCCTCGACGCTGTGGCTCTCGAACACGGTCGGCTTCTGGAACTTGCGGCCGATGCCCATCATGGCGATCTCGGCCTCGTCGTGGCGGGTGAGGTCCACCTGGCCGTCGAAGAACACTTCGCCCTCGTCCGGCCGGGTCTTGCCGGTGACGATGTCCATCATCGTCGTCTTGCCGGCGCCGTTGGGTCCGATGATGGCGCGCATCTCGCCTTTGTCGAGCACCAGCGACAGGTTGTTGATGGCGCGAAAGCCGTCGAAGGAAACCGACACGCCGTCGAGATAGAGGATGGTGTTCGACTTGCTCATGGTCGCTCACTCCGCCGGCTGCGGCTCGGGGCCGGCGGCCGACCAGGCGCCCGGCGTCCTTGCCGCCGAGCGCACGATCTTCGGCTGCCGCACCTCGGGATCGGCGCCGGCTTCGGCGGCAAGCGAGGCCGCGCGCAGCGCCTTTGCCTTGCCACGCCAGTTGTCCCACATGCCAACGATCCCCTTCGGCAGCAACAGCGTGACGGCGACGAACAGCCCACCCAGCGCGAACAGCCAGAATTCCGGGAGCACGCCGGTGAACCAGGATTTGCCGGCATTGACGAGAAGCGCGCCGAGGATCGGGCCGACGATGGTGCCGCGCCCGCCGACGGCGGTCCAGATCACCACCTCGATCGAATTGGATGGCTCGAACTCGCCGGGATTGATGATGCCGACTTGCGGCACGTAGAGCGCGCCGGCGATGCCGGCCATGATCGCCGAGACGGTGAAGGCGAAGAGTTTGACGTTCTCGGCCCGCCAGCCGAGGAAACGGGTTCGGCTCTCGGCGTCGCGGACAGCCATCAAGAGCTTGCCGTATTTGGAGCGGACGATCGCCGCGGTGAGGTAGACGGCCAGAGCCAACATCACCGCGCTTGCCGAAAACAGCGCCGAGCGCGTCGCATCGGCCTGCACGTTGAAGCCCAGAATATCCTTGAAATCGGTCAGGCCGTTGTTACCGCCGAACCCCATGTCGTTGCGGAAAAAGGCGAGCAGCAGCGCATAGGTCATCGCCTGGGTGATGATCGACAAATAGACACCGGTGACGCGGCTGCGGAAGGCGAACCAGCCGAAGACGAAGGCGAGCAGGCCGGGCACGGCCAGCGCCATCAGCGCCGCGAACCAGAAATGGTCGATGCCGTGCCAGAACCAGGGCAGTTCCTTGTAGTTCAGGAACACCATGAAGTCCGGCAGGATGGGATTGCCGTAGACGCCGCGCGAACCGATCTGGCGCATCAGATACATGCCCATCGCATACCCGCCGAGCGCGAAGAAGGCGCCGTGGCCGAGCGAAAGGATGCCGCAATACCCCCAGACCAAGTCGAGCGCGAGCGCCAGCAGCGCATAGCAGAGATACTTGCCGACCAGCGCCACGATATAGGGCGGGATATAGACGGCGCTCTGCGGCGAGACCGCGAGGTTGAGCATCGGCACGATGATGGCCGCCGCCAGCAGGACGAGAATGGTGATGGCAATGCGCCGATCGGCGCCGAAGAAGCGCTGTGCGATCATGCCTCCACCGCCCTGCCCTTCAGCGCGAACAGGCCGCGCGGGCGCTTCTGGATGAACAGGATGATCAGCACCAGCACGACGATCTTGCCCAGCACGGCGCCCGCATAAGGCTCAAGGAACTTGTTGACGATACCGAGCGAGAAGGCGCCGACCAGCGTGCCCCAGAGGTTGCCGACGCCGCCGAAGACCACGACCATGAAACTGTCGATGATGTAGCCGCGGCCGAGATTGGGCGACACGTTGTCGATCTGGCTGAGCGCAACACCTGCAATCCCGGCAATGCCGGAGCCCAACGCGAAGGTCAGCGCATCCACCCATGGCGTCTTGATGCCCATCGAGGCGGCCATGCGGCGGTTGGCGGTGACGGCGCGCATCTGCAGCCCCCAGGGCGTGCGCTTCATGACGTAGAGCAGCACCGCGAACACGAGGAGTGCGAACACAAGGATCCACAGCCGGTTCCAGGTAACCGCCAACTGGCCGATATCGAAGGAGCCGGACATCCAGGACGGGTTTCCCACCTCCTGGTTGGTCGGTCCGAAGATGCTGCGCACCGCCTGCTGAAGGACCAGCGAGACGCCCCAGGTGGCCAGGAGGGTCTCGAGCGGGCGTCCATAGAGGAAGCGGATGATGCCGCGCTCGATCGCGAGGCCGACCAGCGCCGCGACAAGAAAGGCGAGCGGCAGCGCGATCACCAGCGACCAGTCGAACAAGCCGGGGAAAGAAGTACGGATCACCTGCTGCACGACGAAGGTGGTGTAGGCCCCCAGCATCACCATCTCGCCATGCGCCATGTTGATGACGCCCATGACGCCGAAGGTGATGGCAAGGCCGATCGCAGCCAGCAGCAGCACCGACCCCAGCGAAATACCGTACCAGATGTTCTGGCCGGCATCCCACAAGGCAAGCGTCGAATTGATCTTGCCGATCGCGGCGCTTGCCGCGTCCTTGACCGCGCCCTGCGCATTTGCCTCGACGGATGTCAGCAGCGACAGCGCATCCCGGTCGCCGCGCGCCGCGATGACAGAGACCGCCGCGAGCTTGTCGGCTTCCGGCTTGTCTGAAACGAGGATGGACGCGGCGCGCGCCTGTTCAAACATCGCCTTCACGGACGGCTCGGTCTCGGCGCCGATCGCGGCGCCGAGCGGCTCGATATTCGCCGCGTCGGGCGTCTTGAACATCGTCATCGCCGCGGCGAGGCGCACGTTTGCGTCCTTGGCGCGCAAGGTCAGCGTGCCCAGCGCATCGCGGATGACACGGCGCAGGCCGTTGTTGACCTTGATCTTGGTGAGGTCGGCTTTGTCCGCATCGGCAGCCTTCCCGCCGCTCAACGGATCAAGGAGCTCGATGCGGTCGCCGGCATCCTTGCCGACGAAAACTTGGGAGTCGCTCTTGCGAATGTAGAGATTGCCGTCGGCGAGCGCCGCAAGCGGACGCTCGACCGCCGGATCGCCGCTCGCGGCCAACTCGCGTACGACGGCTTCGGTAGCCGAGAAATTGGTGGCAGTCGCAAACTTGGCAATCGTCGCGCGAAGGTCGGCTTCGGCGGCCTCCGACGGCAACAGGTTTGCCATCGTCAGCAAAAGCATCAGACCAATTGCGCGCAGCAGCAGCATTGTCGTCTTCAAGCAGCTTTCTTGGTTTCGGGGATCTCGCCCGGGCGGATTTAAACCCGCCCGGGCAGCGGTCTCGAATCGTGGGGCCACTCCGCGATCCGACAGACCTGGGAGATCCCGGACCGAGGTCCGGACCGGATCAGTTGGTGCCCTTGCCGCCGCACTTGCCGGTTGCGACGTTAAAGTTGCCGCAGCTGAGCGGAGCTCGCCAGTCGGAGATCAGGTCCTTGGAATCCGGCAGGTAGTCGGACCATTCATCGCCCATCACGAGGCCGGGCGTTTGCGAGACGGTCTCGAACTGGCCATCCGCCTGGATTTCGCCGATCAGCACCGGCTTCGTGATGTGGTGGTTGGGCATCATCGTCGAATAGCCGCCGGTCAGGTTCGGCACCGAAACGCCGACCATGGCATCGATGACCTTGTCCGGGTCGGTGGTGCCGGCTTTCTCGACCGCCTTCACCCACATGTTGAAGCCGATGTAATGGGCCTCCATCGGGTCGTTGGTGGTGCGCTTGTCGTTCTTGATGAACTTGTGCCAGTGGTCGATGAACTTCTTGTTCGCCGGCGTGTCGATGCTTTCAAAGTAGTTCCAGGCGGCGAGGTGGCCGACCAGCGGCGCGGTGTCGAGGCCCGCCAGTTCTTCCTCGCCGACCGAGAAGGCCATGACCGGAATGTCCTCGGCCTTGATGCCCTGGTTGCCGAGTTCCTTATAGAACGGCACGTTGGCGTCGCCGTTGACGGTCGAGACGACCGCCGTCTTCTTGCCGGCGGAGCCGAACTTCTTGATCGCCGAGACCTCGGTCTGCCAGTCGGAGAAGCCGAACGGCGTGTAGTTGACCATGATGTCCTCGGCCGGCACCCCCTTCGCCTTCAGATAGGCTTCGAGGATCTTGTTGGTGGTGCGCGGATAGACGTAATCGGTGCCTTCGAGCACCCAGCGCTTCACCGAGCCGCCGTCAGCACTCATCAGATAGTCGACGGCCGGGATGGCCTGCTGGTTCGGCGCCGCACCCGTGTAGAACACGTTGCGCTCGCTCTCCTCGCCCTCATACTGGACGGGATAGAACAGGATGTTGTCGAGCTCGCTGAAAACCGGCAGCACCGATTTGCGCGACACCGAAGTCCAGCAGCCGAACACCGCCGCCACCTTGTCCTTCGAGATCAGCTCACGCGCCTTTTCAGCGAAAAGCGGCCAGTTGGACGCCGGGTCGACGACCACCGCCTCCAGTTTCTTGCCGAGCAGGCCGCCCTTGGCGTTCTGCTCGTCGATCAGCATCAGCATGACGTCTTTCAGCGTCGTCTCCGAAATCGCCATGGTCCCCGACAGCGAATGGAGGATGCCGACCTTGATCGTGTCGTCGGCCGCCTTGGCGGGAGCCGACATCGACAGCCCGGCAGCGATTACGCCGGCCGAAAACATTTTTGTTATTGTCGAGAAATTACCCCTCATTTTGCACACTCCCAAGCTGGTGTTTTGCATCGCAACATAACGGTGCAAGTGACGTGCCAAACGAGTAGGAGCGGAAGCGGATCGTTAGATAGCGTAGGATTTAGAGATACTTATCCTGTAGCGGTCAAACGGTTCGGATTGCTGCAATGCGCAAAAGTTGAGAAAAGTTTACGCAACGCTGCCTAGATTTTGCCCAAATGGTAAAAATGCCTATGTTTTCACCAACTTCGGATAATGCCTGATCTGCACCGGTTGCGGGCGCGCAGCAAAATGGGGCAAGGTCGCCGCGCAAACGAGAGACATCATGGCCTCACGCATTATCCTGAGTTTCCTGTGGTTCCTGCTTCTCCTGTCCGCCGCCGGCGGCGCGCGAGCCGACTTCACCGACGGCAAGCTGCCCGACGGCACGTATCACTGCGAGGTCTATCTGCTCGGCCTGTTCCTCAATCTGGGCGACATCACCATCAAGGGCAGCCTCTATAGCGGCCCGGTGACCTTCGGCGCCGCGCCGCAGGCCTACGACTACCAGATGAACCCGAACGGCGAGATCAGCTGGCTAGGCCCGCTCGGCGGCTACACCAGCGGCGGTAATTCTATTTCAATGACCCAGGCGACGTTGGATGACCCAAGCGGCCCCTCCTTCGACATCATCATGAAGCAGCAGGACGGCGCCTTCACGGCCTCGACCTGCACCAAAAGATAGCCGTCACGCGGCCCATCGCTCAGCCGCGGGGCCGCCGCCCGAAACAATAGCGCTCTCCATGTCATCGGGATGTTGTCGAAGCGCCTTAGGCAGCGCATGTCGTCAACATCCACCGAGAGGCAGACACGATGGCCAACTCCCCGTCTTCATCCTCCCCTGTTATCCGCGACATCATTGCCGCGCGCGTCTCACGCCGCGAACTCCTCAAGAGCGGCCTCGCTTCCGGCACGTTGATTGCCGGCGGCAGCTTTGTCGGCTCCTTGTTTGCCGGCGAAACACATGCCGCGGCCGCTCAATCCACCCTCGGTTTTCCCGAGCTGAACCGGGTCTACGACAAGACCCATGCCGCCGCCGAGGGTTATGAAACCACCGTCGTCGCGCGTTGGGGCGATCCGCTCGCGGCCGGCCTGGCCGAATTCGACGGCAACAAGGTCGCGGCGGAAGAGCAAGAAAAGCGCTTCGGCTACAATTGCGACTACATCGCCTTCATGCCGCTGCCCAAGGGTTCGGTGAACTCCGACCACGGCCTGCTCTGCGTCAACAACGAATACATCTCGCCGAACGTGATGTTTCCCGGCACGACCGAGACCGACGCCGGCAAGACGATGACCAGGGAACAGGTCGATCTCGGCCTCGCCGCCATGGGCCATTCGATCGTCGAGGTGATGCTGAAGGACGGCAAGTGGCAGACCGTCGAGGACAGCCCGCTCAACCGCCGCATCACCGCCAACACCGAGATGGTTGTCTCCGGCCCAGTCGCCGGCCATGCGCTGATGCAGACCTCGGCCGACGCCAGCGGCCGCAAGATCCTCGGCACCAGCTACAATTGCAGCGGCGGCGTCACGCCCTGGGGCACGGTGCTGACCTGCGAGGAAGGCGTGTCCGACCTTTTCGGCGGCGATCCGAAGAAGGCGCCGACCGCCGATATTCTCGGCCGCTACGGCTTCGACGGCTCCGACATTTATGGCCGCGGCCGCTTCCACGACCGCTTCAACATCGACAAGGAGCCGAACGAGCCGAACCGCTTCGACTGGGTGGTCGAGATCGACCCCTATGATCCGCAGTCGAAGCCGGTCAAGCGCACCGCGCTCGGCCGCATGTCGCACGAAGCCTCCACCGTCGTACGCATCAAGGACGGCCGCATCGTCGTCTATATGGGCGACGACGACTATTTCGAATACATGTACCGCTTCGTCTCGACCAAGCCTTACGACCCGGCCAACCCCGCTTCGGCCAAGGACCTGCTGGACGACGGCGTGCTCTCGGTGGCGCGCTTCGATGCCGACGGCTCGATGAGCTGGCTGCCGCTGGTCCACGGCCAGGGCAAGCTTACCGGCGAGAACGCCTTCGCCGACCAGGCCGAGGTGCTTTTGAAGACCCGCCTTGCCGCCGACGCGGTCGGCGCCACGCCGATGGACCGGCCGGAGGACATCGAGACCAACCCGGTCACCGGTCGCGTCTATGCCGTCATGACCAAGAACAAGAAGCGCGACGAATCCAAGGTCAACCCCGCTAATACGCGGCCGGAAAACCTCTGGGGTCACATCGTCGAGCTGATCCCGCCGGGCGGCCGTGGCGCTGACGCCGACCACACCGCCGACAAATATGCCTGGGACCTGTTCGTGCTCTGCGGCAATCCCAAGGATGCCAAGATCGGCGCCACCTTCCACCCGGACACGTCCGACAATGGCTGGTTCGTCTGCCCCGACAACATCACCTTCGATCCAGCCGGTCGCCTCTGGGTGGCGACCGACGGCGCCAACGACTTCGACCTTCCGGACGGTGTCTATGGCGTCGACACAGAAGGCGCGGCGCGTGGCCTGCCAAAACTGCTCTTCACCTGCCCGCACGGCGCCGAGGCGACCGGCCCCTGCTTTACGCCTGACGGCACGACGCTGTTCCTCTCGGTCCAGCATCCGTCGGAGGATGCCGAGACGCTCGACAAGGCGAAGTCGCTTTGGCCCGATTTCAAGGACGGCCAGCCGCCGCGCCCATCGGTCGTCGCCATCCGCCGCAAGGACGGCCAGCCGGTC
Organism: Mesorhizobium sp. Arg314; assembly: GCF_053714275.1. Taxonomy (NCBI): domain Bacteria; kingdom Pseudomonadati; phylum Pseudomonadota; class Alphaproteobacteria; order Hyphomicrobiales; family Phyllobacteriaceae; genus Mesorhizobium; species Mesorhizobium sp. Arg314. The sequence goes on along the minus strand of NZ_JBSKBP010000002.1, from coordinate 192,741 downwards.
GGCGCCTGAGGCGAGCGCGACCGACAAAAAAGGCGCGGAACCCTCTCGGGTCCCGCGCCAGCAGGCAGTCGGGAGGTCAAATGGTTTTTGCCGACATCTGGGCGGCGATGTAGTCGGCCTGGCGGATCGCCAGCGTCACGATGGTCAGTGTCGGGTTCTCTGCGCCGCCGCTGGTGAACTGGCTGCCGTCGGACACGAACAGGTTCTTGATGTCGTGTGACTGGCCATGCTTGTTGACGACGCCGTCCTGCGGTTTCTCGCTCATCCGGTTGGTGCCGAGATTGTGGGTGGACGGATAAGGCGGTGTCGGGAAGGTCCGCGTCGCGCCAACCGCGGCGTAGAGGGCCTGGCCTCGGCTGTAGGCATGGTCGCGCATTGCCTCGTCGTTGGGATGGTCGTCGAAATGGACTTCGGCGATCGGCATGCCGTGCTCGTCCTTTTCGTCCTTGTGCAGCGTGATGCGGTTCTCCTCGCGCGGCATGTCCTCGCCGACGATCCACAGACCCGCCATATGGTCATAATGGTCGAGCGCCGTAGTGAAGGAACGGCCCCAGCCGCCGGGGTTGAGGAAGGCCGCCATGAACGGCAGGCCGAGCGACAGCGTCTCCATCTCGTAGCCGCCGACGAAGCCGCGTGAGGGATCATGGCGCGCCTCGTCGCGGATGATGCCGGCCATCGTGGTGCCGCGATACATGTGCACCGGCTTGTCGAAGATGGCGTAGACCGAGCCGGTGGTGTGTCGCATGTAGTTCTTGCCCACCTGGCCGGACGAGTTGGCAAGCCCGTGCGGGAATTTGGACGACTCCGAATTGAGCAGCAGGCGCGGGCTCTCGATCGAATTGCCGGCCACCGCGACGATGCGGGCCTTCTGCTCCTGCAGCTTGCCGTCCTTGTCGGCATAGACGACGCCGGTCACCTTGCCTGAAGCGTCATGGTTGATCTTGATCGCCATCGAATTCGGCCGGACTTCCAGATGCCCGGTCGCCTCGCCCTTCGGGATCTCGGTGTAGAGCGTCGACCATTTGGCGCCCCATTTGCAGCCCTGGAAGCAGAAGCCGGTCTGCTGGCAGGAATTGCGGTCGTCGCGCTCCACCGAATTGATGGCCATGTTGCCGGTGTGGCATTCCTTGTAGCCGAGCTTGTCGGCGCCGGCCTTGAGCACCTTGAAGTTGTTGTTGCCCGGCAGCCGCGGCCAGTCGTTGGTGCCCGTGACGCCCATCTTGGCTTCGGCCTTGGCGTAATAGGGTTCCATCTCGGCGAGTGTCACCGGCCAGTCGAGAAGGTTCGCGCCCTTGACCTTGCCGTAGGTCGAGGCGGTTTTGAATTCATGCTCCTGGAAGCGCAGCGAGGCGCCCGCCCAGTGTGTCGTCGAGCCGCCGACCGACTTGACGATCCAGGCCGGCAGGTTCGGGAAATCCTTGGCCACACGCCAGTCGCCCGAGGTGGTACGCTTGTCCTTCCAGGCGAGCTGGGCAAAGGAATCCCATTCGTCGTTGATGAAATCCTCATATTCGTGGCGGGCGCCCGCCTCGAGGATGACGACGTCGATGCCTTTCTGCGCCAGTTCATTGCCGAGCGTGCCGCCGCCGGCGCCGGAGCCGATGATGACGACCACGCCGTCGTTCTTGAGATCAAATGATGCTGCCATGGTTTCCTCCCATGAAATCTATCGAAAAGCGGTTCGGGACAGAGCGGCCTACAGCCACTCGATGTCATTGAAGCCGCGCGCGATGTAGCCGCCCTTGGAGTAGGACTCGCCTTCGTAACCGAAGACCGGCCATATCTCCTTCTGGTTGTAGATGCTGACGACGAGCCCGCCGCGCACCGCCTGGAAGAAAGGCGTCTTCTCGATGCCGGTGAGCAGCGCGACCCGCTCCTCTTCCCAGCCAAGCCCGCGATAGCCGCCCTTGCCGGCCTTCTTGTCGAGTTCGGCAATACCCTTCTCGATCAGTTCCTTATGGGCCGGGTCCTTGGCGGCCGTCTCGTCATGGCCCTTGACGGCGATGGCGTAATATTTGTCCGGCACCTGATCGTGCGGATAGATGTCGCGCGCCACCTGGATAAGCGTCGCCATCGTCTCGGGCTTCAGCGCCGAGGTTTCCAGACCCCAGGCATGCTCCGGGCTGATGACGGCGCTGCCTGAGATGATAAGCAGCGCGCCCGCGCCGCCGCGCTTGAGAAGCTCGCGCCGCGAAAGGCCGGGCTTCGTCTCGTAGTCGGGTTTCTTCTCGTAGAGTGTAACCATGATTTCCTCCCTGCTTGCTGTTCGCACCCCGAAGAGTGCCGTTGCTGGCGCCGCGCCGGTCCGCGCGGCCGATATGTTCCCTATTGGAAGCGCCCTGCGCGCTGCAGGACCTCGATCTTGTAGCCGTCGGGATCCTCGATGAAGAAGAAGCGGGCAAGCAGCCGCCCATCGCGGTTGAACTCGACGATCTTCTTCGGATTGAAACCGAGCGCGCCGATCCGGTCGTGCTCGCTGTCGAGATCGGCAACCGAGACAGCGAGATGGCCGTAGCCGTCGCCCAGCGCATAAGGCTCGGTGCGCCCCTTGTTCACGGTCAGCTCCACCTCGAACGGCGAGTCCGCGTTGCTGAGATAGATGAGCGTGAAGCTCTCGAAATCGAGCCGCTGCGCCACGTCGAGGCCGAAGGCCTTGTTGTAGAAATCGACGGACCGTGCCTCGTCGAGAACCCGGATCATGGAATGGATCGCCTTCGCCAAATCGGACTCCGCAGCTTTTGGTGCTTATGGAATCGATTATGCGCGCCGGCGAAAAAAGGTGGTGGCAGCCGATTACCACGCATGCGGCATGAAAATGGATAGTGTCCCGGCGCGTACAGCGATGGGCGCGCCTAGAGCATGATGCCGAAAAGTGTGCAGCGGTTTTCGGGCGACATCATGCTCTATCTCTTTGATTTGGAGCCGGATTCAGATTTCAGGTCGATTCGACCTGAAATCATCCGGCTCTAAGGACGAAAGTCCGATTGCCGCAGCCGGCCACCGGATCGAAGATGACGAGTGCAGGCAGTGTTCAAAAAGGCGCCAGCCGACTTTAATCAGCGCCCAAGATAAACAAGAACGGGAGGTAGCGATGTGCAGAGTCTTTGCCGGGCAGGACCCGGAAGGCTATCGGCAGATCAACCGGTCGATCCGCATCGACGGCCATTCGACCAGCATCCAGCTTGAGGCGACATTCTGGGGTCTCCTTGACGAGATCGCCGACAGCCAGGGACTGACGACGCCGAAATTCATCTCGAAACTCTATGATGAAGCGATCGAGATCAACGGCCAGATCCCGAACTTCGCTTCCATGCTGCGCACGACCTGCGCGCTCTATCTGCTGGGCCATCGCCCCAACGCCGAGGAGCAAGCTGCATTGAAGCGGGAAGCCGCCTAGCTTTCGGCAGCGACTTCGAGCGCCAGCCGGGTCATGTCGGTGAAAAGCGCCTGGCGTTCCGAATAGTCGGTCTGCTCGTCGGTGACGACATGGTCGACGACGGTCAGCAACGACAAGGCGCGCGCGCCGAAATGCGCCGAGATGCGGTAGAGGGCGCTGGTCTCCATATCGACCGCCAGCGCTCCGAGCGCCCTCGGTTCATCGAACCGCGCGCGGCCGTCCGGATGATGGAACACGTCGCTGCAGACCGTTAGTCCCGCGCTGCAGGCGATGCCGAGATCGGCCGCGCATTGCAGCGCCAGCGCATGGAGCGCTGGGTGCGGTCCCGCCGGCTGGTAAAGTCCGAACACCTGTCCGCTGATTGCCCCTTCGGCGCGCACCGAGCTGGAAACAACGACGCTGCGCAGCGCCACATCCTCGGTCAACGCGCCGCATGTGCCGGTACGGATCAGCGTCTTCACGCCATGATAGTCGAGCAGTTCGTGGCAATAGATCAGGAACGACGAAACGCCGATGCCTGTCGCCTGGATACTGACCGGCTTGCCGCGGAACCGGCCGGTGAAACCCAGCGCGCCCCTTCGGCGGTTGACGCAGCGCGACGCCTCGAGAAAGGTTTGCGCCATCCACCGGGCGCGCTCGGGATCGCCCGGCAGCAGCACCGTTTCGGCATAGTCTCCCCTGCCCGCCTCGATATGCGGCGTCACGCGCTACCACCCCGATGACAAACCCATCCGATGATTATCATGGCAGGGTCGCGCCAATGCGCAAGCGGTAGCTGTTTTAGAAGCAATTCCAGGAACAAGTGTAAGTGGTTTCACCGTTTCCGTGAAACGGTGAAACCGCTCTAGGATTCCAGCACATCCTTGACGATCGTCGCCAACTGCTTGAGCGAGAACGGTTTCGGCAGGAAGCCGAAATGGGCGTCGGCCGGCAGGTTCTTCGCAAAAGCGTCCTCGGCGTAGCCCGAAACGAACACGAACTTGATGTCCGGCTGGCGTTTGCGCAGCTCGCCGAGCAAAGTCGGCCCGTCCATCTCCGGCATCACCACGTCGGACACGACGATATCGACCTTGCCGCCGAGCGCCTCGAACACTTCCAGCGCCTCGACGCCGGACGACGCCTCGTGGACGGTATAGCCGCGCGAGATCAGCGCCCTGACGCCGCCCATGCGCACGGCGTCTTCGTCCTCGACGAGAAGCACAGTGGCCGAACCGGACAGGTCTTTGGCGGTGTCGGCGGTCTTTGCCGGAACCGTCGCCGCGGTCGACGGCGCCTCGCCGGGCTCCGCCTGCTTCTTTGCCTCGGCGATGTGGCGCGGCAGGAAGATACGGAACACCGTCCCCTTGCCGACTTCGGAATCGCAGAAGATGAAACCGCCGGTCTGCTTGATGATGCCGTAGACCATCGACAGGCCGAGGCCGGTGCCCTTACCCACTTCCTTGGTCGTGAAGAACGGCTCGAAGATCTTCTTCAAGACGTCGGGCGCGATGCCGCTGCCGGTGTCCTCGACGTCGACGAGCACATAGTCGGCCGGCGTCAGTTCGCGATAGGCGAAGGACTTGCACTCGTCGGCGGTGACGTTGCGGGTGCGCACGGTGAGATCTCCGCCGCTTGGCATGGCGTCGCGCGCATTGACGGCAAGATTGACCACCACCTGCTCGAACTGGCCGATATCGACCTTGACCGGCCAGAGATCACGGCCGTGGTCGATCTTCAGCTTGATGTCGTTGCCGACCAGGCGGGCGAGCAGCATCCTGAGGTCGGCCAGAACATCGGTCAGGTTGAGCACTTCCGGCCGCAGCGTCTGCTTGCGCGAGAAGGCCAGCAATTGCCGCACGAGCGAGGCCGCCCGGTTGGCGTTCTGCTTGATGTTCATGATGTCGGGGAAAGACGGGTCCGACGGCCGGTGGTTGGTCAAGAGAAGGTCGGACGCCATGATTATAGCGGTGAGCACGTTGTTGAAGTCATGCGCGATACCGCCGGCGAGCTGGCCGACCGCCTGCATTTTCTGGCTCTGCGCCATCTGGCCCTCGAGCGCCTTCTGCTCGGTGGTCTCGACCGCGTAGACGATCGCCGATTCCTCGGCGCCTTCGCCACCGGCGCTGTCGGCGACGGCGTTGACGTAGAAGCGGATATGGCGCTCTTCATTGCCGGGCAGCACGGAGTCGATCGGCGCGATATTGGCCTGCCGCTGCCTGGCTTTCTCGAAGGCAGCGCCGAAGGCCGGCCGGTCGCGCTCGTGGACGATCGTTTCGAAGCGCACGCGCCGGTCGACGGCGTCGCGGTCGACCACCGACGAAAACAGCTGCAGGAACGGCGCGTTGGTGCGCAGGATACGCCCGTTCGCATCGACGCCGGCAATCGCCATCGGCGTCGAGTTGAAGAAGCGGGTGAAGCGAACCTCGGAGGCCCGCAATTCCGCGGAAGCGTCCTCGCCCTGGGTGCGGTTGAGCACGATCGTGCGGGTCGGGCCGTTCACGCCTTCGCGGCTTGCCGAAACCCGGTGCATGAAGCGCACCGGCAGCGCCTGGCCGCTCATGGTGGTGAGGTCGAGGTCGATGACCGCGTTGCGGGTGGTGCCCGGGTCGGCCTTGACCGAACGGACCAGCGCCATGCCGTCGCCGGCGATGATTTCCGGCAGCGTGATGGCGCCCGGCGTGAAGGAGGCAAGGTCGATGCCGAGCCACTCGGCGAGCGTGGCGTTGATATAGGTGACGCGGCCTTCCTGATCGGCCGAGAAGAATCCGGCCGGCGCATGGTCGAGATGGTCGATGGCTTTCTGCAGGTCGAGGAAGAAACGCTCCTGCTCCGCCCGTTCCTGCGAGATGTCGGCGAGCTGCCAGGCAAGCATCGGCAGCCGTTGGCCCGGCATGCTGAAGGCGCGGGCACGGGCGCGATACCAACGCGCGCCGGGTTCGGCGCCCGGCTTGATCGACTGGGCCAGCCGGAACTCGCCGTCGCCGGCCTGGCCGTCCCGCAGGCCCGACGCCAGCCGGTAGATCGTCATCGAGGCCTCGGGAACATCCGACAGCAGCCCTTCGACCGTCTTGAGATCGGCGGCGGAGGCAGCTCCCGTCATGTCGGCATAGGCTCGGTTGGCATAGACGACGCGGCCCTTGGTGTCGGTGACCAGCAGGCCCTGCGACATCGAATCGACAAAGGCTTTCGACAATTCGTCGCCGGTCGAACGCGGCGCGATTTGAACGAAGCCTATCGCGGTCGCGAACAGGAAGCCGACGCCGATCATGGCGAGCACGCCGAGCATGCCGAGCAGGAAAGGGTCGCCGAGACGCTCGCGGAAAAGTCCGAAGACGATCGCGGCCCCGGTCAGCACGACGATGAAGACGATGAGCCTGGTAACGGCGCCCGGACGCGTGTTCTGGTCGACGATCGGTACCGGATAGAAATCGCCGCGCGCTTCCTTGGCCATGTTCCCCCTGCTCGTGATTCCGGTGTCCGACGGGCGCGGACGGTCGGTTGAATCACATTCTCCTGTAGCGGAAAAGGCCCCGGCGGCAAATGTCCGATAAAATCAACGATTCATGTTTCAAACTGTTCACGATGGGTGATGTGAACTTGCGGCGGGCCGCCACCGCGGTCTAGTGTCGCTTCACCTCAAAAAAGCGGGTGCACCGATGCTGCAGTGGCTGGATAGCGTGGCGGGTCCGGGTTATGTCGCTGCAATCCTGTGGACGTTCGCGGCGCTCATTTTGCTTGTCGTCGTCCTGCTCGTCATCAAGGTTGTGCGCAACCTGACCTTCGGCACCTTCGTGGCTGGCGGCAGGAACCGCAAGACGCGCCTTGCGGTGATGGACGCCACCGCCGTCGACAGCCATCGCCGGCTGGTGCTGGTGCGTCGCGACGACATCGAGCACCTGATCCTGATCGGCGGACCGACCGACGTCGTGGTCGAGCGCGATATCAGGCTGGCCGCGCCGCGCCGGCCCGCGCTGACCGGCGACAGCGGCCAGCAGCAGGCAGCCGCCGCGGCACGCCCGCGCGCGCCACAACCGGCACCGGCACCCGCGCCCGCCAGGCAGCCACCGCCGCCTGCCGCCCAGCCAGCTGCCGCAACGCGCCCGCCGGCGCCCGCGCCCGCGCCCAAGCCGGTGGCGCCGAGCCAGCCGACGGCAAAGGTCATGCCGCTGCCGAGCTACGGAACGACGAATGGCAGCACCAGATACACACCGCCGCCCTCAAACGATTCCATCGACGACACGCTGATGCACGAACTCGAGACCTCTCTCGACGAAACGCATTCCCAGTCGGCAATCGCCAAGCCGGCAGCCAAGCCTTCGCTCGATGACGAGATGACCAAGCTTCTTGGCGAACTGGGCAGCCACAAGCGCTGACTGGCCTCCACGGACCAGGCTCTCCACCCTTGATTGGCGCTGAAAAACAAAAATGGCCGGAAATCCGGCCATTTTTGATTGCTTATCCAGTTTGCGTCAGTCGTCGCGATAGACCTTCTCGCGGCGCTCGTGGCGCTCCTGCGCCTCGATCGACAGCGTCGCGATCGGGCGCGCGTCAAGCCGCTTCAACGCGATCGGCTCGCCGGTCTCCTCGCAATAGCCGTAGGTGCCTTCGTCGATGCGCTGGAGCGCGGAGTCGATTTTCGAGATGAGCTTGCGTTGGCGATCACGGGCGCGCAATTCAATGGCGCGGTCGGTTTCGGAGGAGGCGCGATCGGCTAGGTCGGGGTGGTTGGCGTTTTCCTGCTGCAGGATTTCGAGGGTTTCGCGCGCTTCGCGGAGAATGTCGCTCTTCCAGGTTATAAGCTTTTGGCGGAAGTACGATTTTTGCCGTTCGTTCATGAACGGCTCGTCTTCGGAGGGTACGTAATCGGCGGTAACGATGTCGTTCATTCGACTCACCCAACAACCCCAAATTTGGCGCCTATATATTCGGGGACACGAGGCTGCACAAGCGCTATCGGTGACAGCCTCACGCAATTGTTAGTCTCGTATCGGCGGCCAGGGCGACGACGTTGTTTCAACGGCACAAAAACGAATTCGCACATGATTCGTTGCAGTTGCTGGCGCCGGCCATTGTGCGCGACATGGTTCTGGTGACTAATCGCGCTTTGCCCGAAAGGCAGCACTATGGGGGACCGGTTGAGCAGACTTTATCTGTTGCGGCATGCCAAAGCCGGCTGGGCGATGCCCGGCGTTCGCGATTTCGACCGCCCGCTCGACGAATCGGGCATGGCCGATGCCGAAGCCATCGGAGAGGCCATGCGGGCCCGCAACTACGTGCCCGACGTCACCCTCTGCTCCAACGCCAAACGTGCCCGGCAGACGCTGGAAGGCCTGGCGGGACGCACCGACACCGGCCGGGTCCTGTTCTTCGACACGCTCTACAGCGAGGATGCTGCCGGCTATCTCGACATTATCCGCAGGAATGGCGGTGCCGACCAGCTTCTGGTGATCGGCCACAACCCCATGACAGAGGATCTGGCCATGGCGGTCTCGGGCGATGGCGAGGAGGCGGCGCGCGGCATGATGAACTACGGCTTTCCAACCTCCGGCCTCGCCGTCGTACGCTTTCCAGGCAACCTTGCCGAAGCGGCGCAGGGCAATGGCTATCTCGAAGCCTTTCTCACGCCCGCCGACCTCTGAGGCCATTTCAAACGCGCGGCCCAAGGCCTATATCGGGCGCTGACGCGCAACCAGAGGCCCGATTTGGCATCATCGCTGACCAGCTTTACCGACGAGGCAAGGATTGCGCTCGACACGTTGTCGGGCCGCGCCGCCGGGCTCTTCTCCCCGTCATTGCGGCTTGGCGTCACCGGCCTTTCCCGCGCCGGCAAGACGGTGTTCATCTCCGCCCTCGTCCACAATCTCATCCATGGCGGCCGCCTGCCGCTGTTCGAGGCGCAGAAATCCGGCCGCATCGCCCGCGCCTTCCTCGAGGAACAGCCGGACGACGCCGTTCCGCGCTTCCAGTATGAGGACCACGTCGCGGCTTTGGTGAACGACCGCGTCTGGCCGGACTCCACGCGCGCGATCTCCGAACTCAGGCTCACCATCGAATATGAGTCGGCTTCCGGCTGGAGCCGGTTGTTTTCAGCCGGAAAACTATCTGTCGATATCGTCGACTATCCCGGCGAATGGCTGCTCGACCTGCCGCTGCTCGGCAAGTCCTTCGCCGATTTTTCGCGTGAGGCGGTTGAACTGGCCGCCCTGCCCGTCCGCTCCGACCTGTCGCGGGGCTGGTGCGAGCTGGCCTCCGCCGTCGATCCCGACGCCGACGCCGACGAGATGACGGCGCGGCGATTGGCCGAAAGCTTTGCTGCCTATCTCGGGGCCTGCAAGCTCGACGAGCGGGCGCTGTCGACGCTGCCGCCCGGCCGGTTCCTGATGCCGGGCGACCTCGAAGGCTCGCCGGCGCTGACCTTCGCACCGCTGATGAGGCTGTCGCCGGGCCGGCCGCGCCCCGGATCGCTGCAGGCGATGATGGAGCGCCGCTACGAGGCCTATAAGACGCATGTCGTAAAACCGTTCTTTCGCGAACACATCGCCCGCCTCGATCGGCAGATCGTGCTGATCGACGCCATGCAGGCGCTCAATGCCGGCCCGGCCGCCATGGCCGATCTGGAGCGTGCCGTCACCGAGATCCTGTCGTGCTTCCGGCCCGGACGCGGCAATTTCCTGACCGACTTCTTCTCGCGCCGCATCGACCGTATTCTTGTGGCCGCGACCAAGGCGGACCATTTGCACCATGAAAGCCATGACCGGCTGCAGGCGATCGTACGCCGGCTCACCGACCGTGCGGTTGCGCGGGCGAATTTCAGCGGCGCCGCCGTTGACGTCGTCGCCATGGCCGCGGTTCGCTCGACGCGCGAGGGCACGGTGAAGCAAAGCCGCGAGACGCTGCCGGTGATCATCGGTACCCCGCTGAAGGGCGAGAAGATCAACGGCGAGACATTCGACGGAAAGACCGAAACCGCCATATTCCCGGGCGATTTGCCGGAAAAGGTCGATGCGGTGTTCGACGTTTCCGGATCGCCGCCAGATCGCAACGAACCGGCAATCCGCTTCGTGCGATTCCGCCCGCCGAAGCTCGAACGCACCGCCGAAGGCGTCACGCTGTCCTTGCCGCATATCCGGCTCGACCGCGCGTTGCAGTTCCTGATCGGAGATCATCTGGCATGACCGCGCCCCGCAAACCGGCGGCCTTCCGCATCGAACCCGACGTGGAGACGAGGCCGCAAGCAACACAGAGTCGCGTCGCCGAGGAACAGCCGGTGCGCCGGCCGCGTGCCGCAAGGGCCGATGTGGCGGTCGTGATCCCCTCGGAAGTCGACATCTTCGACGAGCCGGATATCGAGGCCGCGGTTCCGCCGCCGGCAACGGCGCCGAGAAAGCGTTCGCTGCTCGCCCGGCTGTTCCTGGGCGCTCTCAGCGTGCTCGTCTCGCTGGCGGTCGGCCTGTGGGCGGACCAGCTGATCCGCGACCTGTTTGCGCGCGCCGAGTGGCTTGGCTGGCTGGCGGCCGGCATGGCGGCGATCGCGCTGCTCTCGCTGCTTGTCATCCTCATTCGCGAATTCCTCGCCATTGCCCGCCTTGCCGAAGTCGAAAAGATGCAGAAGCGGGCCCTGGATGCGGTGGCGCGCGACGATCCCAAGGCAGCGCGCGCTTTGGTCGACGAACTCTCGGCCTTTGTCGCCGCAAAACCCGAGACCGCCGCTGGCCGCCGTTCGCTTGCCGGATTGCGCGGCGAGATCATCGACGGCGCCAATCTGGTGCGGCTCGCCGAGACCGAGATCCTGTCGCCTCTTGATGCGCGCGCCAAAATCATGATCCTCGAGGCCGCGAAGCGCGTGTCCCTCATAACGGCTGTCAGCCCCCGTGCGCTGGTCGACATCGCCTATGTCGTGTTCGAGGCCGGGCGGCTGATCCGGCGCCTGTCCGAGCTTTACGGTGGCCGTCCAGGCACGCTCGGCTTCTTCCGGCTGGCGCGTGGCGTGCTTGCGCATCTGGCGGTGACGGGCTCGATCGCCGTGGGCGACAGTTTCGTGCAGCAGATCGTCGGCCACGGCCTTGCCGCGAAACTCTCCGCGAAACTCGGCGAAGGCGTGGTCAACGGCATGATGACGGCGCGCATCGGCATCGCGGCGATGGAAACCGCCCGTCCGTTGCCGTTCATCGCCGTGAAGCGCCCCGGCCTTGGCGATTTCCTCTCGGCGCTGACGTCGTTCGCGGCGCGAAAGAACGGTCAGGCGGAAGAATAGGGTAAACGCCAAAGCCGCCGCCAGAGCCGGATGATTTCAGGTCTGTTCGACCTGAAATCTGACCCCGTCTCTAAGTCAAAGAGACGGAGCATGATGTCGTCCGAAAACCGCTTCACACTTTTCGGCATCATGCTCCAGTGACGAAGCATTAACCAATCTTCTCCATGGTCAGACAGGTCCCAACATCAGACTCTGTCGTGCCGGGTGTCGTCCATGAGAAGCATAATCTTGTCCTGCGTGCTGCCTGCGACGGTCGCGATTGCCGCGCCGCTCGGCCTAGTCGAAAAGGCCTTTGGCGCGGAGCCGGACAAGCAGTTCTTCCATTCGGTCGAAGGCAGATGGGTTGGCCCTGGCGAGATCATCGCCGGCAAGTACAAGGGCACCAAATTCACCTGCGATTTCAACGGCTCGACGCCAGACAGCAAGATCGGCATGACGCTTGACGGCAACTGCCGGGTCGGCGTGTTCACGCAGAAGATGTCGGCGACAGTCGAGCGCAAGGGCCGCGACGGCTACAAGGGCAGCTTCATGGGCGGCTCGACCGGCAACGGGATGGATATTGTCGGCGGCAATGTCGTCGACGCCCAGAAGGTCGTCTTCACCATCAACCGCAAGCAGCTGAACGGCGTCATGCAGGCTCGGGTACCTGACGACAATTCAATGACCGTCACGGTGGCCGTGCGTGTCGACAAACAGCTGGTGCCGGTGATCGGCATGAGCCTGAAGCGGGTCGACTCGGTCGAAGTCGGCGCCATCGCCAAGAACTGAAATCAAATCAGCAAACAAAAGGCGGCGGCTGCCTGGCCACCGCCTTTGCATTTCTCGACTGGTTGAGCTCAACCCTTGATGGTGGCGGTCAGCTCGTCATAGGCCTTGCAGGCTTCGTCAAGCGTCGTCGCGCCCTGATACTTCGTCGTCACGGCCTGCACCTTGGCGGTCAGATCGGCCGCCTTGCTCGGATCCTTGGTAATCGCTGCCTGGAGCGCGGCAGCCATGTCCTGCGCCTTCTTGGCGGCTATCTCCTGCGTGCATTCCGGTCCCTTGGAGCAAGCCGAACCGGCCAGCGCCGCAACACCGACGGCAACAAGCAAAAACTTCTTCATGTCAGTCATCTCCTCAAAAAAGGCAGCCGCCCATCGCCGCTGCCTCCAACGGCCGAAGCCGAACGTGCCATAACCGTTGATTGTGGCGGCACGCAACAACCCGGCCGCGTAAACTTGTGTAACGCAGCTGCAACAGGCGCTTGCCGCTTGGGCCACCGCTTCGCATCCGGCAGCGTGCCGCCTGCTCTTCCAGTCAGTCCTCCCGCCCTTGCCTCCCGCTCCCGGTGCATGCAAGGAGTGCTTCGAGCAAAGGGATGATGACAGGCATGGCAGCTGAAGCGTCGAGCAGCGATCTGGTGCAGGTGGTGGCGCTGCTCGCCGCGGGCGTCGTTGCCGTCCCGATCTTCAAGCGCATGGGGCTGGGCTCGATCCTCGGCTACCTCGCCGCCGGGGTGGTCATCGGCCCGTTCGGCCTGCGCATCTTTTCCGAATCGGAATCGATCCTCCACGTCGCCGAGCTCGGCGTCGTCATGTTCCTGTTCATCATCGGGCTGGAAATGCAGCCGTCGCGGCTCTGGGGTCTGCGTCGCGAGATTTTCGGCCTGGGCGCGATGCAGGTCGGTGTCTGCGCGGTGCTTTTGACCCTGGTCGGACTGGCCGGAAGCTTCCCCATCGCGCAATCCTTCGTCGCCGGCGCCGGCTTCGTGCTGACCTCGACTGCGATCGTCATGCAGCTGCTGGAAGAACGCGGCGAGATCGCCACGCCAAAAGGCCAGCGCATCGTCTCCATCCTGCTGCTCGAAGACCTGATGATCGTGCCGCTCCTGGCGCTGATTGCATTCCTGGCGCCCGGCGGCGCCGAGACCAGCCTTTCGGAGCGCCTGACCGAAGTCGGCATCGGCATCGCCGCGATCGTCGGACTGGTCGTGGCCGGTCGTTACCTGCTCAATCCGCTTTTCCGCATCCTGGCCGACGCCCGTGCGCGGGAAGTCATGACCGCAGCGGCGCTGCTGGTGGTGCTGGGATCGGCCTTGGCCATGCAGCTCTCCGGCCTGTCGATGGCGATGGGTGCCTTCCTTGCCGGCGTGCTTTTGTCGGAATCGACCTTCCGCCACCAGCTCGAAGCCGATATCGAGCCGTTCCGCGGCATCCTGCTCGGCCTGTTCTTCCTCGCCGTCGGCATGTCGCTCGACCTTGGCGTCGTTGCCCATAACTGGCGGCTCGTCGCCATCTACGTCGTCGCCTACATGGTCATGAAAGCGGTCGGCATCTATGTCGTCGCGCGCATTCTGAAGAGCGGCCACCGCGAGGCGCTCGAACGCGCCGTCTTCATGGCGCAGGGCGGCGAGTTCGCCTTCGTGCTTTATTCGTCCGCCGCCGCGGTCGGCATCATCGACGGGCAGGCCAACGCGACGCTCACCGCCATCGTCATCATCTCCATGGTGCTGACGCCCTTGGCGATCTTGGCGCTGCGTTACCTGACCCCGCGCGACGAGCAGTCCCTTGACGGCGTCGACATCGCCGACGGCCTCACCGGCAGCGTGCTGATCATCGGCTTCGGCCGCTTCGGCCAGATCGCCAGCCAGCCGCTTTTGCTGCGCGGGATGGACGTCTCGATCATCGACAATGAGGTGGAGATGATCCAGGCTGCGGCCGATTTCGGCTTCAAGGTCTATTACGGCGACGGCACCCGGCTGGACATCCTGCATGCGGCCGGCGCCGGGCGGGCCCGCGCGGTTCTGATCTGCGTCGACAAGCCGGACGCCGCCGTGCGCATCGCGCAGCTGATCAAGGCCGAATTCCCTCTGGTCACCATCCTGGCGCGCGCCTTTGACCGCGGCACGGCGCTGCAGCTTGTGCGCGCCGGTGTCGACTATCAGCTGCGCGAGACCTTCGAATCGGCGCTGGTCTTCGGCGGATCCGCGCTGGAGGCGCTTGGCGTCGATCCGGAAGAAGTCGCCGAGGTCATGGAGGATGTCCGCCGCCGCGACGAAGCGCGCTTCGAGACGCAATTGGCCGAGGGCGTGCGCGCAGGCCAGCGTTTCCTAAAGGGCAATATCGGCACGCCTATCCCGACGCCGCTCACGCAGCCGCGCCGCGCCGGCCGCGCGCTGAACGAGGAAACCGCCGTCGTGCTGAACAAGGCAGAGACCAAGAACTGAGAGGCAAAGCATGGCAGAGCTCGATCCGCGAGCGCTTTCCGTCACCAAATTCTGGCGCGATGCCGGCGAGGACGCATGGTTCGAGAAGAACGACGCCTTCGACACGGATTTCCGCAGCCGCTTTCTGGAGCTGCATTACGCTGCCGCGCGGCGCGAATGCGATGACTGGAATGCACACGCCGAAGGATCGCTGGCGCTGATGATCCTGCTCGATCAGTTCCCGCGCAACTGCTTCCGCGGCACTGGCCATATGTGCGCGACCGATCCTCTGGCCAGATACTTCGCCGACAAGGCAATCGCCGCCGGCCAGGATCTGGAACTGGACGAGGTCGTTCGGGCCTTTCTCTATTTGCCCTTCGAGCATTCCGAATTGCTCGCAGATCAGGAACGCTCGGTGGAACTCACAACCGCCAAGGCACCCGAATACCTGAAATACGCCGAGGAGCACCTGGAGATCATCCGGCGCTTCGGACGCTTTCCGCATCGCAACCGGATGCTCGGCCGCGCGACCACGACCGAGGAGCTGGCCTTCCTGGACGGCGGCGGCTTTTCCGGCTGATTACGCAATTCCAGGAAATCTCAGCCGAGCCACCATTCCCGACCGGATGGCAGCCGCTCGATGCCCGAAATATCGACGGCGCCAAGGCGTTCCGAGACGCTCCGGCCGCCGACCGAAAGCCCGGGCGCGATCTCGGCCAGGGGTGCCAGCACGAAAGCGCGCTCCAGCATGCGCGGATGCGGCACTTCGAGCCCGGTCTCGTGGATCACCCGGTCGCCGAACACCAGAATGTCTATGTCGATCAGGCGCGGCCCCCAGCGTTCCTCGCGCACGCGTTTCAATCGCCTCTCGACGTCGAGGCAAAGGTCGAGCAGCGCGCGTGGCGAAAGCGCCGTCTCGATCGCGGCGGCGGCATTGAGGAAATCGGGTTGGTCGAGCTTGCCCCAGGGCGGCGTGCGGTAGAGCGACGAGACGGCGGTGACGCGCGTTTGATCGTCGCCATCCAATATGCGCAATGCCGCGCCCATGGAGTTCGCCGGGTCGCCGAGATTGCCGCCGAGACTGAGATAGACGGCGCTATTCTGGCCAGACAACGGTCACCTCGACATAATCGAGCACGCCAGGCACCGGCGCGTTCGGTTTGCGCACGGTGATCTCGGCCTTCCTGATCTGCGAGAACCGTGCCGTGAGCGCCTTCGCAACCTCCAGCGCCAGTGCCTCGATCAGGAAGCGGCGATGTCCCGTCACGATCTTCTCGATGACCGCGAAGGCAACGCCATAATTGACGGTATCCTCGATGGAATCCTCCGTCAGCGGCCGGCTGGGTTCGACGGTCAGCTCGGCATCGACATAGAAACGCTGGCCAAGCGTCTCCTCCTCGTCCAGCACGCCGTGGCGGGCGAAGAAGGCGCAGTTCTTCATGCGGATGACGTACATGATCAGTGTCCGGGAGGAAGCTCGGTTTCGCGCGCCAGCATAGCATCGGTCACCGCCAGCGCGTCCACGTTGATTGCGACATCGTGGACGCGAAACAGGTCGGCTCCTTTCAAGCGCAGGATGACGCTGGTGGCCGCCGTACCGGCTGCCCTTTGGCCAGGCTCGCGCCCGGTGGCGGAGCCGATGAAGCGCTTGCGCGAGGTCCCCGCCATCAACGGATAGCCGAGCGCCTGAAGCTCGGAAAACCGCGCCATCAGGTCGAGGTTTTCCTCCGCCGTTTCCTTGGCGAAGCCGAAGCCGGCATCGAGCACGATCTGGCTGTCGGCGACATTGCCGGCGCGCGCGATCTGCAGGGATTTGCGCAGGAAAAGGAATTGATCCTCGATCACGTCCGGCAGTTTCTGCCGTTCGCGCCCGGTATGCATGATGACGAGCCCGGCGCCTGTCTCGGCCGCGACGCGAGCGATGCCTGGCTCACGCTGCAGCCCCCAGACGTCGTTGACGATATGGGCGCCGGCGTCGACCGCCCGCCGTGCCGTGTCCTCACGATAGGTGTCGACCGAGATCAGCGCCTCGCCGGAAGCGGCGAGCGCCGCGATGACCGGCAGCACGCGCGCCTGCTCTTCTTGCGCCGTGATCGGGGCAAAACCGGGCCGCGTCGATTCTCCGCCGACATCGATGACTGCTGCGCCCTCTTCCGCCATGCGGCGCGCCTGTTCCAGGGCCTTCTCAGGCGCGATGAACAAACCGCCGTCTGAAAAACTGTCGGGCGTCACGTTGAGGATGCCGACGACGACCGCCTTCGGCCCGAGATCGAGATAGCGCCCATGCGCCAACTGCCATCGCCTTGTCGTCATTATCCATCAACCATGCGTGATCCGCCGGAAATCAATTCCGTTGCGCTGGCGACGGCCCTAAAGCAAGGTGCGTGAAGAGGCAATATCATGAACCGATCCCTGCTCTGCGCCCTGACGCTCGTCCTGACCCCCATGCCGGCGGGTGCCGCGAATCTGGTGAAGACCTACAGCTATTTCAGCGTCGGCGGCCGCACGCTCGACGATATCCAAAACCAGCTGTCGAAAAACGGCCCCGAGGTGAAGAGCACCGGGTCGCGACATCCGGGCGCCACGCAGATGGCCTTTACCACCCGCATCAGCTATGCGCAGCGCGCCGGGTCTTGCCGGATCGCCGACGCGGCCGTCACCGTGAAGGTCAAGGTGATCCTCCCCGAATGGCGGCGCCCGCGCAAATCCGATCCCGACGTCAGATTTTTCTGGGACACACTATCGGCGGATATCAAGCGGCATGAGGAGCGCCACGTCGAGATCGCCAAGAACCATGCGCGTTTGCTCGAGGATGCGCTGAAGGCGGTCCCCCCGCAAAAGACTTGCGAGCAGGCAAAGGCCAAGGCCACGGCAATCCAGGCGGCCGAGCTCACCAGGCACGATCAGGACCAGGTGCGCTTCGACCGCGTCGAGAGCGTCAATTTCGAAAGCCGCATCCTCCGGCTTTTGCGCTACCGGATGGAGCGCGTTGAAGCCGGCCAGCTGCCGCCGCCTTGACCTGAGGCGAGCCGCATCCGAGGCCAATTTCGCCCAAGCATGGTGCCAGACCAGGAAAAACTTTCGAACGGCGGTCGAAATCGGCCTATATCGAACGACATAGAGCAGGTTCGAAACACTCGAGCCGCTATCCACGATGAGAAATGACAGGCGCGACTGGCCAGAGCCGTTTTGCCGCCCCAAGCATCAGCTCTTGAAAGAATGACGCATGGACCAGACCGTCGAGAAACAGGCGATGGCGCCGAAAGCCGCGCCGACGATGAGCGAGAGCGAGAAGAATGCCATCATCGGCGGCGTGCTCTTGTCGATGCTGCTGGCGGCTCTTGATCAGACCATCGTCGCCCCCGCCCTGCCGACGATCGCACACGCGCTCGGCCATGCCGAGTATCTGCCGTGGATCGTCACCGGCTATCTTTTGACCGCGACGGCGATGGCGCCGCTCTACGGCAAGATTTCCGATGTCTATGGCCGCCGTCCCGTCATCTACGCCGCCATCCTCGTCTTTCTGCTCGGGTCGCTGGTCAGCGCGCTCGCTCCCAACATGCTGGTGCTGGTCATCGGCCGCGCCATCCAGGGCGCCGGTGGCGGCGGTCTGTTCGCGCTGGCCCAGACCGTCATCGGCGATCTCGTGCCGCCGCGCGAGCGTGCCCGCTACGCGGCCTGGATCTCCGGCACATGGGCGGTCGCCAGCGTCGCCGGCCCGCTGCTCGGCGGCGTATTTGCCGAGCACCTGCACTGGTCGCTGATCTTCTGGATCAACCTGCCGATCGGCTTCCTGGCCATGGCCATCATCAACAACCCGCTGAAGAAGCTGCCGATCGCGGCCAAGAACCATAGCATCGACGGGCTGGGCGCCGTGCTGCTGGTTATCGCCACGTCGCTGCTGCTCCTGGCGCTCAACTGGGGCGGCAGCGCCTATCCGTGGCTGTCACGCGAAATCCTCGGCCTGCTGGCCTGCTCGGCTGTGTTCTGGGCCTTCTTCGCGCTAAGGCTGCTCAAAGCGGCCGAGCCTTTGATATCTCTCGACGTGTTGAGCAACCCGATCGTGCTCGCCGGCACGCTGTCGATGTTCCTGCTGCAGGCAGCAAACATCGGCGCTTCGGTTTACCTGCCGGTCTACCTGCAGTCGGTCGTCGGGCTTTCGGTCAGCGAATCCGGCACCGCCATGCTCGGTCTCCTGCTCGGCACGGTCGCCGGCGCCACCTTCAGCGGTCGCATGATCCCGCGCTTTGTCCATTACAAGCGCATCGCCATGATCGGCGTCAGCCTGGCCATTGTCTGCATTGGCGTGCTCAGTGCCATTGCGGGACAGGCTTCGCTGCCCGAGGTCTTGATCCTGACCACGCTCACGGGCCTGGGCAGCGGAACGACCTTCCCGGTCTCCACGGTCTCAGTCCAGAACGCCGTCGACCGCGCTCACCTGGGCGTAGCGACGGGCGTGCTGACCTTCCTGCGGACGCTGGGCGGCGCGCTCGGCGTGGCAATCCTTGGCGCCGTGGCGCTTGGCTACGGCTTGCCGCTGTCGTCCGAGGGCTCCGCAACGCATATCGAACTGTCGTCGGCGCTACCGTTCGTGATGATTTTCCTCACCACCGGTATCACGCTTGTCCTTGCACTGATCGTGCTGGCACTCATGCCGGAAAAAGCCCTGCGCGGCCGGGACGAGCACGCTGCGCCGGTGCTTGCCGAATGATCCGTCAGTCGTGGACGCCGAGCTTCCTCTGCAGGCTAGTCGACGAAGTCGTGTACTGGAAGACGATGCGCTCGCCGGGGCTGACGATGCGCTTGGCCGCCTGCGCCATCAGCGCCACCTCGTGAAAACCCGACAGGATCAGCTTGAGCTTGCCGGGATACCAGTTGATGTCGCCGACGGCAAATATGCCCGGGACCGACGTCTGAAACTTCTCGGTATCCACCGGGATCAGGTTCTCGTGCAGGTTCAGCCCCCATTCGGCGATCGGCCCGAGCTTCATGGTCAGGCCGAAGAAAGGCAGCATGCGGGTGCACGGTACCTCCACGTCGCCGCCCGGGCCGCCCTTGATGGTCGCCGATGACAGCTGGCCGTCGGCGCCGGCAAGGCCGCCGACCTGACCGACCAGGAATTCCAGCTCCTTCATCTCCTGCATGGCATACATCTTGTTGACGCTGTCGGGCGCGGCCCGGAATTCCGGGCGGCGATGGACCAGCGTCACGCTCTTGGCGATCGGCTGCAGGTTGAGCGTCCAGTCGAGCGCCGAGTCGCCGCCGCCGACGATGACGAGATCGTGGCCGCGGAATTCCTCCATGCGCCGGACGGAATAAAACACGCTCTTGCCTTCATAGGCCTCGATGCCCGGAATGGGCGGGCGCTTCGGCTGGAACGAGCCGCCGCCGGCGGCGATCACCACCACCTTGGCCTCGAACGCCTCGCCTTCGTCGGTGATGACCCGGAAGCTGTCGTCGTCCAATCTTTCAAGGCTCGCGACCATGCGGTTGAAGGTGAACTCCGGCTTGAACGGATGGATCTGCTCCATCAGCTTGTCGACTAGGCCCTGAGCTGAGATCATGGGCCAACCGGGGATGTCGTAGATCGGTTTTTCGGGATAAAGCTCGGCGCACTGGCCGCCGGGGCGGTCGAGAATGTCGATGAGATGGCACTTCATGTCGAGCAGGCCGAGCTCGAACACGGCAAACAGGCCAACCGGCCCTGCCCCGACGATGAGAACGTCCGTCTTGATGGTCTCGGTCATGCGCTGCGCCCCATTGGCAATGGTGCGACACTGCATGAGCTATCGGCTGCTGCCAAGCAACCACGAACAAAGAAATTGGAAAGTCGGCCTTTAGCCCTGGCGTTCAGGCACGCTCACGACGAGGCCGTCCAGCGCGTCGCGCACCTTGATCTGGCAAGAGAGGCGCGAATTCGGCCGGACGTCATAGGCGAAGTCCAGCATGTCCTCTTCCATCGCCTCCGGCTCGCCGACCTCGGCCGTCCATGCCTCGTCGACATAGACATGGCAGGTCGCGCACGCACAGGCACCACCGCATTCGGCTTCGATACCGGGTACCGCGTTGCGGATCGCGTTTTCCATGACCGTCGAGCCGTTTTCGGCTTCCACGTCAAATCGGGTCCCGTCGTGGGCGATGTAAGTCAGCTTGGTCATTAAGTCACCTGAGGAGTCGCAGCCGAGATAATCACTCCACCGGACAAGTCAACTGCGGCGCGAAAGCGCCACGAAATGACGTTTTCAAAAAGGGCGGCGCTGGAGCATGATGCCGAAAAGTGTGAAGCGGTTCTAGGACGACGGATTTCAGGTCGATTCGACCTGAAATCATCCGGTTCTAGCGGCTGATGCCGGCGATGAAATCGCGCACTTCCTCGATCAGCGTGCTGAGCCTCTTGAGCGCCCGGATGTCTTCCGGTTGCTTTTCGATGATCGCAGCGCATTCGGCGACCGCAAAGGCGCCGATGCCGCGCGCCGAGCCCTTCAAGCCATGTGCCAGAAGCACTCTTTGCCTGGCGTCGGCATCCGCGATCTGGTCGCGAACGGACAGCGACTGGTGCACGAACAGCGCCAGCACCTCCCGTTCAAGGTCGCGGTCACCCATTGTCTGACGTGCCAGATGGCCGAGATCCACCGGTCGGGATCCAGCCGTTCCGGAGGCGTCACCCCCCGGCATGGAAAACGCAATACCACTTTCGCCACGCATACGCACTGCAACTCCAACCAAGCGGGCAGACGACCCCAGGAAAATAGGCGATTCCGGTCGCCAACGGGTTAACGATTGCGGGGGAAAAATGTTGTCGCAGAGGCGGCCGGATCACGCTTGCGTTAACCTTATATTTAAAGTTTTACGTATCGCCCGGAATGCATGTTTTCTTTACCCCTGTGTGTCATTACGATACGAAGGTCCATTTTTCAGCCTCCTGCGCGGGATAGACAAGCCAGAATCGGGCCAGAATCAGGCCAAAATCATAAGTCCCGCGGCAGCTAGTACAGGGTAGCGAAGGCATGGCTAAGAAACCTACGACGACGAAGTCTCTCGACAGCGACGTGGCCGCGGAACTGGAAAAGGCGCTCGACCTTGACCTTAACGGCGACGACGGCGGTCTCGACATGGCGGCGTCGATGGAAGATCTCGAAGCGCAGATCTCGGCGGCAGCCGACGAGCTGGCGCGCGAAGGCCGCAGCCAGAGGACCGAGCCGGCAAACACCCCTCAGCTCCCTAAGGCGCCCGCGGCCAAGCCGGCCGAATTGCGCCCTGTAGAATCGCGCAATGCGCAGCAACCGGCCGGCTTTGCGCCCCCCGCCGGCTTCACGCCCGCCAATGACGACCGCCAGAAAGATTACAAAACGCTGCTGCACAGCCTCAACCGCCGTGCGTCGAGCACCGTCTATTGGGTGATCGCCTTTATCTCGCTGGCCTGGATCGCCGGCGCCGGCGGCCTGGCCAACCTGTTGTTTGGCCCGGGCATCTGGAAGATCCGCACCTTCGACCAGTTCTTCGCCCGTCCCGAACTGATCGGCCTGGCGGTTGCCGCGATCGTTCCGGTCATCCTGTTCTGGGCGTTCGCCGCCATGATCCGGCGCGCGCAGGAAATGCGCATCGCCGCGCAATCGATGACCGAGGTCGCCTTCCGCCTGGCGGAGCCCGAAAACCTCGCCCAGGATCGCGTCATGATGATCGGCCAGGCCGTTCGCCGCGAGGTGGCGGCCATGGGCGAAGGCATCGAGCGCACCTTGGCCCGCGCGGTCGAGCTCGAAACGCTCGTCCACGGCGAAGTCAGCCAGATCGAACGCTCCTATTCCGAAAACGAGGCCCGCATCCGTTCGCTGGTCGACGGTCTCGGCAGCGAGCGCGAGGCGGTCGTCACGCATGCCGAGCGCGTGCGCGCCTCCATTGCCAGCGCTCACGAGACGCTGCGCGACGAGATCGGCTCGGCCAGCGACATCATCCGCGACTCCATCCTAAACGCGTCGACCAAGCTGTCGATGACGATCAACAATTCCGGCGACACGCTGATCGATCGCATCAATGAAAGCTCGACGTCTATCTTCGATTCCGTCGAATCGCGCCTGGACAACATCACCGACCGGCTTTCGACCTCCGGCGAGGCCTTTGCCAGCCTGCTCGACACCCGTATCGCCAAGCTGACCGACACCACCGACGGCCTCACCCGCTCGCTGACCGACCTGCTCGACGACCGCACAAATGGCATGGTCTCGCTGCTCGGCGGCGCTGCCCGCACGCTGAACTCCGAATTCGAGGCGAGCCTCAGCGGCATCGAGCGCACGCTGGCCGAACGCGGCCAGGCGCTGATCAGCGAATTCCAGACCCGGGCCGAGGCGCTCGACACCGGCACGCAAAAGCTCAACGCCGCTCTTGAAGCGCGCGCGCGTCAAATCAACGAGACGATGGTGGAGCGCGCGAAGGAAATCGCTCACGCCTTCGCGGAGAGCAAGGACACGCTTTCGTCGATGATCGATCAGGGCAAGACCCAGATCGGCGCCGATATGGCCGACATCATCTCGTCGACCTCCTCCATGCTCGAGGCCCGGGCCACCGACTTCGCCGGTCGCATGGAAGCGGCTCGGCATGTGGTGTCGCGCTCCTTCGACTCCGACATCCAGCGGCTGGCCGATGCCCGCGTCGGCATCGAGGAAGCCGTCGAGAACCATAGCCGCAAGCTTTCGGAAAGCAGCGATCGTATGGCCACCGCCATGCAGGCGGACCTGGCGAAATTCGCCGAGGGCCGCGTCGCAATCGATGCCGCCGTCACCAACCAGGTGCAGAAGCTGGCGGAAGGCCGCGGCCTGATCTCGCGCGCGCTGGAAGAAGATCTGCGCAAGGTCAACGAGTCGCGCGCCGCCATCGATGCTTCGCTGGGCAGCCATCTGGAGCAGCTCGAACAAGGCCGCAACCGCCTGTCCCAGGCCTTGAATGAAGACTCCGGCAGGCTCGTCCAAGCCCGTACAATGATTGATGAAATGGTCGCCGGCCACGTCGGAAAGCTGGCCGAGGGCCGCAACATTCTGGCGCGCGCCCTGGAAGCTGATCTCGGCAAGCTGCAGGACAGCCGCGCCTCGGTCGACGGCCTCGTCGCCGGTCAGGTCGAGAAGATCGCCGAAGGTCGCGCCGTGCTCGCCAAGGCACTCGAGACCGACATCATCGGCATCAGGAACCTGATCGAAACCCACTCGGCCAAGCTCGCCGAGGACCGCGGCGAACTCAGCCGCGCGCTTGAGAGCGATTTGAGCGGCATCCGCGGCCTGATCGACGGCCACGCCGGCAAGCTCGCCGACGACCGCAGCCTGCTGTCGCAGACGTTGGAAGCCGACCTCGCCAAGCTCGCCGAAAGCCGCGCCTCGATCGACGGTCTGGTTGCCGGTCAGGTCGAGAAGCTGGCGGAAGGCCGCGACATCCTCAAGCGCGCGCTTGAAGCCGACCTCAACACCATCAAGGGTGCCATTGCGGGACACTCCAACAAGGTGCTGGAGGATCGCTCGCAGCTTTCGAAAGCGCTCGACGCCGACCTGCAGACGGTCAGCGGCGTCGTCGCCGACCATCAGAACAGGCTCGCGCAGGATCGCTCGGCCTTGTCGAGAGCCCTGCAGGATGACCTCCAAAATGTAAGCGGCGCGATTGCCGACCATCAGAACAGGCTCGTTCAGGACCGTTCGGTGCTGTCGAAGTCGCTGGAAGACGATCTCGCCAAGCTGGCGGAGAGCCGCTCCAGCATCGACGGGCTGGTCGCCGGCCAGGTCGAAAAGCTCGCCGAGGGCCGCGACATCCTCAAGCGCGCGCTGGAAGCTGACCTCAACACGATCCAGGGCGCGATCGTCGATCATTCGCACAAGATCACCGGCCACCGCGCCGAGCTTTCGCGTGCACTTGATGCCGATATGGCCAATGCCAGCGGCCTGATGCAGAGCCATGCCGACCAGCTGTCGCAGAACCGTTTGACGCTGGCCAAGGCGCTCGAGGACGATCTCGCCAAGCTCGCCGAGAGCCGCGCCGGCATCGACGGCATGGTGTCCGGTCAGGTCGAGAAGCTGGCGGAAGGCCGAGACATCCTCAAGCGCGCGCTTGAAGCGGACCTTGCAAAGCTCGCCGAGAGCCGTGCCTCGATCGACGGCCTTGTCGCCGGCCAGGTCGAGAAGCTCGCGGAAGGCCGCGACATCCTCACGCGCGCTCTTGAAGCCGACCTTGCCAAGCTCGCCGAAAGCCGTTCCGGCATCGACGGCCTTGTCTCGGGCCAGGTTGAGAAGCTCGCGGAAGGCCGCGACATCCTCACGCGCGCCCTTGAGGCCGACCTTGCCAAGCTCGCCGAAAGCCGTTCCGGCATCGACGGCCTTGTCTCGGGCCAGGTCGAGAAGCTCGCCGAAGGCCGCGACATCCTCAAGCGCGCCCTCGAAGCGGACCTTCAGAAGCTGACTGAAAGCCGCTCGGAGATCGACGACATCATCGCCGGCCATGTCGGCAAGCTGTCCGAAGGCCGCAACATGCTTGCCAGAGCTCTGGAGGACGATCTCGTCAAGCTCGCCGATGCGCGCAAGGACGTCGATCGTTCGGTTTCCGGGCATATCGACCAGATCGCCGCCAGGAGCACCGACATCTCGGCGGCGATCGCCGCCGACGTCGAGAAGATCGAGCAGGCCTTCAGCCGCCAGACCGGCGTCATCGAGGAGCGCGCCGGCACCATGGAGCGCGCGCTATCGACCGGCGTCGACAATGTGCGCGGCGTGTTGGAGAAGACCGCGGTCTTCGTGGCGGGCGCGCTGCGCGACAAGGTCATGGAAGTCACCAGCACCCTGCATGAGCAGGCCGGCGCTGCTTTCAGCGACGCCGATCGCAAGATCGCCGAACGCGCCGAACAGACATCCGCGGCGCTGCTTTCCAGAGCCGAGGATATCGCGCAGGCCTTCGAGGCGGCGGACCGCCGCCTGCACGAGCGCGCTCAGGATACGTCCAACATGCTGATGGCGCGTGCCGACGATGCGTCGAACTCGCTGATGGCCCGCGCCGAGGAAACCGCCGACAAGCTGGCCACGCGCGCCGGCGAGATCGCCAACACCTTCGACGCAGCCGACCAGAAGCTGGTTGCCCGCGCCGTCGAAACGGCCCAGTCGCTTGCCGCGCGTGCCGGCGACATCCTGCGCAATTTCGAGGGCGCGGACGAGCGGCTCTCGATGCGCATCGGCGAATCGGCCGAGGCGCTGGCCGCCCGCGCCTCGGATCTCGGTCGCATCTTCGACAGCGCCGACCAGCAGCTTGTGGCGCGGATTGCCGAGGGTTCGGAAGCGCTTTCCGCCCGCGCCGGCGAAATCGGCCGCATCTTCGACGACGCCGACAACCGCCTGGTGTCGCGCATCGCCTCGAGCAGCTCGACCATCGGCGAGCATGCCGACACGATCGTCGGCGCCTTCGCCGCCACCGAGCAGCGCGTCGCTGACCGCGCCCGCCAGACCGGCCAGGAGCTCGCCGTGCATGCCCGCGAGATCGAGCAGGCGCTGGCCGGCGCCGACGAGCGGCTTGCCGCGAGCGCCGCCGCCGCCGCCGCCCGCGTCGAGGACCAGGTCGCGAGTGTGGAAAACCGTCTCGCCTACACCGCCGAAACGATGGGCCAGAAGCTCAACGAGCAGGTCTCCAGCGCCGAGGCCCAACTGATCTCGCGTGCCAATGTCATCGCCGAGACCTTCACGGCGGTCGGCCAGCATATCGGCCAGAGCACCAACGAGGCGGCGCGGACCATCGGTTCGAACACCCGCGAGCTCAACACCATGCTGGCCGCGCGTTCGGCCGAAATGGCGAAGATCCTCGACGAGACGGCCAAGCCGCTGGTCGAGCGCTTTGCCCAGGGCGGCTCCGAGCTGCAACGCAGCATGGAAGAGGTTACCGAGCGGGCAACCGAAAAGCTGCGCAGCGAAAACGCGGCCCTCGTCAACGCTCTCGCCGGCCGCACCGCCGAGACGCTTTCCGCCGTCGAAGGCGCACGTTCCTCGCTTGCCGACAGCGTGGCCGATCTCATCGGCCGCATGACGACCTCCAGCGCGCAGCTCGGCCAGCTCATCGAGCAGGCCGCCGTCAACCTCGGCCAGGTCGAGGAGCGGCTTTCCGGCAGCACGCAGAGCTTCGCCACGACCACGGAGAAGGCCGCCCAGACCTTTGCCAGCTCAGCGCGCCTGGTCGATTCCAACACGACGCGGCTCACCGAACTGTCCTCGGCGACGCTGCGCGAGGTGGCCTCGATCGCGACCAAGTTCGACGAGCACAGCCGGCTGCTCTCCAGCGCCTCGAATCTGCTCAGCTCCGCGCAGAGCAATCTCGAGCACACGCTGGAGCGCCAGTCCTCGCTGGAGGACCTCGCCGTCGGCCTGGTCAAGAAGTCGGAAGACCTCGAGAAGGTGATGCGCTCCTTCGAGAACCTCGTCGGCCAGACGATGCAGACCGCGGAGGGCCGGACGATGGAATCGGCGGAAAAGATCCGCACCGCAATCGCCGAGGTCGTCGATTCGGCGACGCGCCGCTTCGCCGACGCGACCGAGGAGATGCGCCGGACCGCGGGCTCCATCAAGAGCGAGCTCGACCTGACCCGCGCCGAGCTGAAGAAGGGCGTCATCGAGATGCCGGAAGAGGCCAAGGAATCGACGTCGGCCATTCGCCGCGCCGTCTCCGAGCAGATCAATGCGCTCAAGGAACTGTCGGATATCGTTGCGAAATCCGGCCGCAGCGGCTCGAGCGAACAAGGCGAGCCCCGTGGTCTGCGCCCTGCTCCGCAGGCGCCGGTCCGCGCCGCCGAACCGCCGCTGCGCCGTCCGCCGGCCCCGCAGCCTCAGCCACAGCCGCAACCGGTGCCTCGCGCTCCGCAGGCGCCGCTTGCCGAGACCACGCTGCGCGGCACGCTCGATCTGGAACGTCCCGCCGAGACGCCGCGCCGCGACCCGAACGGCAAGACCCCGCAGGGCGGCTGGGTGCGCGATCTCCTGACCAACGCCTCGCGCGAGGAAGAGCTGCGGCCGGCGGCACCGGTGGAAGCACTGCGCGCGACACCTGACCAGCGCTCGCCGCTGCATGTCATGGAGTCGCTCAACTCGCTCTCCGTCGACATCGCACGCGCCATCGACCATGACGCCTCGATCGAGCTCTGGAACCGTTATCGCCGCGGCGAGCGCGATGTGTTCACGCGTCGCCTCTACACGCTGAAAGGCCAGCAGACCTTCGACGATATCCGTCGCAAATATCAGGCCGAGGCGGAATTCCGCGCCGCGGTCGACCGCTACTGCGAGGATTTCGAGAAGCTGCTCAAGGATGTCTCGCGCAACGACCGCGACAACATCATGGCGCAGACCTATCTGACGTCCGATACCGGCAAGGTCTACACCATGCTGGCCCACGCCAGCGGCCGGTTGCACTAGGCGGCTGTTAGCGATTGACAAAAAAGGCGGGACAAGCTCCCGCCTTTTTTGTTTGCCCGAACAGCATGCTTGTGACGTGAGCAGCGATAGATATCGCCCGTCAGCGCCGCCCCTCATCCGCCTGCCGGCACCTTCTCCCCGTATAGTGACGGGGAGAAGGGGAATGACCGCAGAGGCAGCGGCTTTCCGTCAACGTTGGCGATTGGCGAAACCGTCGATGGCAGCGTCTTTCTCCCCGTCACTATACGGGGAGAAATGCCCGGCAGGGCAATGAGGGGCAGCGCCGACTCTTAATAGCTTGTCGCCCGGGAGTCGACGGCCTCAGCGACCCGGATGGAGTCGCCTCAGATCACCGAATCCGTCCAGCGCACGATATCCTTGGCGGCCTGGCCGAAGGCGCTGTCCAGCGCGCCGACATAAGCGGCATTGCCGCTGCCGGAGACCGGTGCGTTCGCCGTAAAGTTCTTCGAGGCGCGCACCTCGCCGTTGCGGTCGTTCAGGATGCGCACGAACAGGTCGACATCGGCATGCTCGCCGCCATTGATGCGCACCTCGAAGGAGCGCACCTCGACGATAACCTGGTAGTCGATCGCCAACCCCTCTCCTGGCTTGCCGACGCCGGCAAAGCTGCCGGAGCGCTGGAACGTCTCGGCCAGTCTCGCCTGCACGATCAGCGGCAGCCGGTCCGCCCATTGCGCGCCCTTCAGGAACTGGATCGACTGGTCCGAGGGCCTGATGACGATGTTCTGGCTGTCCAGCGCCTTCAGCGCCGAGGGCTGGGCGATCAGGATCTGGCGGCGGCTGTGTGCACTCACGTCGACCGACGGTGCGGACAATTCGAACGTGTCGAGTGGCGCCGGCTTGCCGGCCAAGACCGCGCAGCCGCCAAGCGTCACCACAAACAGCGCCGCAACCGTCGACCTCACGCCTCGCACCCTACCCGACGTCACGCGCGATCCCCGTTGTCCCCGGACCCTAGAGCAATTCCAGGAAAAGTGTGTAGCGGTTTTCCGTCCGGAATTGCGAAAAAACAAAGAGATGGAGAGGTTCGCCGTTTCGGTGAAACGGTGAACCGCTCTAAGATCGATCCGACCTCGTAGTTCATTTTTCTGGCGGTCGCGGCGGCCGAAGTCAACGCCGCGCCCTTCCATCGAACTGTCGGACCTCGCCTTCGCCGCCAGACAGAATGCGCTGCGGATTGCGGCTGAGGTCCGTCACGGCTTCCTCGATGCGGTTGATCGAGCGGCGGCTGTCCTGCACAAGTGCCTCGACATTCTGCAGGCCCTGGCCGGAGAAGCGCGCCAGATTGTCGGTGATGGTGCCGAGCCGCGCATTCAGCGTGTCGGCCACCTGCTTGAAGGATTTCAGCGTCGCCCTGGCGTCGGCCATCACGCCGTCGGCCTCGCCGGAGCCCAGGATCTTGTCCACCTTGGCCAGGATGCCGTCGACGCGCACCGAGGCATCGTTCAGCCGCTGCGCGAGTTGGCGGGCGTCCTTGATGGTCTCGTTGATGTCGTCGGAACGATTGGCGATCTTGTCGGTGACCTTGGCGATGTCCGAGGCCGCCTTGTCGGCGCTGGCGCTGGCCTTCTGGATGTTGGCCAGAGCGGCCTTGACGTCGGCCGGATCGATGCCGTCGAGCACGCCGTTGACCTTGGCCAATGTCCCTTGCGTCTGCTTGGCGAAATCGTTGATCGAGCCGACCGCCGTGTTGACGTTGTTGATGACGGTATCGAACTGCTTGCTGGTCTCTTTCAGGTTCGACGTCACCGTGTCGACATTGGCCACGATGCTCTTGATCTGGTCCTTGTCGACGGAATTGAGCAGGCCTTCGGCGGCCTTCAGCGTGCTGTCGAGCCTGCCCGATACATTCTTCAGCTGATCCGAAAGCGAGCTCACCGCCGACAGGAACTTGTCGATACCGTCGGAATTCTTGGCGAGCGCGTCCGAGAAGGTCTCTACATTCTTGACCGTCTGCGTCAGCGGACCGCGAACGTCCTTGGTGAAGCCTTCGAGTTCGCCAAGCACCTTGTCGGCGCGGGTAAAGATGTTCTGCGCCGTCTGCAGAAGGTTGGTGACCGCGGACGGATTGGCGACGATCTCGGCGACCTTGCCTTCCTTCTCGGCCTCGTCGAGAAGCCTGGTTTCCTTCGGGTCGGCGCCCTTGAGCTCGATATTGGCCTGGCCGCTGAGGCCAGTAAGTCCGATGTCGGCCTGCGTCGATTTGGTGATCGGCGTCCAGCGCGCGATTTCGGTGTCGGCGATGGCGACGGTCGGATCGTCGCCGTCGATATAGACGTTTTTCACGTCACCCACCCTGACGCCGTTGAACAGCACCAGGCTGCCGCGACTGAGGCCGGAAGCCGAGCCTGGAATGCGCACGCGCAGCATCGCCGTTTCGCCCCTGTTGCCGATGGCGGCCGTCCAATAGACGAAGGCGAAGGCCGCCAGGATCGCGCCCAGCGTGAAGATGCCGACAATTACGTAGTTGGCTCTTGTTTCCATCGCCCCACTTATGGCTATGCGCGCGCCGCAAGATCAAGTTGCCGGGCGCGTTTTCCGCGGAAATAGGATTTCACCCACGGCTCATCGCTCTTCAGCATGTCGTCGATCGTGCCTTCGACCAGCACCTTCTTCTTGCCGAGCACCGCCACGTGGTCGCAAGCGGTGAACAGCGTGTCGAGATCGTGCGTGACCATGTAAACGGTCAGGTCCATCGTATCGCGCAACTTGACGACAAGTTCGTCGAACTCGGCGGCACTGATCGGATCGAGTCCGGAAGTCGGCTCATCGAGAAAGACGATGTCGGGATCGAGCGCCAAAGCGCGCGCCAGCGCCGCGCGCTTGATCATGCCGCCGGAAAGCTCGGAGGGAAATTTCTGCGCGGCGTCGGGCGGGAGCCCGACCAGCTCGATCTTGAGCATGGCGAGTTCGTCCATCAGCGCCTTGGGCAGGTCGAGATATTCGCGCATCGGCACCTGTACGTTCTCCAGCACCGTCAGCGCCGAAAACAGCGCGCCATGCTGGAAAAGGACGCCAAGCCGCATATCGATGCGCAGGCGGTCCGCGTCGCTTGCCTTGTCGACATCGACGCCGAACAGGCTGATCGTCCCCGACTGCTTCGGCATCAGCCCCAGTATGGTGCGCAACAGCACCGATTTGCCGGCGCCCGAGGCGCCGACGAAGCCAAGGATTTCGCCGCGCTTGATGTCAAGCGAAAGCTTGTCGAGGATCAGCTTGTC
Organism: Mesorhizobium sp. Arg314; assembly: GCF_053714275.1. Lineage (NCBI taxonomy): Bacteria > Pseudomonadati > Pseudomonadota > Alphaproteobacteria > Hyphomicrobiales > Phyllobacteriaceae > Mesorhizobium > Mesorhizobium sp. Arg314. The sequence continues at coordinate 161,273 of NZ_JBSKBP010000002.1, read as the reverse complement.
ATCGATGGCGACGGTGACGTCGCGCACCGAAAGCACGATATCGTCGTCGTCCGTGTCCTGCGTAGCCGTCGCGCCGTTGCCGTTCGCCATCTCAGAACCCGATCGCTGCGTAGAACATTGCGAAAAGCCCGTCGAGAATGATGACGACGAAGATCGACTTCACCACCGACGCGGTGACGTGCAGGCCGAGCGATTCGGCGCTGCCGCCGACCTTCATGCCCTCGACCGACGCGATAATACCGATGATCAAGGCCATGAACGGCGCCTTGATCAGGCCGGCAAAAATGGTGCTGAGATCGATGGCGACGCGCAGCCTGTCGATGAACGCAGCCGGCGGAATGTCGGAATAGAGCCAGGCGGCGACGATGCCGCCGCCAAGTGCGGCAAAATTGGCGATGATGGTGAGGCAAGGCAGCCCGATCACCAGCGCGACGAGCCGCGGAAAGACCAGCACGCCGATCGGGTTGAGGCCGATCACCTTCAGCGCGTCGACCTCCTCGCGCATTTTCATCGAGCCTATCTCGGCCGTGATCGCGCTGCCGGAGCGTCCGGCGAGCATGATGGCCGTCATCAGCACGCCGAGCTCGCGCAGGATCAGCACCCCGACGAGGTCGACGACGAAGATGTTGGCCCCGAAATAGCTAAGCTGATAGGCGCCCTGCTGGGCAACGATGGCGCCGACAATGGCCGACATCAGCACCACCACCGGTATCGCGCCGACGCCCATGCGGTCGATCTGGTTGAAGATCGCGGCCGGGTTGACCGCGTGACCGCGGCCGAGCTTCATCTGCGCGCCGCGGATCGTGGCGCCGAGAATGTTCATCGAAGCGACGAAATCGTCGCGCATTTCATAGACCCGCCGGCCCACCAGCTCCAGCGCGCGCATGATGATGTTGGGCGGCCCGGACGGGCCCGGTTCGGGCTCGCGACGGACTGCATCGCCGACCGCGTCGAGCAGGATCGAGGCGATCTCGCTCTGCCCCTGCAAATGAACCTCGACGCCTTTCTTCTCGAAGGCGCTGGCCAGCCGGTCGATCAGCCAGGCGCCGGCAGTGTCCATCTTTTCGATGTGGGAAAGGTCGAGCATCAGCTGTTTCGCGCCGCTTCTCTGCTCGATCTTGCGCATGTCGGCATCGACCGATGCCACGGTGCGCGTCGTCCACACGCCCGAAAACGCGCAGCCCAGCACGCCGCCTTCCTCGCCCACGGCAACGCGTGGCCGGTGCTCGGCGTCCTTGGCGGCCTCGCCGCTTGCGTCGCGTTTGCGGATGGTCAACATGGCGTCCTGTTTAGCGTGACGGGACTGGCGTGTCGATTTGCCGGCAGACTGGTGTCGCACAGCCGGAGAAGAAAATTATGGCGCGTGTCATTTCGGTCGAAATGGAGCGATTCCCGATCGCCGGCACCTTCACCATCTCACGCGGATCCAAAACCGAGGCCGAAGTCATCACCGTAACGATCGCTGAAGCGGGACGTTCCGGGCGCGGCGAGTGTGTGCCTTACAAGCGCTATGGCGAGACGATGGGCGGCGTATTCGCCGCTATCGAGGCGATGCGTGACCAGATCGCCGGCGGCATAAGCAGGATCGCGCTGCTTGACGCCATGCCGGCAGGGGCGGCACGCAATGCCATAGATTGCGCGCTGTGGGACCTGGAAGCAAAGATGACAGGGGTCCCGGTCGCCGACGCGATACTTGCGGTTCCGTTGTGGGGGCTGGAAACGGCCTACACGCTCTCCCTGGGTGAGCCGGAGGCCATGGCGGCGCAGGCGCGCGCCAATGCCGCGCGGCCCTTGCTCAAGGTCAAGATCGGCGGCGACAACGACATGGCGAGAATTCGCGCCGTGACGGAAGCCGCCCCTGAAAGCCGCATCATCCTCGATGCCAATGAGGGCTGGACCGACGAAAATGTCGAGGCGAACCTTGCCTTTGCCGCGCAGCACGGCATCACGCTCGTCGAACAGCCGCTGCCGGCAGGCAAGGACGACATCCTGCGCCGGATCGTGCATCCGGTGCCGATTTGCGCCGACGAAAGCGTGCACGCGGCGAAGGATCTCGATGCGCTGGTCGGTCTCTACGACGCCGTCAACATCAAGCTCGACAAATCCGGCGGCCTGACCGAGGCGTTGAAACTGCGCGACCGCGCGCGCGACCTGGGCTTCGGCATCATGGTGGGCTGCATGGTCGGCACCTCGCTCGCCATGGCCCCGGCGGTGCTGCTTGCCCAGGGCGCCGACTTCGTCGACCTCGATGGACCGCTCCTGCTTGCGCGCGATCGCGAACCCGGCCTTGTCTACCAGGGATCGCTGGTTTCACCCCCTGACAGAGAGCTTTGGGGCTGAGCGGGAAGCGAGCCCGATCAGCGCCATGCCGATGATCGCGATCGGGATCATCGCCCAGAAACCGTCGACGCCCAAACGCTCATAGAGCGGACCGGAAGCAAGCGTGACGGCAGCCATGAAGAAGCCGTTGAAGAAATAGGCAATGCCTTGCGCGGCACCCGTGCGCTCTTCGGAAACCGTCTCGCCGATCATCTTCTGCAGGCCGATCAACACCATCGGGACCGAAACCGAGTGCAGCGACTGGACAAGGAAGAAGCCGGCGACGCCAAGCCCGAGCGGCCAGACCAGCGGAAAGGCGATCCAGCGCACGATCGAGCCGATGCCGGCGATCACCATCACCCTGACCACCGAGACCGAAGAAAAAATGCGATTGAAAAACAGGAACATGCAGACTTCGGACACCACGCCCCAGGCCCATAGCACGCCGACGACGGAATCGCCGATTCCGATCGACTTCCAGTAGATCGACACGAACCCGTAGAGGAAAGCGTGGCTGGCGGTGATGATGCCGACACCGAGCGTGAAATAGAGGAAATAGGCATTGAACAGACTGGGTGCCTTATGCTGGATCTCAGTCGCCGAAAGCGGCGAGGCCTTGCGCGGCCGTCCCAAGCGCGGCGCCGCCAATGCAGCGACCAGGGCCGCGCCGAGCGCAATGAAGATGATGACCGGAACAGCCTGCGGACCCGTCACCGCCAGGATGAATCCGCCCGCGACATTGGCGCACAGATACGAGATCGAGCCCCATTTGCGCATCGCCGTATAGTTCGAGCCGAAGCGCCGCACGCCCGACAGCGCCAGCGAATCGGCCAACGGCGAGTGCGGCGTCCAGACGATGGTGAGCAGCAGCGACACGGCAAGCACGATTGCGTAGGTGGCCGGCAGGAAATAGCCGGCCGAGATGATCATCGAGCCAGCGACCAGCGCGATGTAGACATTGGCACGGTCCTTCGCGCGGTCGGCAAGCGCGGTCAGCATCGGTGTCGTCACCACGCGCAGGAACATCGGCGCCGCCAGGATGACGGCGATCTGCTCGGCATGAAAACCTTTCGCCTGCAGCCAAAGCGGAAAGTAAGGCAGATGCGTGCCTAGCGACACGAACAAGGTCGCGAAGATCAGGCTCATGCGCAATTCGAAATGGCTAGGCTTGACGAGTTGCTCGGGCGACAGGGGCGGCAGCGACATGAATCGATCCAATTACGCTGCATTCGACGGCCTGCAACGCGTCTCGATCCCTAACATGCGGCAAAGCGCGGCGGAACTGTCTGGACTAATCGATCGGCGGCAAAGCTGTTGAAGACAGCGGCCGAGCTTGGGACATCTTGCCTTGATCCCAGGATTTCGGTGAAAATTTCGGACCAGGGAGGTCGAACTGGGTTGGCCAGTCTCTGACGGGCAGGCGCGTTCAGGCCGCCTGCGCCGCCCTGCCCTTGAGGTCTATGATGTCGACCGGCACCAGCACATCCTTGTCGGCCGAGGATTCGGGCAGCACATGTGCCCAGGTCAGGATTTCCATGCGGCCGTCGAAATGCTCGACCACCGCCGTGCAGCTTTCCACCCAGTCGCCGGTGTTGATGTACTGGACCTCGCCATAGTTCTCGATGGCGGCATGATGGATGTGGCCGCAGATCACGCCGTCGACATGCGAACGCCGCGCTTCCTCGGAAAGCACGGTCTGGAACGAGCCGATGAAGTTCACCGCCTTCTTCACCTTGACCTTGGCCCAGGACGAAAACGACCAGTAGGGCAGGCCAAGCAGATGGCGCAGCTTTGTCACCACCCTGTTGACCAGCATCGCCGCGTCATAGGCATAGTCGCCGAGATAGGCGAGCCAGCGCTGGTTGTGCACCACCGTGTCGAACTGGTCGCCATGGATGACCAGCAGGCGCCGTCCGTCGGCGGTCTCGTGGATAGCGCGGTCGGCAACGACGATGCCGCCGAAATGCACACCCTGGAACTGGCGGGCGAATTCGTCGTGATTGCCGGCGATATAGGTGATCGAGGCGCCCTTGCGCGCCTTGCGCAGCAGCTTCTGCACGACGTCGTTGTGGCTCTGCGGCCAGTGCCAGCTGCGCCGCAGCCGCCAGCCGTCGATGATATCGCCGACCAGATAGATGATTTCGGCGTCATGATAGCGCAGGAAGTCGATCAGGAAATCGGCCTTGGCCGCTTTCGAGCCGAGATGTACGTCGGAAATGAACAATGCGCGGAAAGTGCGGGGCTCTGGGTCTGACATCACGAATTTACCCTTTGCTTTCGCGTGCCTATGCCCCGATTCATGCAACAACCGTATGACGGTTGCGGTTGGTCCAGCTCAAGCGCTAGCTTGCGCCGCAATTTACCAGGAGAAATCACCATGGATCTCGGCATTCGCGGCAAGAAGGCGATCGTCTGCGCTTCGAGCAAGGGGTTGGGGCGCGGCTGCGCGATGGCGCTGGCCGAAGCCGGCGTCGATCTCGTCGTCAACGGTCGTAACGCCGAACTCGTGGCCAAGACCGCCAGGGAAATCCGTGACCGGTTCGGGGTCAAGGTGACCGAAATCGTCGGCGACGTGTCGAAGCCCGACGTGCAGAAGGCGATCCTTGCCGCCTGCCCCGATCCGGACATCCTCGTCAACAACAATGGCGGGCCGCCGCTGCGCGATTTCCGCGAGCTCGACCGCGCAAAAATCCTCGAGGGGGTGACGCAGAACATGGTCACGCCGATCGAGCTGATCCAGGCGGTGATCGACGGCATGGCCAAGCGCGGCTTCGGCCGCATCGTCAACATCACCTCGCTGTCGGTCTATGTGCCGATCCCCGGGCTCGACCTGTCGTCCGGCGCGCGAGCCGGCTTGACCTCGTTCCTCGCCGGGGTGGCGCGTACCGTGATGGACCGCAACGTCACCATCAACAGCCTGCTGCCCGGCAAGCTCGACACCGACCGGCTGCGCGGCCCGCATGAGGCCGGCACCCAGGAAGACCCGGCCGCGGCCGCCGCGCGCAAGGCCCGCATCAGCGCCGACGTGCCGGCAAAACGTCTCGGCACGCCAGAGGAATTCGGCCAGATCTGCGCCTTCCTCTGTTCGGTCCATGCCGGCTACCTCACGGGCCAGAATATCCCGGTCGACGGCGGTCTCTATGTCAGCGCCTTCTGACCGCCGCCAATCCAAAGGCTTGAGGCTCACAGGCCAACAGGCTGGAATCGATTGATTATTTTCGCTCCGGCATTGTGAGGGCCAGACCCGGCTATTTGCCGTCGCGAAAACGCTCCGACGCATGCTAAAAGGCTCCAAAGCAGTATCGCAGGGAGGGCCGCAATGGACGGCGAGAGCAAGAAAACGGCCCGGTCGGACCTCGACGAGGCCGCCCTCTTCTTCCATAAGCACCCGACACCGGGAAAGCTCGAAATCCAGGCGACGAAGCCGCTCGGCAATCAGCGCGACCTGGCGCTTGCCTATTCGCCGGGCGTGGCGGCGCCCTGCCTCGAGATCCGTGACGATCCGGCAACCGCCGCCGATTACACCGCGCGCGCCAATCTGGTCGGCGTCGTCTCCAACGGCTCGGCCGTGCTTGGGCTGGGCAATATCGGTCCGCTCGCTTCCAAGCCGGTCATGGAAGGCAAGGCGGTGCTGTTCAAGAAATTCGCCGGCATCGACGTCTTCGACATCGAGATCGACGCACCCGAAATCGAGCGGATGGTCGAAACCGTTGCCGCATTGGAGCCGACCTTCGGCGGTATCAACCTGGAAGACATCAAGGCGCCGGAATGTTTCGAGGTCGAGGAGCGGCTGAAGGCCCGCATGGGCATCCCGGTTTTCCATGACGACCAGCACGGCACGGCCATCATCGTCGCCGCAGCGGTGCTCAACGGACTGGAACTGGCCGGCAAGGCGATTTCCGACATCAAGATCGTCACCTCCGGCGCGGGTGCCGCGGCACTTGCCTGTCTCAACCTTCTGGTCTCGCTCGGCGCCAGGGTCGAAAACATCTGGGTCACCGACCGTTTCGGCGTCGCCCACAAGGGCCGCGTCGAGGAAATGGATCGCTGGAAAGACCCTTATGTGAAGGATACCGAGGCGCGCACGCTGGCCGACGTCATTCCCGGTGCCGACGTCTTCCTCGGCCTTTCCGCCGCCGGCGTGCTGAAGCCGGAACTCCTGCAGCACATGGCGCCGAAACCGCTGATCCTGGCTTTGGCCAACCCCAATCCCGAGATCATGCCGGAAGTGGCAAGGGCGGCGCGTCCGGACGCCATGATCTGCACCGGACGCTCGGATTTTCCCAATCAAGTCAACAACGTACTGTGCTTTCCTTACATCTTCCGCGGCGCGCTCGATTGCGGCGCCAGCGCCATCAACGAGGAGATGAAGATGGCAGCGGTGCGGGCGATCGCCGCCCTTGCCCGCGAGGAGCCGTCAGACGTCGCGGCGCGCGCCTATTCCGGCGAGACGCCGATGTTCGGTCCCGATTTCCTGATCCCCTCGCCCTTCGATCCGCGCCTCATCCTGCGCATCGCGCCGGCGGTCGCGAAGGCTGCTTGCGATTCCGGCGTCGCGACGCGGCCGATTGCCGACTTCGCTGCCTATATCGACAAGCTCAACCGCTTTGTCTTCCGCTCCGGCCTGGTGATGAAGCCGGTGTTCTCCTCTGCCAAGGCCTCCAATGCCAAGCGCGTCATCTATGCCGACGGCGAGGACGAGCGCGTGCTGCGCGCCGCGCAGGTGGTGCTGGAGGAAGGCATCGCCGAACCGACCCTGATCGGCCGCCCGCATGTCATCGAAGTCAGGCTGAAGCGTTACGGGCTGCGCATTCGGCCAGGTGTCGATTTCGCCTTGATCAATCCGGAAGACGATCCGCGCTACCGCCACTATGTCGACCTCCTGATCGAACTTGCCGGCCGGCGCGGCATCACGACGGAAGCCGCCCGCACCATGGTGCGCACCGACAACACGGTGATCGCGGCGCTTGCGCTGAAGCGCGGCGACGCCGACGCCATGGTCTGCGGCCTCGAAGGCCGCTTCGAGCGGCATCTGCGCAACGTGACGCTGATCATCGGCCCCCGCGCCGGCATCCAGGACCGGGACTTGTCGACGCTGTCGATGCTGATCTCGCAGCGCGGCATCATCTTCCTCACCGACACGCACGTCTCGGTCGACCCAACGGCGGAGGAGATCGCCGAGATGACGGTGCTGGCGGCGGAAGAGATCCAGCGCTTCGGCATCGAGCCGAAGGCTGCACTCCTGTCGCATTCGGATTTCGGCTCGCGCGATTCTCCGAGCGCGCTGAAGATGCGCCGCGCGGCCGAAATCCTCGGCCGCATCGCGCCTCAATTGCAGTGCGACGGCGAGATGCATGCCGATACCGCGCTGTCGGAGCATCTGCGCCAGCGCGTCTATCCGCATTCGCGGCTGAAGGGCGAGGCCAATCTGCTGGTCTTTCCGAATCTCGATTCGGCCAACATCACGCTGACGGCGCTGCGCGCCATGATGGATGCGCTGCATGTCGGGCCGATCCTGCTCGGCACCGACAAGCCGGCGCACATATTGACGCCGTCGGTGACCTCGCGCGGCGTCGTCAACATGACCGCGCTTGCCGTCGTCGAGGCGGCGCACAAGGCGCAGGCGCTGGTCGATCTGGGCTGAGGACGACTCTGGCCGAAAACACCGATGGTGCTTCATTGCAAGTTGGTGGCGGCGATCGAATGGGCAGGTACGAGGGTTGAATGAGCTTCGAACTAGCCATGCTCGCGGCAAGTTGCGTGCTCTGTTTCATTCACATAGTTCTCGCTTCGCATTCGGCGAGCTTGCAGCGAGGTTACCGCTGGACGGCCAGCGCCCGAGACGCCGAGGTCCCTCCACTCACAGGGATGGCGGGGCGCCTGGAAAGGGCACTGCGAAACTTCGTCGAGACATTTCCTGTGTTCGTGGCGGCGGTTTTTCTTGTCCACGCGGCTGGGCACGAGACCGCACTCAGCAAGTGGGGAGCCGGACTCTATTTTTCGGCCAGGCTGGTCTATCTTCCGCTCTATGCATTCGGCGTTCCCTTGGTTCGCTCACTCGTTTGGAACGTTGCGTTTGTTGGAATCGCCATGCTTTTGCTGGCATCGGTGTGGCCTTTACTAGGGAACAGTTAACCACGAACGCGGTAGCCTTCCGGCCACGGGCAATCGGGGATTCCAGGCGGATGAAAGGGTTGAAGCTGACGCATCTCACGGCGCTGCTTGCAGCGTTGGCGGCGTCGGCTGGCGCGTTGACCGAATCCCAGGCGGCCTCCCGCATCTGCCGGCAGCTCGAAGCCGAACTCGCCGCAACGCGCGGTGGTGGTGGAGGCCCCGGCCTCGTCCGCAAATATGACGACGCCATCGCTCGCCAGCGCGAGCAGCTTGCCAAGGCCCGCGGCCGGGCGAGCGATGCCAGCTGTGGCTTCACGCTGTTTTCGCGCAATGTCAGCCAATGCGCGGCGATCAATGCCTCGATCCAGCGCATGAACGCCAATCTCGACACCTTGCAGGCCAAACGCGAGCGGCTGGCCGGCGGCGGCACGCGGCGCGACCGCAGCCGCATCCTGGCGGCGCTCGATGCCAATGACTGCCGCGACGACGAGATCGCGCCGCGCCGCGCCCCGCTTCAGGAGGCGGCGCGCGACAATGGCGGCGGCAGTCTTTTCGAGCAGCTTTTCGGCCGCCAGGATCAGCAGCTCGAAACGCCCGACGCCCCCGATATGGCGGACTCGGCGGACGTGCCGCTCGATGATCCTAGCGTGCGCAACTTCCGCCGCATCATCAACCAGCCCGACGGCACGGACCTGCCCCGGTTGGGCGGCGAGTTCCACACGATGTGCGTGCGTACCTGCGACGGTTACTTCTTCCCGATGTCCAACGCCGCTTCCGTCGGCGACTTCGAGCGCGACCAGAAGAATTGCGAATCGAGCTGCCCCGGCACCGAGATGCAGGTCTTCTACACGCGCGGCATGGATGACGACGCCGGCAACATGACGTCCTCCGCCGACGGCCGTCCCTACAGCGAGCTGCCCACCGCCTATCTCTATAAGCAGGCCAATTATTCTCGGCCGCCGAGTTGCGGCTGCAATACGCAGGCCGGCAACTTCACGATCATCGGCGGCAACCCGCCCAATCCCGAACAGTCGCAGCCGGAGAGCGAGGCAGCGCCCTTCATTCCGGTGCCGGCGACCAAGCCCGATCCCGGCGCCGATCCGGAAACACTCGCCAATGCCGAAGGCGGGCTCGACCAGGACGCGATCAAGCGGCTCACCACGAAGGTGCCGGTGTCGCCGGTCTCGGCGCTGCCGCCGGATCAGCGCAAGGTCAGGGTCGTCGGGCCAGCGTTCCTTCCCGACCCATCAGCGGCAATAGATCTGAAAGCTCCGGCCCCGAAGTCCGCCCAGTAAGCGCTAACCGCAGCGGCATGAAAAGCGGCTTGCCCTTGCGTCCGGTGGCTTCCCTGATCTTGCCGGTCCAGTCCTTCCACACCGTGCCGTTCCACGGTTCCTCCGGCAGCAGCTCGAATGCCTGATGGAGGAAGTCGCGGTCCTCGCCGGAAAACTCGGCCGGTTCCTGCGGGCCGTCGCTCAGGATTCGCCACCAGGCGAGCGCGTCCGACAGGCGGTCGAGATTGCCGCGGACGGCAAGCCAGAACGGCTCGGCCTTGTCGCCGGAAATGCCGAGCACCATAAGCCGGTCGCGCGCTTCCTCGAACGACATGTGATGCATCAGCGTGCGGTTGAGCACGAAGAGCTCGTCCGGATCGAACTTGGAGGCGGACTTGGAGGTTGCCGCCGGGTCGAAATGGCCGGCGAGCTCAGTGAGGTCGTGCGCGGCGGTGACATTCTCCGACGTGCCGACGAGCACGGCCAGCGAAGCGACCGCCATCGGCTCGATGCCGTCCTCGCGCAGGCTTTCGATCGACAGCGCGCCGGTGCGCTTCGACAACCCCTCGCCCGAGACGGTGGTGAGCAGATTGTGGTGGCCGAACACCGGCGGCTCGGCCCCGAGCGCCTTGAAGATAGCGATCTGCACGCCGGTATTGGTGACGTGGTCGTCACCGCGAATGACATGGCTGACGCCCATCTCGATGTCGTCGACCACCGAAGGCAGCGTGTAGAGATAGGTGCCGTCCTCGCGCACCAGCACAGGATCCGACAGCGAGGCGAGATCGACCGTCTCCTCGCCGCGCACCAGGTCGTTCCAATGCACTTCGGTGCGCTCCGGCTGCAGCGGATCGCTGGTGAAGTTGGGCAGCAGGAAACGCCAGTGCGGCTTGCGTCCGTCCGACTGGTATTCGGCCACCTGCTCCGGCGTCAGCGTCAGCGCCTCGCGGCCATAGACAGGCGGCAGGCCGCGCGTGCGACGCACCTTGCGGCGCAGATCGAGCTCTTCCGGCGTTTCGTAGCAGGCATAGAGCACCCGCGCCGCCTTAAGCCGCTCGACCGCCGCGTCGTAGATCTCGAAGCGGCGCGACTGGTACTCGGTGACATCCGGGAAGATGCCAAGCCAATGCAGGTCATAAAGAATGGAATCGGCGAATTCCTGCCTCGAGCGGGCAATGTCGGTGTCGTCGAAGCGCTGTATGAAGCGGCCCTTGTTGTTCATGGCGAAAAGCCAGTTGAACAGCGCGGTGCGCGCATTGCCGATGTGGATGCGGCCGGTCGGCGATGGGGCAAAACGTACGGTAACTGTCATGAGCGGGGCGTAACGGATGCTTTTGGTGTTGACAAGGCGCGCCCCCGCGAACGCAACAGATAGTGCAAGCCAGCTAAAATGAAAAGCCGCCGCCCGCCTTGGCTTCGCGGCAGGGCTGACAAACCGCGTCAAGTGCCTGCAGAGCCGGGCTTCGCATGTCCCCGTTATCCACATATGTGACACACAAGATGTTGGGTCACAAAAGCTACGCAAACGAATCCTTGACGGGTCGGAACGAGTCGCTTTTTATAGGCCATGCGCTCCTGTTGCGGGCGCGACCGGAGAGTTCTGAGGCCGGTCTTTTTCCCCGGATTTTGTGCGTTTTGCCCGGATTTCCGCCTGTTCACGAGGCTGGCGGAAGCGTTGGGATCGTTAGGGCTTGGGTGGGCGAAAGGGAGAATTGTCAGCCTGGAAAAAATGATCTGTTAACACTATATTTAGTGTTTGCAGGCAGGCTCGACGCTAGATAGTGTGAACCTCCCTCTACGGAGGGAATCGACAAAAGTTTCAGTTTCGAGGGACCCGCGGGTCGGCCTGCAACCTGGGTAAGCGCCTGGAAAGGCGTTTGCTTGTCTGCATGGCTGCGCCCGCGACGAGGAGAGTGTCGGCGTCGCCTGCGATGCCGGCAAACGGCGGACTGCGCTTTTGGCTCAGCGGGGCAGAAATCCCTGGGTAAAGGCGCTATATATAGACAAAAGGGACCGGACCAATGCGCATCGAGCGTCGCTTCACCAAGCCAGAACAGTCTGCCTATGCGGAGATCGAATTCCGCAAGGCCCTGTCGGAGATCAAGAATCCCGACGGCTCAGTGGTGTTCCGCCTGGACAACATCGATGTGCCGGCGCAGTTCAGCCAGGTCGCGGCCGACATCCTGGCGCAGAAATATTTCCGCAAGGCCGGCGTGCCGGCGCGCCTGAAGAAGGTCGAGGAGAACGACGTCCCCTCCTTCCTGTGGCGCTCCGTCGCCGACGAGGCCGAACTCGCCAAGCTGCCCGAGGCCGAGCGCTACGGTTCGGAAACCGACGCCCGCCAGGTCTTTGACCGGCTTGCCGGCACCTGGACCTATTGGGGATACAAGGGCGGTTACTTCAAGTCCGAGGACGACGCGCGCGCCTTCCGCGACGAGCTCGCCTATATGCTGGCCACCCAGCGCGTCGCGCCGAACTCGCCGCAATGGTTCAACACCGGCCTGCACTGGGCTTATGGCATCGACGGTCCGAGCCAGGGCCATTTCTACGTCGACCCCTTCACCGGCAAGCTTACCAAGTCGAAGTCGTCCTACGAGCACCCGCAGCCGCATGCCTGCTTCATCCAGGGCGTGCAGGACGACCTCGTCAACGAGGGCGGCATCATGGATCTGTGGGTGCGTGAGGCGCGCCTGTTCAAATACGGCTCGGGCACCGGCTCGAACTTCTCGATGCTGCGCGGCGAAGGCGAGAAGCTGTCCGGCGGCGGCCGCTCCTCCGGCCTGATGAGCTTCCTCAAGATCGGCGACCGCGCTGCCGGCGCCATCAAGTCGGGCGGCACGACGCGCCGCGCGGCAAAAATGGTCATCGTCGACGCCGACCACCCGGATATCGAGGACTTCATCGACTGGAAGGTCAATGAAGAGCAGAAGGTCGCCTCGCTGGTGACCGGCTCCAAGATCGTCAAGAAGCACCTCGAGGCGATCATGAAGGCCTGCGTCAATTGCGAAGGCCACGACGACGACTGCTTCGACCCGGCGCTGAACACCGCGCTGAAGCGCGAGATAAAGGCGGCTAAGAAGGACGCCGTGCCGGAGAACTACATCTACCGCGTCATCCAGTTCGCCCGCCAGGGCTACACCTCGATGTCGTTCAAGACCTACGACACCGACTGGGATTCGGACGCCTACCTCACCGTCTCCGGCCAGAACTCCAACAACTCGGTGTCGCTGAAGGACAATTTCCTGCGCGCCGTCGAAACCGATGGCGACTGGCAGCTCACCGCCCGCAAGGACGGCAAGGTGCTGAAGACGTTGAAGGCGCGCGATCTGTGGGAAAAGATCGGCTACGCCGCCTGGGCGTCGGCCGATCCGGGTCTGCACTTCAACACGACGATGAACGACTGGCACACCTGCGCCTCCGCCGGTGCGATCCGGGCCTCCAACCCGTGCTCGGAATACATGTTCCTCGACGACACGGCCTGCAACCTCGCCTCGATCAACCTTCTGCCCTACCGCAACGAAGACGGCACGATCGACATCGCCGCTTACGAGCACACCGTTCGCCTGTGGACCGTCGTGCTCGAAATCTCGGTGATGATGGCGCAGTTCCCGTCGAAGGAGATCGCCAAGCTCTCCTACGACTACCGCACGCTCGGCCTCGGCTACGCCAATATCGGCGGCCTGCTGATGACCTCGGGCATTCCCTACGACTCCGACGAGGGCCGAGCCATCTGCGCCGCGCTCACGGCGATTATGACCGGCATGGCCTACGCCACTTCGGCCGAGATGGCCTCCGAGCTCGGCGCCTTCCCCGACTACGATCGCAATGCGCAGAACATGCTGCGCGTCATGCGCAACCACCGCCGCGCCGCCTATGGCGACAAGGACGGCTACGAAAAACTCGCCGTCAACCCGGTGCCTCTCGTTGCGTCAGACCTCAAGCAGCAGGATTTGGCCACCCACGCCAAGGCCGCCTGGGACCGCGCCATCGAGCTCGGCGAGGAGCATGGCTACCGCAACGCGCAGGCGACCGTGATCGCGCCGACCGGCACGATCGGCCTGGTCATGGATTGCGACACCACCGGCATCGAGCCCGACTTCGCGCTGGTGAAGTTCAAGAAGCTCGCCGGCGGCGGTTACTTCAAGATCATCAACCGCGCCGTGCCGGAAGCGCTCAGGACACTCGGCTACTCCGAAAGCCAGATCGCCGAGATCGAGGCTTACGCGGTCGGCCACGGCAACCTCAACCAGGCGCCCGGCATCAACCCTGGCTCGCTCAAGGCCAAGGGCTTCACCGACGAGAAGATCGCTGCGCTCAATGCGGCGCTGAAGTCGGCCTTCGACATCAAGTTCGTGTTCAACCAGTGGACGCTGGGCGCCGACTGGGTGAAGGAAACGCTCGGCTTCACCGACGAGCAGCTCGGGGACATCTCCTTCGAGATGCTGCCGGCGCTCGGCTTCTCCAAGAAGGACATCGACGCCGCCAACATCCATGTCTGCGGTGCGATGACTTTGGAAGGCGCGCCCTTCCTCAAGGCCGAGCACCTGCCGGTGTTCGACTGCGCCAGCCCGTGCGGCAAGATCGGCAAACGCTCGCTCTCGATCAACAGCCACATCCTGATGATGGCGGCGGCTCAGCCCTTCATCTCGGGCGCCATCTCCAAGACCATCAACATGCCGAACGAGGCGACGGTCGAGGATGCCAAGAACGCCTACATGCTGTCGTGGAAGCTGGCGCTGAAGGCCAACGCGCTCTATCGCGACGGCTCGAAGCTGTCGCAGCCGCTCAATGCCTCGCTGCTCGCCGATGGCGAGGAGGACGAGGACGAGGCGGTCGAGCAGCTGATCGCCGCACCCGTCGCGCAGCGCGCCGTGCAGGTGACCGAAAAGATCGTCGAGCGCGTCATCGAGCGGCTCTACCGCGATCGCGAAAAACTGCCGAACCGCCGCAAGGGCTACACCCAGAAAGCGGTCGTCGGCGGCCACAAGGTGTATCTGCGCACCGGCGAATTCGACGACGGCCGTCTCGGCGAGATCTTCATCGACATGCACAAGGAAGGTGCCGCCTTCCGCGCCATGATGAACAATTTCGCCATCGCCATCTCGCTCGGCCTGCAATACGGCGTGCCGCTCGACGAATATGTCGAGGCCTTCACCTTCACCAAGTTCGAGCCGGCCGGCATGGTGCAGGGCAATGACGCGATCAAGAACGCGACGTCGATCCTCGACTACGTGTTCCGCGAGCTGGCGGTCTCCTATCTCGGCCGCCACGACCTCGCCCATGTCGACCAGTCGGACTTCGACAAGACCGCACTTGGCCGCGGCATCACCGAGGGCAAGGCGACACCCTTTTCCAAGGGTCTCTATCGCGGCGCCTCGCCGGTGAAGCTGGTGTCGGGCGTCGGCAGCGAGCCCAAGGGCTTCGGCGGCCCAGCCCCGACCACGACCCCTGTCCGCGCGGCCCCGACCGCCTTCGCCGGCTCCAACGTGCTGGCGCTGAAGCCGGCAAGCGACGAGGCGCTTGCCTACAAGCGCGACTACGAGGAGCGCGCCAGGGAACTGGCCGAGGATATGGTGGAACAGGAAGCTGAAGCCGCTGGCGGCGCGGAAGCGCTCTTCACCGACGCTGCGGCCAACGAAGCCGCCGAGGCCAAGAAACTCGCCGCGACAAGACGCCAGCAGTCGCTGCTGCAAGGCTATACCGGCAACGAATGCTCGGAATGCCACAACTTCACCATGGTGCGGAACGGCACCTGCGAGAAGTGCGATACGTGTGGTTCGACCAGCGGGTGCAGCTGAGACCCAATGCCTGCGCCTCGCCTCGGCTGACAGTCCGCGAAGCCTGCTTCGTGCTCGATCCCGACGGCTACAATATCGAGGCGATGATCAACGAGGCGGCGAAGGCCTGAGCCTCGACTGGATCAGGCAAGGATATAGCGCAATGCTTTATGCTGTGGTCATCGAAAAAGCCGGAGACAACTTTTCTGCATATGTGCCGGACCTGCCGGGCTGCATTGCAACCGGCGCCAAGACGGCCGATGTGAAGATCGCAATCCGTGAAGCAATACGCTTTCACATCGAAGGCTTGCGCACTGACGGGTTAGAGATACCCGAGCCCGTTGCCGTGGCGAAATATGTTGAGGCGTACGGGTGACGCGCGCCCTCTCCTTCTCCCCTTGTGGGAGAAGGTGGATCGGCGCGCAGCGCCGAGACGGATGAGGGGTGCTCCAGCGAAGTGAGACGCCGGCGATCTTGCGGCGTCCAACGCTGGCAAAGGTCTGCGTCAAGCTGGAGCACCCCTCATCCGGCCGCTTCGCGGCCACCTTCTCCCACAAGGGGCGAAGGGAAAAAAGCACTCAGTCCGCGTCGGCCACCATCTTCCCGCCGCCGAGCCAGGTACGCCATTGCCGCTCATCGCCATGGAACACGTTGAGGTCGATGCGGCCGCTCACGCCATGCGACAGGCCGGAGCCGGAATATTGCCAGAACAGCCACTTGCGGCCCGGATAGACCTTTGACGGGTGCGCGGCCACGGCGCGCAGCCAGAACGGATAGTCGAGGAAGGCGCCGCGCAGGTTGTCGCGATAGAAATCGGGGCTGGTGTAGATGATGGGCCGCTGGCCGTAATGGCGCTCGAGCTTGTCCATGAACACCTGCATCTTCTCCAGCACCTTTTCGCGCGAGGGCCGTCGCTTGCAGGAGGAATCGCCGTTCCACTCGACATCGATGACCGGCGGCAGCGCGCCGTCGACCTTCGGCACGTTGCGGATGAACCAATCTGCCTGCTCGCTGGCGACCCGGCACCAATAGAAGAAATGATAGGCGCCGCGCTTCAGCCCGGCGGCGTCGGCGTTGCGCCAGTTCTTCATGAACATCGGATCGAGATGGTCGCCACCGTCGGTCGCCTTGATATAGGCGAAATTGGCGCCCTGGGCGCGCAGCTTCCGCCAATTGATGTCGCCCTGCCAGCGCGAGACGTCGACGCCGTGCACGGCCAGATGGCGGGGCGAAGAGCGGCCGAAATTGATCGGCTTGGCGTCGCGGAACGCATAGCGGGTGACCGGACCGGCGAGCATGGCGGGTGCCGCGCGCGACAGGCGCTTCGGCGACGAGACGAGCGCTGCCTCCTGCACCGGCGGCTCGGCGCCGTCCGGGAGACCCTGCGCCGGGAAGTTCACCGTCTCCTCCTCGGCCAAGCCGAAAGGGCGCGAGTTCTCGTCGTCAGAGCTCGCGTTACTCTCGTCAAGCAGCGACGCCGGCGGCTTGAAGCGCGAAGCGCCCGACATCGACGCGGTGTCGACGGTTTTTTCCGTCACGGCGGTCCTCACGCCCTTCGACACCGGCGCGCTCGGCCGCACGACCGAGCTCGTCGTCTCGTTGGACGGCATTTGCAAGGCATCGACGCCCGACGTGGACGAGCAGCCGGCAAGGCTAAGCGATGCGAGCACGAAACTGACGACGCCAAAAATCCGCATCTTGACCTGTACGCAAAACAAAACGGACCGAAGGCAGGAACAGCGCCGCCGGAACCCCCATTCCTAATGAGAAATTACCAACAAAGTTTGAATCAAAATTTACTTTTGGCGCGACCGGATGATTCGCGGCCACGCAGAAAGACGCCTCTCGGTCAGCGCCTGAACACGCCGATCATCGGCCCGAGATTCCAGAAATCGTCGTTGCGGCCGATGCCAGGCGCATAGAGGCTCGAAATGGAGCCGTCGAGGAAGAGCGCGTTCGGGCAGCCTAGCTGGTCGCGGAACAGCCGCGCGAATTCATGGAAGGTCACGACGTCGTCCGAGATCGCGAAGACCGCGACGCCGTCGGCGCGCACGCCCACGCCATCGCGAATCTTTCGCGAGGTGCCGTCGTAACGGAATTTCGGATGCAGCTTGCCGTCGATGACCAGCATCGGCCCGGACTGGGTGGCGTAATCCACGCGCGGCGGACGCTTCAGGTAATCCTTGGTCGCGCGAACCCCGGCCCTGCCGGCGCTGAGATAAAAGATGCCGTTCGGCTGCATGGAGAAATTGCCGGTCCCAGATCCGCTCTTCGCCGGCGTGATCTGTTCGCCGCGCTCGACATAGAGGCCGACCGGCGCGAGGTCCGGATGGTACATGCCGGCATTGATGCCGAAGAGCATGGTGCGTCCCGTCGCTTGCTGCGCGCTGCGCAGATTGTGCAGCGATCGGTAGAGGTCGCCATTCTTGTTCTTCCAGAACAGCTCGATGGAAAAATGCTTCGGATCGGTCTCACAGACCAGATAGGCCGCGCTCTCGAACACCTGGTTGCGGCACGGCGGCAGCGCGGCCAGCCATTGACCAAGGCCCATGCCGGCGCCAACGGCGGCAGGCACCGCCGACTTCACCAGCGTGGCCAGCAAGGGCACCGAATTCAGCAATGTCGAAAGATCCATGAGCGTACCAATAGCTGAACGGGGCTATGAGACGAACCGTCATCTCATGCGGCGATTTCCCCCATTCCGGGCAAGATCGTCAGGAGGCCGGAATACCCGGGTCCTGCAGCAGATAGAAGATGCTTTTGGGATTGAAGTCGGTGACGAGGAAATCGAAGGTCGCCTGATGGCGTGTATCCACATGGCCATCGAGAAACCGAAGGCGATCGAAAGGCTCCAACTGGCGGTCATATCGCGCGAAACTGTCGGACGAGATAAAGTCGGACGGGGTATGGGACTGATCGAAAGACAGGCCGTCGCCGAACACACTCGGCTGGTCCAGTATCGACTGGAGCTCAAACAGGAAATCCACCCAGGGGTGTGCGCTGTCGTTGAGCGCACCGACCCGCAGATAGAGAATCCCCTCCGTGAAATTGGCTGTCGGCTGCCGGGCGCGGATCGTCAGAATGACGGGGTCGGCCGACTCCAATTCCTCGCTAAGAACAACCGGATCGGATCTTGTTCCGGTTCCCGAGACGGATCGGATCAGAAAGCCGCCAAGTTCGTCCGAGAAAGAATACTGGCCGGCCTGCCATTGGCGGCCGGGGCTATTGGCGTTGGCCACCGGCATCACAAAGACCAGACAGGAGAAAAACGCTGCGAAGCGGCGCACGCCTCTTGCGCGGGCCGCCGACAGTGCCGGATCTGCTAGGATAGCCATCCTAATGCCAGGCCTAGCAGCAGCACCACGCCAAGCAACCCGCGATAGATCACGAACGGCCAGGCGGAGAAGCGTTCCAGCACGCGCATCAGCCCCCATATGGCGAAGAAGGCCGATATCGATGCAACGATGAGGCCGACCGCCAGGATCGACCAGCCATGCGCGTCGAGATGCACCTTGTGCAGTTCCCAAAGCTCCTTGAGGCCGGCCAGCGCAATGGCGGGCAAGCCAAGCAGGAATGACAGGCGCGCTGCCTCGGGCCGGGCGAAGCCCAGCCCCATCGCCGCCGTCAGCGTCGAGCCCGAGCGCGAGACGCCGGGAATGAGCGCGCCGACCTGGGCGATGCCGACCAGCACCGCGTCGAGGATCGATGCCTGGCGCAGCATGAGCTTATGGCTGGCGAAGATTTCGGCGAGCGCCAAAAGGATCGCCATGGCGATACAGGCCCAGCCGATGACCGCCAGGCTGCGCAATGGCGAATTGCAGGCGTTGAGCACGCCGGAAAGCGCCAGGCCGGCAATGACGATCGGGACGGTGGCAAGCACGATGCTGATCGCAAGACGCAAATGGCGGTCGCTGAAATCGCGGCGCGAGATCGCCGAAAGCGATCCGAACAGCACGTCCCTGACATCGCTCCAGAAATAGCTGACCACCGCCGCCAGCGCCGCCAGTTGCATTGCTGCGGAGAAGGCCGAACCCGGGTCCTGCCAGCCGAGCACGGCCGGCACGATACGCATATGCGCGGTGGACGAGATCGGCAGCAATTCGGTGATGCCTTGCACGATGCCTAGAAATGCCACCTTGGCATAACCCAGGCCGACAAAGCCGGTATCCAACCCTTGAGTGCAGACGTCGGTCATCTCAACCCTTTCCCAGCGCCCCGGTGGCCAGAGGCAAACGGGAATCGTCATTCGAAAAGCCTTCGAGGACAGGCTTAGCCTCACGATAGCGTGATTCCAACTCACGGATTTGTAAGGTGCCACCAATCCCGCTTGACAACCGGCGTCTTCATATTATTCTTCGCTAATCTTACACTGTAAGGCACACTGAGGAGCATCGCCATGTCGACCGCCGCCCTCTCGGAACTGCAGCCAGTCATGCCGCCGGAAACGCATGTTGCGGAAATCGCGATCGAGGACGTCGAGCGTGATGTCGGCCGCGCCATCGAGCGCGCCGAAGTCGCCGCCTGGCTCGACCTTTATGAGGCGGCGCCCGCGGACTTCGCGGCGCAGCAAGGGCTGTCGATCGCCAGGGACGGCGACCTTGTCTGGACCACCTGCACGACGATCCCGTTCATCCATTTCAACTGCGTGAAGAATATCGGCGTCGACAGCCCGGCCTCGGAGGCTCAGCTCGACGCGCTGCTCGCGCATTATCGTGACGCCGGCATCAGGCGGCCGTGGTTCCATACCAATCCACACACCGAGCCGTCGCGGCTGAGATGCTGGCTGGAAGCCCGCGGCCTGCAACACCAGGGCGGCTGGGAGCGCATCCATCGCGACGCGACGCCGCTGCCGGACGAACCGCTTTTCCAGGGTGACCCGCTGATCCCGGTCGACGATCTGGTGGTCGAGGAGGTCACGCCCAGGACAGCTTCGGAGTGGGCTTCCTTTATCGATGCCAAATACAGGCTTCCCACCTCGCCCTGGCTCATGGCGCTTGTCGGCCGCAAGGGCTGGCGTCATTACATGCTGAAACGCAGGGGCGCGGTCGCCGCGGTGCGCTCGCTCTTTATCGGCCCTGACGGCGCCGCCTGGAGCGGCATCGACGCGCCGGTGCCAGGCATCATGGCGCCGAGCTTCGATCTTGATGCCATGCTTGGAGAGAGGCTGGTTCGCGACGGCATCGCCGCCGGCGCGAAACTGTTTGTCGCCGATATCGAGGCGCCGCTCCCCGATCGCGACGGGCCGGCGTATCGCAATTACGACCGGCTCGGCTTCGGGCTCGCCTATTTACGCAATCACTACAGTTACCTGCCCGCGCATTCGAGTTGACCAATTTTCCCTGGAGCTGCCTCAGCGGTACAACCACTGCTTCAAGCAGCTTCTCGCCACCACATGCGCGGGTGGCACCGAAGCCTGGTCGATGCGAGAATCGTCGCCAGTCCTGTCGCGAGCCTTTTCCAGAAGCAGGCGAAGTTCGGCTGGACGCACGCGGTCGCGCGCCATCACGAGCTGGATCATCGGGTCGTTCAAAAGCTCGTCCAGGGTGTTGATGCTCTCGCTCATCCGCGCCTCCTCGGTGCCTGCCCGCATGGCGCTTAGATAGGCAGCCAAAGATGGCCCGCCAATGACGCTTTGCCGGCTATCTCGTGAATCGAAGATGAAATTTTTGTGCAGGCACTCTTCCTTCTCCCACAAGGGGAGAAGGTAGACCTCTACGCCGGCGGCGCGCCTTCATATTGCGGCAGGCCATCGTCAAGCATCACCCAGGGCTGCTTCGAGGCAGTCCAGAAATGCATGTCGGGCTTGAACTGCGATGGGTCGTCGAGCGAGCCCGAGGTGACGCCGAGAATGCCCCTGGAGTCTCGCCGCGAGAACATCGTCGTGCCGCAGACCGGGCAGAAGACGCGCTTGAGGTCCGGCGTGGAATTGATTGTCGCCACCGGCCCTTCGATGGTCACGTCGTCGATGCGGAAGAGCAGGCGGGCGTTGAAGGCCGCGCCGATTGCTCGCTGGCAGATCCGGCAATGGCAGACGCGTTCGTTGATCGGCTCGGCCTCGGCCCTGTAACGCACCGTACCGCACAGGCACCCGCCCTCATATTTCGTCATCGCCGACACCTGTTTCGAGGAAATGCCGGCACGTTAGTGGCCGGCATGACAGGGTCAATCAAAAAACATTGATGGGATGCGATCGCTTGGGGTGATGCCGCGGCCCGGGCGAAGAGATCAGTGGCGCTTGGCCTGAACGAGATAGGCGTCGATCTCGGTCTCGCCGAGCCATTTGGCGGCTTCGAGCCGGTGCAGCCCTTCAACCAGGATGTGGCGCTTGCCGTCATGGCGCACCTGGATCGGCGTCTTCATGCCGTTCTCGAGAATGTCCTCGGCGAGATGGCGCACGGTTTCGGGATGCAGCGTCTTGCGCCGCGCCGTCGGCACGTAGATGTCGTCGACCTTGACCTTTTGTACCCGCAGCATGTCGGCTCCCCCAGTGCGAAAATCTTGCTCTGTGTCTGTTGAGATCCAGGTCAGGCCGAGCCGAGAAGGGCGGTTTCCGAGAACCGGCCTACGCCGACCGTAGCCTTCATAGAGCGAAGACATTTATGAGAGCTTCGGCCGGCGAAGGCCGGAAGCGCAGGGAACTGCCGTTCGCAGGCCTGCCTCACCTGAATATCAATAGACCCTGGCATGAGATAGTCCGTTTGCCGGATACCGCCAAGCGCATGTGCCTGCTGGCCCGATGCTTTCCATTTGACGCTCGGCCGGCCAATGGTCTCAATGACGGCCTCGTGACCTCAGGTGTTCCTTGACGCAACTGCCCACCGAATTCCCCGATTTCGGGCTGACGCCCGAACAGCGCCGCGAGGCAGTGCGCGGCCACTACTACGAACGGCCGGGCATGGACGGCTCGAGCGGCGAGATCTGGTGCTACAGCGACCGGTTTTCCTATCGTCGGGGTGAGACGGTGACGCTCTATGTGAGCTCGACGGCGCCGCAATTCAGCATCGTCATCGCCCGTGACGGAGCGGTTGAAACCAAAGTCCTCGAGAAAGGCGGCCTGTCGGCGCGCTGGCAGGACACACCCGACCAATGCTCGGTCGAAGGCTGCGGTTGGGAAGCCTCGTTCGAATTCAGCATTGGCGACGACTGGCCATCCGGCGCCTATCGCGTCACGCTCTTGGCCGATGGTCGAGACGGCAAGCCGATCCAGAGCCATCACCTCTTCATCGTCTCGCCCCAGCCCGGCCGCAAGCCCGGCCGGCTGCTGCAGGTCGCCGCGACCGGCACCTGGCTCGCCTACAACACCTGGGGCGGTTCCAACCATTATCAGGGCATCACCGGCCCGAACCGCGACCAATATGCGACCATGGTGTCGACGCAGCGCCCCTGGTGCCGCGGCTTCGTCCTGCTGCCCAAGGATGCGCCGCGCGTGCCGCTCGAGGTCGCGGTGCCCCAGAAAACCGTGCCGCGCTATCCGCATATGGAATGGGCCTTCGCCACTGGACATTCGAAGAAATACGCCTCTTCCGGCTGGGCGAGCTATGACAGTCATTTCTTCCGCTTCGCCGAGCGAGACGGTTACGCAGTCGATCTCGCCAGCCAGCACGAACTGCATTTCTCGCCGGAAATCCTCGACGGCTACGACTGCGTCGTCTTCGTCGGTCATGACGAGTACTGGACATGGGAGATGCGCGACGCGGTCGACGCCTATGTGACCGGCGGCGGCCATGCGGCGCGCTTCGCCGGCAATTTCATGTGGCAGACCAGGCTCGAGGACGAAGGCCGCCGCCAGGTCTGCTACAAATACCGCGCCCGCGCCGAGGACCCCGCCTATCGCGGCGGCGACGTCACCCGCGCCACCAATTCCTGGGAAGCGCCGGAGATCGGCCGTCCGGGCAGCGCAACCTTCGGCCTCAACGCGACCAGGGGCGTCTATGCCGGCTGGGGCGGATGCGCGCCGCGCGGCGTGCGCGGCTTTCCGGTCTATCGGCCCGAGCACTGGGCCTTCGCCGGCACCGGCATCTATTATGGCGACCTGCTCGGCGCCGACAGCCATGTCTATGGCTATGAGGTCGATGGGCTGGATTTCGAGATTCGCGGCGGCCTGCCCTACCCGAGCGCGGCCAGCGGCGCGCCGAACGGCCTGCAGGTGCTGGCCGTCGGCATGGCGAGCCAGGTCGAGGAGAGCGCCGATATCCCGATCGAGGACCAGTTCCTCACCGACGAGGATGGCCGCTTCACCGCCGAGACTTTGTTCGGCGTGGCCAGCGATGCCAATCTCGACAAGGTCAGGCGCGGCAGCGGGATGATCGTCAATTTTCCGCGCGGCAAGGGCGAAGTCTTCCATGCCGGAAGCTGCGAATGGGTCGCCGGCCTGCTAAGGCGGGACGCGATGGTCGAACGCGTGACCAAAAATGTTCTCGACCGTTATCTCGGAAAGTCATGACATGCCGAAGTCCCAAGCCAAGCCCTCGCCCGAAATCGAAGCACGACCGCCGTCGCATCTGTTCTATCTCTCCAACCTGCGCCGGCCCCTCGTCGACCGCGCCGAAGGCATCTATTTCTGGACCAAGGACGGCCGCCGCTTCATCGACGGCTCGAGCGGACCGATGGTCGCCAATATCGGCCATTCCAACCGCAATGTGCTCGACGCCATGAAGCGGCAGATGGACAAGACCACTTTTGCCTACCGGCTGCATTTTGAGAACGAACCCGCCGAAGAACTGGCGCGCGAGCTGGCCGGAAAACTTCCCGAGGGCATGGACCGCATCTTCTTCGTTTCCGGTGGTTCGGAAGCAACCGAGTCCTGTATCAAGCTCGCCCGGCAATGGGCGGTTGCCACCGGCCAGCCCAAGCGCTGGAGGGTGATCACCCGCTTCCCCTCCTATCATGGCGGCACGCTGGGCTCGCTATCCGTCACCGGCGACGATGCGCTGGCCGAGACCTTCACCCCGATGATGCGGGTGATGCCATCGGTGCCGGCACCGACGGCATGGCGCGACCGCGACAACCTTTCGATGGAACAGCGCGGCATCCGCTACGCCGACATGTTGGAGGAGAAGATTCTCGCCGAAGGCCCGGAAAGCGTGCTCGCCTTCATCATGGAGCCGATCGGGGGTGCGGCGACGGCGGCCCTCGTCGCGCCCGACAGCTACTATCCGCGCATCCGCGAGATCTGCGACCGCTACGGCATCCTTCTGATCCACGACGAGGTGATGAGCGGCGCCGGCCGCACCGGCAAATTCCTCGGCGGCGACCACTGGAACTGCAGGCCTGACATCGTCGCGCTGTCGAAGGGCCTGGGTTCGGGCTACGCGCCGCTCGGCGCCCTTGCCGCGCCGATGCGCCTGGTCGAGCCGCTGCTTGCGTCAGGCGGCTTCCAGCATGGCCACACCTATGCCGGCAATCCGCTGGCCTGCGCCGCCGGCCTTGCCGTCCTTGGTGAAATGGACCGGCTCGACCTGATCGCCAAAGCAGCCGCGATGGGCGGTGTGCTGATCGCAGAGTTGAGGGCGTTGCAAAAACGCTTCCCCTTCATCGCCGACGTGCGCGGCAAGGGCTTGCTGCTCGGTGCCGAAATGGTTGCCGATCCGGAAACCCTGAAGCCCATCGACCCGGCCAGCAAGGCGACGCAGCGCCTGCTCGATCACGCTTATGCGCGCGGCCTGATCATCTATGGCCGCAAAGTCAAGGGCGGCGTCGATGGCGACAATTTCATGGTGGCGCCACCGATGATCATCACAGCTGAGCAGATCGGCGAGATGATCGCCATCATCGGCGACTCGCTGGAGGCGCTGGCGGAGGAACTCGATCTGCCGGTGGTGGGGTGAGCGGATGGCGTTTGAGACATCCTGAGATGTTTGCGATCCTTCGCACCCCCCTCTGGCCTGCCGGCCATCTCCCCCGCAAGGGGGGAGATCAGCTGTGTTTTTCGCTTTCGCCAATTTTCAGCGTTGCAGAATTGGCGGCAAGGCCAAAACTGCCAATCTCCCCCCTTGCGGGGGAGATGGCCGGCAGGCCAGAGGGGGGTGCCTGGGCGCCGTACTTGTCGTGAGCGTGATTACCCTCCGCTCCGGCACCGTCGACGACGTCGAGACCATCCACGCAGCCCTGCTGCGCCTCGGCACCCATATCGGCGCGCATCAGGAAATCACCTCGACGCCCGATGACCTCCGTCGCTACGGCTTCGGCACAAACCCCGCCTTCTCGACACTGATCGCCGAGATCGGCGGCGAATTCGCCGGGCTTTGCCTGCATTTCCCGATCTTCTCGACCTGGATGGGCCGTCCCGGCGTCTATGTGCAGGATCTTTATGTCGAGGACCGCTTCCGCGGCCGCCGGATCGGCGAAAAACTGCTGCGTCGCGTGGCCAGGGAGTGCCGCGCTGCGGGTGGCGTTTATCTGAGGCTGTCCGTCGATTCCGACAATGAAACGGCCAAAACCTTCTATGAAAAACTGGGCATCGCCTGGTCGAGTTACGAGCAGGTGCAGAAGATCGTCGGCGACGCTTTCTTCGCCTTTGCCGAGACGCCGGAGGAATGACGATGAAAGCCTTCTATGCCGAGGAGCAGAAACGCCACGATCCGAGGGCCTTCCTCTCCAGCGGCGCGCCGCAGCCCAACCCGGAAAAACCTGAGCGGGTCGAAAGATTGTTAGCCGGCGCAAGATCGGCCGGGTTGGCGGTCGAGCGACCCGGAAATCACGGCCTTGGCCCCATCGCGGCGGTGCACACGCCTGAATATCTGGACTTCCTCGAGCACATCTTCGAACGCTGGCAGCGCATCGAAGGCGCCTCGGCGGAAGTCATCCCGAACATCCACCCGATCGCCCGCAACGGCTCATATCCGGCCTCGGCGGTCGGCCAGGCCGGCTACCACATGGCCGACACCGCCTGCCCGATCTCGGCCGAGACCTGGAACAGCGCGCTGTGGAGCGCCTGGAGCGCGGTGGAAGCCGCGGAGGCGGTAGTGGCCGGCGCGCCATCGGCCTATGCGCTCTGCCGCCCACCGGGCCACCATGCCTTCGCCGACGTGGCCGGCGGCTTCTGCTTCATCAACAATTCGGCGGTCGCCGCGCAGGTGCTGCGCAAGGACGCCGCGCGCGTCGCCATCCTCGACGTCGACCTGCATCACGGTAACGGCACGCAAGGCATCTTCTACGCCCGGCCCGACGTGCTCACCGTCTCGCTGCACGCCGATCCGGTGCGTTTCTATCCGTTCTTCTGGGGCCATGCCGACGAGCGCGGCCAAGGCCCCGGCCTCGGCTACAATCTCAATCTGCCGCTGCCGCGCAAATCCGGCGACGCAGCGTTTCTCGAAGCGCTGGCCACGGCCTTCCAGCGCATCCGCGCCTTCGCGCCGGAAGCTCTGGTCGTGGCGCTCGGCCTCGACGCTTTCGAAGGCGATCCCTTCGGTGGCCTGTCGGTGACGACACCGGGCTTCTCGCGCATCGGCGAGACGATTGCCGGGCTCGGCCTGCCGACGGTCATCGTCCAGGAAGGCGGCTATCTCTGCGATGCGCTCGGCGACAACCTCACCGCTTTCCTGACCGGTTTCGGCGGCGGGGAGGCCTAGACAGCTTAAGAACGTTCCTGCCTCAGCATCGCGATCACGCGGTGCACGCTTTCCAGCGTCTCCCTGATCTCGGCCGCCGTATTATAATGGGCAATGCCGATGCGCACGACGCCTTGCTCGGCCGGTATGCCGAGTTGGTGGACGATCTCCCACGCATAATTGTGGCCTGACCACAGGAAGATGTTTTCGGCATTCATCTGCCGCACGATCGTTTCCGGCGCAATGCCTTCGACGGTGAAGGAAACGGTCGGCACCCGGTCGACGAGGCGCTCCGGATCGGTGATGCCGCGGATGATCAGGCCTTCGATATCGGACAGGCCTTCGATCAGTTGCCGGGCCAGCGCGTTCTCGTAGGCGATCGAGACCTCGAACGCCCTGGCGATCCGCCGCCGCCGCGATCCGGCCTCG
This sequence comes from Mesorhizobium sp. Arg314, assembly GCF_053714275.1. NCBI lineage: Bacteria > Pseudomonadati > Pseudomonadota > Alphaproteobacteria > Hyphomicrobiales > Phyllobacteriaceae > Mesorhizobium > Mesorhizobium sp. Arg314. Next base: position 133,811 of record NZ_JBSKBP010000002.1, on the reverse strand, counting down.
CCAGCGGCAGCGCCGAGATCGGCAAAATAGTCGACGGCGGCCGTCAGTCCAGCCATCAGCTCGATCTGCGGCGTGCCAAGTTCGAAACGCTCCGGCAGGCCGTTCGACGAGCAGCGGCATTTGTAGGGCTTGAGACCATCGATGACGTCGCGGCGCCCCCACAATATGCCCATATGCGGCCCGAAGAATTTATAGGCCGAGCAGATCAGGAAATCGCAGCCGAGCGCCTTAACGTCGATCAGCCCGTGCGGCGCGAATTGCACGGCATCGACATAGACCAGCGCTCCGGCCTGCCTGGCAATCGCCGTCAGCGCCTGCACCCGGTTGATCGAGCCGGTGAGGTTCGAGGCGTAGTTCAACGCCACGAGCCGCGTCTTTTCCGAAAGCAGCGACTGCAGAGTTTCTTCCTCGACTTGCCAGCTCTGCTCGTCGAACGGCAGGAAGCGCACGACGAGGCCGAGATCCTCGCCAAGCTGCAGCCAGGGCGAAACATTGCCTTCATGGTCCATGCGCGTGACGATGATCTCGTCGCCGGTCTTCATCGTCCGGCCAAGCGTGCGCGACATGTGATAGGTCAGTGTCGTCATATTGGCGCCGATCACGATCTCCTCGACGCTCGCGGCGTTGAGGAAATCGGCGATCGCGGCATGTGCGCCGTCGACCACGTGCTGCGCTGCAACGGTGGTCTCGAAGAATCCGCCGAGGTTGGCGTTGGTGTTGAGCAGGCAGCGCGATACCGCGTCCGCCACCGTCTTCGGCACCTGCGTGCCGGCGGGATTGTCGAGATAGATGCGCCGGCGCCCTTTGTCGGTCAGCGAAAGTGCCGGAAATCTGCCGCGCACGGCCTCGATCGGAAAATCTGCCATTGCCTCCATCCCCCTGTTCTCTCTATGATTTTCTTGTCTTTTCTCAACGATTCCCGATCACGGGCAAGGATTGCCGACGCGCTGATGGATGGCGTCGACCGCCTTCTGCATCTCTTCCGTCCAGGTGACGCCCGCCGAGGACAGCGCCGTGTCGAGCTGCGCGATGGTGGTCGCGCCGACGATGTTCGCCGTCACGAAGGGCCGGCTCGCCACATAGGCGTTGGCGAAGAGCGCCGGCTCCATGCCGAAGGAGCGCGCCAGCTCGTTGTATTCGACCTGCACCTCCGCCGCATTTGGCGTCTCATATCGCTGGCCGCGGTTGAAGAGCTGTGAGCGCGAACCCAGCGGTCGCGCGCCATGATCGTATTTGCCGGTGAGATAGCCCTGGGCCAGTGGCGAATAGGGAAGAAACGCGATCTCTTCGCGTTCGCAGACCTCGGCAAGATTCACCTCGAAGGTGCGGTTGACGAGGTTGTAGGCGTTCTGCAGCGAGGCGACTCGCGGACCGCTGCCCTTCTCGGCCTCGAACAGAAACCGCATGACGCCCCAGGAGCTTTCGTTCGAGAGCCCGAGATGGCGGATTTTTCCCGCTTTCACCAATTCCTCGAAGACAGCGAGCGTTTCGGCAATCGGCGTTTCGCCTATGGGCGCAGCCGCGGCGTCGGCCCGGCGCGCCACCGCCCCGACGCGCGTCGGGTTCGAGCCCCACGGAATGTCCCGGTCCGGCCAGTGGATCTGATAGAGGTCGATATAATCGGTGCCGAGCTTGGTCAGCGATTTCTCGACCGCGTCGAAAATGTCGGCGCGCACCAGCTTCGACGGACCATCGCCGCGGAACCATGTGTTGGCCGTGCGGCCGACCACTTTCGAGGCAAGGATGACCTTGTCGCGGTTGGCGTTGGCCTTCATCCAGCTGCCGATGATCTTCTCGGTTCGCCCTTGCGTCTCGGCCTTGGGCGGGATCGGGTAAAGCTCGGCCGTGTCGATGAAATTGACGCCGCGCGAAAATGCCAGATCCATCTGCGCATGGCCTTCGGCCTCGGTGTTCTGCTGGCCCCAGGTCATCGACCCCAGGCAGATTTGCGAAACAAGGAGATCGGTCCGACCGAGGCGGCGTTTGTGCATGGAATGTCTCCGGCGGGGAGGTCTTGCGCGGCTGCGCGGGGAGGAAATTGAACATAGGGCAAAACGCTTGCGTTTTGCAAAGTTGCACAGGTGGAGATTGGCCGAAGCGCCAGTCAGTTCGTCATCCTGGGGCGGAGCAAGGAGCGAAGCGACGCCGCGCAGCCCCCCGGGATCCATGCCATGACATCAGAGCGTTGCTACGCTGCAGAATTCTGCTCCGCTGCACTTCTCGGCTGAGGTAACGGCATGGATCCTCGGGTCTTCGCTCCGCCTCGCGTCGCTACGCCCAAGGATGACGAATTTTGTGGAGGCTCCAGCCAATTTCAAACGCTTACGATGGTTCACCGAAGCGAACCGCTGAAATCTTTGACGGAGGGAACTACCGCCTGGCCCCGGCCAGGGCCCGCCGCTTTGCCTCGTCGATCAGCATGTTGGCCACCTGCATGCGGATCATGGCCCTCTGACGCAGATGCGGCGCGACCCGATCCGGATGATTGGCGAAAGCGAAATTGCGGCGGATGCGGCCGAAATCGGCATTCTTGGCCGGACGGTCGAGGCCGAGCTCACCGGCAATCGCTTCGGGATCGATCGGCGGCAGCCTTTCCTCAGGCCGGCGCTCTTCGCCGGCAAGCGCCAGTTTTGCCTGGTCGAGAAGTGCTGCGAACTCGGCCGCTAGATCGGTGCCTTGTTCGCGATATTCGGCGGCGACGCTCTCGCCCGCGACCTTGATGCGGCCGGAATGCAGTTCATCGGCCACGGACAGATAGTCGAACGGAATGGATGGCCGGGCGCCCTCGTCCTCGCCTTTCTCCGAGGCGACGATCAGGTCGTCGAGCAACGATGCGAAATCGAGCTTGTTCCCGGTGCCGATCTCAGCCTCCCTGTCGTCACGGCATGCGTTGATGCCGCTGAACATAGGGCGCCCTCGTTAAAAATGACTTCTGGCGATATTAACAATTGCAGGCGTTTATGCCGACCGGAGGCATCAAATAAAAAGCCGGACCGCATTTTCGTGCAGTCCGGCAAGGTCGCCAGGAGTGGCGAGGAAAAAAGCCAGCCATGTGCCGGCACTGGTGCCTACGGTTGAGCCTGCCGAAAAGTTTCACGAAAAATCGATTGTGGCGGAAAAAATTTCGTGCGGCATGGCAGCCATGCAATTGCTGCACTGCACAATTTTAACAAATCGCCTATATTCTGTTGTCGGGAGGACCAACGGGGCAACTGAGTCATGGGGTTCTTCACTGAAATGTTCGCTCGGCCGCGGCCGCAGGAACACCAGCGTTACCGCGCGGCGCTCGCGCTTCTGAATGCGATGAGCAACACGGACCGCGCCGATATCGGCATCAAGCCGGCGGATTTTCCGCGCATCGCGCGCGAAATGTCGATCCGCTGAGGCTGCGCTAATGCATGTCGTCCGAAAGTGTGCCGCAGTTTCGGGACATGCATCAATATAAAGCTCGGCCGACAAGAGGTTTCCCGGCGCTGCCGGGAAACCCTTAAATCACTGCTCCGTCAACGATTTCCCAAAAACGTCTGCTTGCCGAGCGGCACGCCATTGTGGCGCAGGATGTCGTAGGCCGTTGTGACATGGAAATAGAAGTTCGGCATCGCCAGGTGCAGCAGGTATTGCAGGCCGGGCAGCGTGGTTTCGCGTCCACCGACCCTCACCTCGACTGTCCTGTCCGCCGATCCCTCCAGATCGGCCGCCGCAAACGATGCCAGATGATCAAGCGTCTTGGCGATTCGGGCCTGTAGCTCGGCAAAGCTCGTTTCATTGTCCTCGTATTTCGGCACCTCGCGGCCGGCGAGCCGCGACGGCGCGCCCTTGGCATGGTCGGTGGCGATCTGGACCTGCCTCGTCAGCGCAAACATGTCCGGCGCCAGCCGCGCGGTGAGGAACACTTGCGGATCGATCTTGCGCTCGCCGGCATTCTGCTCCGCCGCCGTCAGGACGCTGGCCAGCGCCTTCAGCCGGGCGGAAAAGACGCCCACCGATATATCGTACATGGAAATGGTCACGGGTAATCTCCCTGGCGGCCCCAGCGCCGCGGGCCGTGAGCTAGCGCCTCCGGCTACGATTCTTCAAGCAGTCATGCCCCGGGGTCACCGCGTCGCCGCAATCGCCGTGGTAGTATTTTCGTTATCGAGCGGAGATTCCCGATGAGACGTGTCCTTCTCGCTGCGGCTGCCTTGTTCTCCCTTGCCAGTATCGGCCAGTCGGCGCTTGCAGCCGACGCGCCCTATCTCGACGACAGGTCCAGCGCCGATGCGGTCATCCGCTCGCTTTACAGCGCCATCAACCGCCACGAATTCGCCCGCGCCTGGGGTTATTTCGGCGATACAAAGCCGGCAAAAGACTTCAACGCCTTCGTCAAGGGTTACGACGGCACCGATAGCGTTGAAGTGAAGACCGGCGGCGTATCGGACGAAGGTGCGGCCGGCAGCATCTATTACAGTGTCCCTGTCGCCATCAAGGCCACCGACAAGAAGGGCGAGGCCAAGGTTTTCGCCGGCTGCTACACACTCCGGCAGGTCAATGCGCAGATCCAGGAGCCGCCCTTCCAGCCGATCTTCATCGACAAAGGCGCTCTGAAGCCGTCGACCGAGGATTTCGACAGCGCCTTACCGGCAAGCTGCGGCGACGGCCCGCCACCGCCGAAGAAGGACGAGGCGCTGGAACAGGCCAAGAAGGCGTTCCTCGCCACCTACGGCGACCAGTGCGACAAGCAAGATCCGGACGGCAAGCCGACCGGCGAACCGGCCGCTCATTCCATCCACTACAAGGACAAGGACGCCCAACCCAGCGACCCGGAGCGCGTGACGCGGCTGTTCCGCTTCTTCTGCTCGATGGCCGCCTACAACGAGACCGCGGTCTACTACATCTCTGACGACGTCAACGGCGTGACCCAGCTGCAGTTCACCGAGCCGGATCTCGATATCCGCTACGAGCACAACAACAGCGAAGGCAAGGTCGAGTCGATCCACATCATTGGTTTCAAGACGAGCGGCTGGGCGACCAACTCCGACTATGACGACAACACCAAAACCATCACCACATCCGACAAGTGGCGTGGTGTGGGGGACGCCTCCTCATCGGGAACCTATCTGTTTCGCAATGGCGACTTCTCGCTCGTCCAGTATGACGTCGATGCATCCTATGACGGCGAGATCAATCCGCAGACGATCATCGACTACAACACCGCCCCTTGAACACGGAACGCGCTTGTCAGGGCGCGTTCGTCAGCATCCAGTTCAGCGTGCCGCGCCAGTCGACCATGCGGATCGGCGTGCCATGCGTGCCGGTCTCGAAGCGGACAAATCGGGTCGGATAGGACTTCCTGGCGAGGATCGAGCGGAAGAAAGCTTCCTGCTTCTCCACCGGGAAAACCACGTCATGGCTGCCCTGACCGAAGAATACCGGCACGCGGCGATTGAAGGCGGGGCTGGTCAGAAAGCTGTCATCCCATAGTGAGCCGAGCAGCAGCAGACCGTTGATGCGGCTGCCCGTATCCTTGCGCGCGGCAAGCTTCCAGCAGATCATCCCGCCCATCGAGCCGCAGGCCACGAAGATCTTCGCGCCTGGCGACGTCTCTGCATAATGATCGATGAGCGCCGCAACCTGCGCCGCGCCCTTGTCGCCGAAATCGGGGAAATCCGGCGAAAGATAAAGGCCGTTATTGGCCGCCATCAGGTTCTTGATCCGGTTGAAATTGCCGCCGAAGGTGAAGTCGTCGACGCCCTGCTTGCGGCTGCCACCCTGGCCGTGCAGGTAGAGCACGATGATCGAAGCGCCTTCCGTTTTGCCGACCGCGACATGCCTGACGTCGCCGGCATCGGTCTTCAGCATCAGATCCTGCTGCACCTTGCGCACGCCGGGATCGGTATATTGCGCATGCACGCGCTTTTCCGGCACCTCGTCGCGCTGATTGATGTCGCGCATCTCGCGATAGTCGAGGACGGTGTAGGCGCCGTTGTCGCCGGTCGACAGCGTCGCCGGATAAGCAAAGAGGTCGTCCTTGAACGATTTCAGGGACAGCGTCTGCCCCTCGGCGGCCGAAAGGGAAAGCGCGGTCGCGGCAGTCAGGGCGAAGAAAAGTCGGAAACGGAAAGACATGCCAAGAGCCATGCGAAATTCGGATCCGCTTTGTCAATCCTGCAGAACGCCGCCCGCCCCTTCCAGCGCCTCTCGCGTATCGACATCGATCGAGGCGGCCTGCCCGATCTCGACATCGATGACGTCAAGCCCCTCGGCTTCGACCAGATGGCGCGCGCCGGTATCGCCCTCGAGTTGCGCGACGGCCGCGAAAAGCGATCGCGGCAGGAGCACCGGATTGCCGCGCTTGCCCTGATGCGAGGCGCGCACCACGGCGTGACCGCCGGAGCGGCGGAACGCGTCGATCAGGCTGTCGAGGTCCGTCGACGAAATGCCCGGCATGTCGCCGAGCACGATCATGGCGCCGGCCGCATCGGGTGCGACCTTTGCGATGCCAGCCTTCAACGACGAGGCAAGGCCGTCGGCGAAATCGGGATTGTCCGCGACTGTCACGCGAAGACCGGCAAGCGCTGAGCGCACGCGCTCGCGCTGATGTCCGGTGACGACGACGGTGCCGGCGGCCTTCGAGCCCAGCGCACGCCCTGCGGTGCGGCGCACAAGGGGCTCGCCGTCGAACAGCGCCAGAAGCTTGTTCGGCCCGCCCATGCGGCTCGAACGGCCGGCGGCCAAAAGCACGACATCGACTTTCAGCGCCGATCTTGCCGGCTGCGGTGTCGGCTCGCGCGGCTGCGGCCTGGTCGGGATTTCCATCAAAAGCCCGCCGACGCCCATGCCGGCAATATCGCCCGCCGTCACCTCGAGCCCGGCAATCAGGCGATCCAGCACCCAGTCGAAGCCATTCTCCTTCGGGCTGCGGGCACATCCAGGCGCGCCGACGACGCGCTTGCCGTCGAGCGTTCCCAGCACGAGCAGATTGCCGGGATCGACCGGCATGCCCGCGCGGATGACCGTACCACCGGCCCGTTCGATCGCGGCCGGCACGACATCGGCGAAATCGCTCATCGCCGAGGCGCCGAAGATCACCACCATGTCATTGTCGCGCGCCAGCGCGGTCGCGGCCGCCGCGACCGGCGCCACCTCATGCGGCGTGCGCCGTTCGGCCGTCAGCCGGCCACCGGAGCGCGCCAGCCGCGCCTCGGTGACGCGCACCGTCTTGTCGAGCACGCTCGGCTTGACGCCGGGAAGCACCGTCTGGATGACGCCGACATTGATGGGGCGATAGGCGTTGACGGCAAATATCTCGCGGCCGGCGCAGGCCTTCACCACCGCATCGACCAGGCTTGCGGCGACGGCAAAGGGGATGATCTTCACCGTCGCCACCATCTGGCCCTTCTCGACCGGCGCGTGCTGCGCCAGCGTCGCGATGGTGATGGCCGGATCGACGGCATTGATGGCGTCGATCATCCCGGCGTCGACGGTAAAGACGCCCGCTGCCCCTGCATGCAGGTTCACCCGCCCGGTCGCGGCCGGCTTGACCTCGATGTTGCGGTGGCTCATGCCGGCTGCGATCCTGGCGGCAGCGGCATCCTCGCCGAGATCGTCCACGGCAAGAACCGCTGCCACGACTTCACTGATGCCCGCCGCCTTGAGCGCCGCGACATCCCCGCTGCTCAGCCGATGCGCCTTGCGGAAGCGTTTTTCACCGGCGGTGGTCGCATGCGCCAGCACCGCGCCTTCCGCCTGATCGATTGGAACCGGCCCGAATTTCACGCCACGGCGCCTTTTGCTTCGAGACCGCGCGAGCGGAAAGCGTAGATGGTCTGCGCAAGGACGGCGACAGCGATCTCAGCCGGACTTGCAGCGCCGATATCGAGACCGATCGGCGCATGGATGCGGGCGATCTGGTCGGCGCCGGCGCCGAGCGCCAGCAGGCGTTCGACACGCTTGGCGTGGGTCTTGCGGCTGCCGAGCGCCCCGACATAGAAGCATCGGGCGTCGAGCGCCGCCTTCAGCGCGAAATCGTCGATCTTGGGATCGTGCGTGACGGCCGCAAGCGCGGTGTAGCTGTCGAGCGGCGCGCGCTTCAGCACATCCTCCGGCCATTCGGCATGCAGCGCGACGTCGGGAAAGCGTTCCGGGGTGGCGAAGGCGGTGCGCGGATCGATGATCTCGACGGGATAGCCGGCGATCCTGGCCATCGGCGCCAGCGCCTGGCTGATATGCACGGCGCCGATTACCACGAGGCGCGGGCGCGGCAGATGCGCGTTGAGAAAGAACGTCCGCCCTTCCGCCTCCACCGACCTCGAATTGCCGGTGCGGAACGCGCTGGCGATTGCCGCCCCGAGATCGCCCGCAACATGGTCGCCCTCGCGCACGATGCGGTCGCGGCCGTCGCCAAGGTCAGTGACCAGCACCGCGGCGCGGCGGGCGCGGCGTTCTTCGTTGAGTGTCTTTAGAACATACGGATCCACGATGGTCAGCCCAGCCGCTCGACATAGACCTTGATGCGGCCGCCGCAGGACAGCCCCACCTGCCAGGCGGTCTCGTCGGCGACGCCGAACTCCAGCATCCTGGCCTTGCCCGAGCCAATGACGTCGATCGCCTCCGTCACCACGGCGCCCTCGACGCAGCCTCCGGAGACCGAACCATGGAAATTCCCCTCGGCGTCGATGACCAGATGGCTGCCGACCGGGCGCGGCGCCGAACCCCATGTCTCGACCACGGTCGCGATGGCGACATCCTTGCCGTCCTTCATCCAGCCTTCCGCGATGATCAGGGGATCGCGGGCTTCATCGAGATAAATGCTCTCTTCCATCGTCGGTTCTCACAAAGTCTGTTTTTCAAGGGAAACTTTAGTTTTCCCTTTGGGAAACGAATGTTTTCCCCCGGACATATGGCTACGCGGCGCGCCTCCCGCCAGTTTGCAGCCAGCGGCGCGGATCGACCGCAACCGCCGGCCGCTGGTCGAGAGAGGCGCAGAGATCGGCCAGCGCGTCGAGATTGTGCACTGCCCGGAACTCGTCGACATGCGGCAGCATCGCCTTCACGCCGCGGGCCCTCGCCTCGAACCCGTCGAAGCGCAAAAGCGGATTGAGCCAGATCAGCCGCCGGCAGGATTTATGCAGCCGCTCCATCTCCTCCGACAGGCCGGTGACGTCGTCGCGCTCCAGCCCGTCAGTGATGAGAAGCACCACGGCGCCCTGCCCCAGCACGCGCCGCGACCACAGCCGGTTGAACTCGGCGAGCGTGTCGCCGATACGGGTACCGCCCGACCAGTCCTTCACCGCCGCCGAGCATTCGGCCAGCGCCTCGTCCGGATCGCGATGGCGCATCTGCCGGGTCAGGTTGGTCAGCCGCGTGCCGAAGACGAAGGCATGCACGCGGCGACGTTTCTCCGTCAGGGCGTGCAGGAAGTGCAGGAAGATGCGGGTATACTGGCTCATCGAGCCCGAAATGTCGGCCAGCACGACCAGCGGCGGATGCACTTCGCGCGGAGAACGGAATTTCGGCAGGATAAGCTGGCCGCCGGTGCGCGCCGCCGAGCGCATCATGGCGCGCGGATCGATGCGGCGTCCCTGTGCGTCGGCCTTGAAGCGCCGCGTGCGGATCAGGTCGAAGGGTAGGCGCAAGGCCGCGATCGCCTTTTTGGCCTCGGCCATTTCGCCGGCGTCCATCTGGGCGAAATCCTTGCCGCGCAGCACCTCGTTGCCGGAAAAGGTGAGGCGCGCGTCGACCTCGATCTCCGGCACTTCCCGAACCGGCTGGCTTTTCTGGTGGCCTTCGAACATCGCCTGGCTGACGCGGTTCTCGGCCGCGCGCGGCTTCTGCTTTTCGCGATCGTCCGGCGCGACCGGCGAAAACATCGCCAGCAGCTTCTCGATAAGCTCGCGCGATTTCCAGAACAGGCGGAAAGCCTCGTCGAAGACCGGATGATCCTCGTGCCGCGAGACCAGCACCGCATGCAGCGTCCAGTAGAAATCGTCGCGCGAGCCGATGCCTGCGGCAAGCACCGCCTCGATGGCGTCCTTCACCGAGGCCGGGCCGACGCGCATGCCGGCCTTGCGCAGCGCCCGCGCGAAATAGACGATATTGTCAGCGATGCGCCCATCCGCGGTCGCTTCCCTGGGCTCCGGGCGCGCTACAGGCATCGCGCCTACTCCGCCGCCGAAAGCTCGGCCTTCACCTCATTGAGGATACGCCGGCCCTCGCCCTCGCCGATGCGGGCAATGTCGTCCTGGTATTTCAAAAGCACGCCGATCGTATCGGACACGGTTTCCGGATCGAGCGCCACCTTGTCGAGCTCGGTCAGCGCACCGGCCCAGTCGATGGTTTCGGCGACGCCGGGCGCCTTGAACAACTCGATCTGGCGCAGCTTCTGGATGAAGGACACGACCTCCGCCGACAACCGGCGGTTCGCCTGCGGCACCTTGCGCCGAACGATCTCCAGCTCGCGCTCCGCATTCGGATAGTCGACCCAGTGATAAAGGCAGCGCCGCTTCAGCGCGTCATGGATCTCGCGCGTGCGGTTGGTGGTGATGATGACGATCGGCGGCTCTTCCGCCTTGATCGTGCCAAGCTCCGGAACCGTGACCTGGAAGTCCGACAATATCTCGAGCAGGAACGCCTCGAACGCTTCGTCCGTGCGGTCAAGCTCGTCGATCAGGAAGACCGGCGCGGCGCCCGCCTTGCCGGTCAGCGCGTCGAGCACCGGGCGGCGGATCAGGTATTTTTCGGAAAAGACGTTACGCTCCATATCGGAGCGCACGACCTTGCCAGCCGCCTCTTCCATGCGGATCTCGATCATCTGGGCGGCATAATTCCACTCATAGACGGCTGAGGAGACGTCGAGCCCCTCATAGCATTGCAAGCGGATCAGCCGGCGGCCGAGCGCGTCGGCCAGCACCTTGGCGATCTCGGTCTTGCCGACGCCCGCCTCGCCCTCGAGGAACAAGGGCCGCTTCATGCGCAGCGAAAGAAACAGCACTGTCGCCAGCGAACGGTCCGCGACATAGTCCGCGCCGGTCAAAAGATCGAGCGTTTCGTCGATCGATTTCGGCGCGGGGCGCGGCGCGGTCATCTTGTCTCCGTGGATCCCGCTTGCACGTTTCAAAGAAAATGGTAGCCGCGGTTGTGGTAGATCAGCGGCCGCAAATTATCGCCGATGCGCAGGCCTGTCACCTTGCCAAAAAGCACACGATGGGTGGCCAAATCCTTGCTGTCGATAATCTCGCAGTCGAACACGGCCAGCGCGCCTTTCAACGTCGGCGCCCCGCTGGAGATCACATCCCACTCCCCAAGCGCGAAGCGCTCGTCCGCCGGCAGGCCGGTGATGCCGGAAAAGCCGACCGAGACGGCTTCCTGGTCCGAGGCCAGGGTGTTCAGCGCGAACTTGCCGTTTTTGATGAAGGCTTCGTTCTTGGCGTTCTCGCGGTTGAGGCAGACCAGAACCATCGGCGGCGTGTCCGAAACCGAACAGGCGGCGATCACCGTCGCGCCTCGCTTGCCGCCCGGACCGTCCGTCGTCACAACATGCACATGCCCGGCAAAATGCGCCATCGCATCGCGATAGTGCTGCGGCCCGATGTCATTGATCTTAAGCACCCGATAATCCACCTGTCGAAACCAGTTCGTTATATATGGCGGCATATTGCACGCCACAAGTTTCCTAGCACGGGCGAAGTGCTTGACTGCAATCCGCAAATTCGCGTGTTGCGCGGCGCTTAGCCAGCCTTTAGGTCTTTGCTGCAATAGTGTCGGGACTGTATTCCCGGCATGGAGGATCTCTTAGCCCGAATGCGTCTTCTCACGACGACATCAGCTGTGCTGCTCTGGCTGTCACTGGCCGCGAGCGCTGACGCCGAGAAGCTGGTCGGCGTTGCGGCGCCGCTTTCCGGTCCATCGGCGATCCTGGGCAAAGAGGTCGAGGCCGGCGCCGGGCTGGCGGCGGAGGCAAACGGCATCGCGATCAAGTCCGTTGACGATGCCTGCACCGCCGATGGCGGCGCCGCGGCGGCAAAGGAATTCGTCGACGCCAAGGTTAATGTCGTGGTGGGCTTTCTCTGCACCGAGGCGATAGAGGCCGCGATGCCGTTCCTGAAGGACGCCAACATTCCGGTCATCACGGTCGGCGTGCGCACTGAAAGCCTGACCGACCGACGCGCCAAGACCGGCTGGCTGGTCTACCGGCTCGGCCCGCGCGGCGACGATGAGCGCAATGCGGTTGCCGCAAACCTTACGCAGCTCTGGCGCGACGACCTGTTCGCCATCGTTGACGACGGCACCATCTATGGCCGAGAGATGGCTGAGACTTTCCGCGCCGCGGCCGAGCAGGCGGCGCTGAAGCCGGTCTTCGTCGACACGTTCCGACCTCAGCTCGACAACCAGATCGGATTGATCGGCCGGCTGAAAAAGGCCGGCGCGACCAAGGTGTTCGCCGGCGGCGACGGCGACGATATCGCGATCATGGGCCGCGATGCCGCCCAGCTCGATGCCGGCATCACCTTTGCCGGCGGCGAGAACCTGCGCGCGCCGCCAGGCGCTGTCCCCTACGCCGTCGGCACGCTGATGATAGCGCCGCCCGAATGGTCGGAGATCGCCGACCCCAGAATTGTGCAGGCCTTCGGCGCAAAGAACATCGCGCCGGATGGCTATGCCCTTCCGGCCTATGCCGCGGTCGAGGTCGCCAGGGCCGCGCTGGCTGGCGCGGAAAGCTCCGGCCACCTGCTCGGCGAAGCACTGACCGGCCATGATTTCACGACCGCGATCGGCGCCATCCGCTTCGACGACAAGGGTGATCTCAGCCGGAACCCGTTCCGCGTCTACCGCTTCGACGGCACGCATTTCGTGCCGCTGGAGGGCAACTGATGTTCCGCACCGGTCCGCGCAACCTGATCACTGACGTTGCGGGCTTGAGCGTCGGCAACGCGGCCGATGCCATGCTGAAATCCGGCGTCACGGTGGTGCTGTGCGATGAGCCTGCCGTTGCCGGCGTCCAGGTGCTGGGCGGCGCGCCGGGCACGCGCGAGACCGACCTGCTCGAGCCGCAGAATTCGATCGCCACGATCCATGCCGTCGTTCTGTCAGGCGGCTCCGCCTTCGGCCTCGACGCCGCCTCCGGCGTGCAAGCGGCGCTGCGCGAGAAAAACATTGGCGTCGAGGTGGGTGGCTTCCGCGTGCCGATCGTGCCGGCCGCGATCCTGTTCGACCTGCGCAATGGCGGCGACAAGGACTGGGGCCGTTATCCGCCCTATCGCGAACTCGGCTATGAGGCCGTGCAGGCGGCAGCAGTGGATTTTGCCATCGGCACGGCCGGTGCCGGCACCGGCGCGCTGACCTCCGGGCTGAAAGGCGGGCTGGGCTCCGCCTCGACCGTTCTTGACGGCGGCGTCACTGTCGGCGCGCTCGCCGCCGTTAACCCGACCGGCTCGGTCACGGTCGGCCGCAGCCGCCATTTCTGGGCGGCACCCTTCGAGATCGGCGACGAGTTCGGCGGCCTGGGCTATCCCGCTCCGCTGCCCGAAGACGCCAGGAAGATACGTTTGAAATATCGCGACAGGCGCGTCGGCGGCGAGGCCGAAGGCTCCAACACCACCATCGCCGTGATTGCCACCGACGCCGTTCTGACCAAGGCCGCGGCCAAGCGACTGGCGATTTCGGCGCATGACGGATTCGCCCGCGCCATCTGGCCGACGCATACGCCGGCGGACGGCGATCTCGTCTTTGCGCTGGCGACAGGCAGGAGCGGCATCGAGCTCAGCGCCGATGCCGCGATCGATCTGTTCGCGACAGCCGGCGCGACCATGGCGCGCGCCATCAGCCGCGGCGTCCATGCCGCGACGCCCGCCGCCGGCGATCTGTTTCCGGTCTGGTCGTCGCGCTGACCGACGCATTTCCAGAAAAAGTGTGTAGCGGTTAGGCTCGGCGACTTCGCCGAGCCTTCGTCCGGAATTGCGTAAAAACAAAGATCAGGTTGGATCGGATTTTTCTTCCTCGAAGGTGACGGCGACATCGGAATTCGCCGACAGCCAGACCTTCGGCCCGTCGATCTCCGCAACCAGGGCGAGCGAAATGTAATGGTGATGGCCCTTGTGCGAGCCCATGCCGCTGTCGGCCTTGGTCAGCTTGATCCGGTCACCCTCGACCTTGTCGACGGTGCCGATATGGACGCCGTCGGCGCCGATCACTTCCATATGTCCGCGTATCTTGCCGATGTCGGTGCTCATGCTGGTCCTCCGCTGGATGGCGATTTGCCCTTTCGGATGCGAGACGGCCGACAATAACAAATGAACGCCGGATTGGATGCATTGCTCGGCACATCTCGTTCACCATGGCGCGATAGGCATGACGTCCATGAGACAGATGCCAAACCGATCACGCCCGGACACGTGGCGCGCGATATGGCTTGCCGCCGATGACGCCGCTGCAGCAGGTTCCCTTGCGCCGCGGCATCACGGCTCGGTTGCGTGCTGCTATTCCATCGGCAAGCGAGGCTACTGTGGGAACCTTGCTTTGGGGCATGGCCATGGGTGCCAGCGCGCTGACAAATCTTCTGCTGGCCGCCTGGGAAACGCCCGACCGGGTCCGTTTCGTTGCGCTGCCTTATGTGCTTGGCAGCGTGCTTGCCTTTCCGGTTGGGCTGACGCTGGCCAGGCTGGTTTCTCGCGACCGCCATTGGGAAACAGCCTTCGCCGCGGCATTCGTGTCGCTTCTGGCAATGACACTCGCCTTCACCGGCGGCCTGTTCGCGCTGCAATATCGTTCCTGTTATGCCGAGTGGCATGCGCCGGCGTTTACGCCGACCTGGGCATTCGAATTCGCCTTCACCATGCTGACCGCGCTCTACCAGTTCGCCGTGCTTGGCGTGCGGCTCTATTTTCCGCTGGGTTTTGCGGCACTTGTCGCGGCAAGCATCTGGTTTGCGCGGCAGCGGCGTTGAGCATCGGGCCTGCCTCTGTTAGGACGCGGCCAGCGCTTATCTAGGCAGGATTGAAAAACGGATGATCCCTCGCTATTCCCGGCCGGAAATGGTCGCCATCTGGTCGCCCGAAACCCGCTTCCGCATCTGGTTCGAGATCGAGGCGCATGCCTGCGATGCGCTGGCGGAACTGGGCGTCATCCCGAAAGAAGCGGCAAGGACGATCTGGGAAAAAGGCGGCGCGGCCAAATTCGACGTCGCAAAGATCGACGAGATCGAACGCGTCACCAAGCATGACGTCATCGCTTTCCTGACCCACCTTGCCGAATTCGTCGGGCCGGATGCCCGCTTCATCCACCAGGGCATGACCTCGTCGGATGTGCTCGACACCTGCCTTGCCGTGCAGCTGACGCGCGCCAGCGACATCCTGCTTGCCGACATCGATGCCCTGCTTGCGGCGCTGAAGCGCCGCGCCTTCGAGCACAAGGACACCGTCACCATCGGCCGCAGTCATGGCATCCACGCCGAGCCAACCACCTTCGGGGTCAAGCTGGCGCAGGCCTATGCCGAATTCTCGCGCTGCCGCGAGCGGCTGGTGCATGCGCGGGAAGACATCGCGACCTGCGCCATTTCCGGTGCCGTCGGCACCTTCGCCAACATCGAGCCTTATGTCGAAGAGCATGTGGCGGCAAAACTTGGGCTGAAGCCGGAGCCGGTGTCCACCCAGGTGATCCCGCGCGACCGGCACGCCATGTTCTTTGCCACGCTGGGCGTGATCGCCTCGTCGGTCGAACGCCTCGCCATCGAAATCCGCCATCTGCAGCGCACCGAAGTGCTGGAAGCGGAAGAGTATTTCTCGCCGGGCCAGAAGGGCTCGTCGGCGATGCCGCACAAGCGCAACCCGGTGCTGACCGAAAACCTCACCGGCCTTGCCCGCATGGTGCGCGCCTACGCCATGCCGGCGATGGAAGATGTGGCGCTCTGGCATGAACGCGACATTTCGCATTCCTCGGTCGAGCGTATGATCGGGCCGGATGCGACGGTGACGCTGGATTTCGCATTGGCACGCCTTACCGGCGTCGTCGACAAGCTGCTCGTCTATCCCGAGAACATGGAGAAGAACCTCAACACGTTCCGCGGGCTGGTGCATTCGCAGCGCGTGCTGCTGGCACTGACCCAGGCCGGCCTGTCACGTGAGGACGCCTACCGGCTGGTGCAGCGCAACGCCATGAAAGTGTGGGAACACGGCGCCGATTTCCTCGAGGAACTGCTTGCCGACAAGGACGTCACGGCCGCCCTGCCCGAAGCAGAGATCCGCGAGAAATTCGACCTCGGCTACCACACCAAGCATGTCGACACGATCTTCAAGCGGGTGTTCGGAGAAGCTTGAGGTCGTGCAAAGCGTGCGTTCGCGTCAAGCTGGAGCACCCCTCATCCGTCTTGTCGCTTCGCGACAAGCCACCTTCTCCCACAAGGGGAGAAGGAAGAATCCGGTGCCTGCATCTCGGCTAATCGCCAGCCTCTACGATTGACGGTAACGCTGGCGCAGCTTGCCTTCTCCCCTTGTGGGAGAAGGTGGATCGGCGCTTTGGCGCCGAGACGGATGAGGCGTGCTCCAGCCTGACGCAGCCCTGGCTCAAGCCTTGCCTGGCACGGTCCTAATCATCGTGCCCCACGGATCCTCGCTGCCCGTCTCGGCCTTCACATTGTTCGAGCGCATCTCGACCCAGGCGAGTCCTGAGCGGGACGGATCGCGACGGCCGGCGCCGGCGCTCTGCCAGGCATTGGCGCCGATATGGTGATGGTAATGGCCGGACGACAGGAACACCGCCTGGCCGCCATATTTGGCGACGGTGTCGAAGCCGAACTGGTCATGCCACCAGGCTTCCGCATCCTCCGGCCGGCCGACGCGCAGATGCACATGGCCGACAATGGTGTTTTCCGGCGCGCCCTGCCAGCCGGCATCGCCCGCCGGCACGCTGCCGACCACCGCCTGAAGGTTCAGCCGCTCGGTCGCCATGGCGATACGGTCGCCGTTCCATTTCCAGTCCTGAGGGCTGCGGTCGGCATAGATCTCGATGCCATTGCCCTCCGGGTCGGTCAGATACAGCGCTTCGCTGACCAGATGGTCCGAGGCGCCCTCGATGCCGATGCGGTTGGCGGCGGCGTGGCTGATCCAGCGGCCGAGATCGGCGCGTGACGGCAAAAGGAAAGCGGTGTGGAAAAGACCGGCGCTGCGCGGATCGTCCGGCTTGGCCGAAGAATCCGCTTCGAGCACCAGCAATGGTCGGTTGGCGGCGCCAAGCGTGATTGCCCCGTCGGCGCGGCTCAGTTCCTGCAGACCGACAACGGCGCGGTAATAGGCAGCCAGGCTCTCGGCGTCGCGCGCCTTCAACCCCACGCGCGACACGCTGACCGGGGTGGTCGCGGCAAAAGGCAATTCGCTCATCAAACTCTCCGTTCGGGCGGCGCTCGTTCCCAAGATGGGTTTTTCGGCCACCAGCCATTGTGTTCCCCCTCAAATCGTCGATTACGATCGTTCACACAAGACAGCAAGAATCGAACAAGTTGTTCACAATTGTGATCGCGCCGATATTTGCGACAGGGTTGCAGGCGAGAAGGGCGCTCGCTACATCGGCGCCATGAAAGTCAAAGACACAGATATTTTGATCGTTCCAGGCTACACCAATTCCGGCCCCGAGCACTGGCAGACCCGCTGGCAGTCGAAACTGTCGACAGCCCGCCGGGTCGAGCAGGCGGAATGGACGAAGCCGGTGCGCGAGGACTGGACGGCGAGCGTGGCGAATGCCGTCAATGAAGCCGAACGGCCGGTGGTGCTCGTCGCGCACTCGCTCGGCGTGGCGGCGGCAGTGCAGGCTATCCCGCAATTCAAGAAGCCGGTCGCCGGCGCCTTCTTCGTGGCGCCGCCGGATGTCTCCAATCCGGACATCAGGCCGAGACATCTGATGACCTTTGGCCCCTATTCGCGCGATCCCCTGCCCTTTCCATCCATCGTGATTGCCAGCCGCAACGATCCGTTCTGCGCCTTCGAGATCGCCGAGGACATCGCCGCCGCCTGGGGATCGCTCTTCATCGACGCCGGCGAGGCCGGCCATCTCAACCAGGACGCCGGCTTCGGCCCATGGCCGGAGGGTTCGATGACTTTCGCCAAGTTCCTGACGGAGTTGAAGCAGCCGTAAGGCTCCCTCAGCCGCCGATCGAATCCCGCATGCTTTTCAAAAGGGTTTTTGCGCCGAGCGAGATCAGCGTGTGGTCCGAGCCCATGGCGAGCAGCCGGTAGCCCATCGACACGACGCGGCCGGCAATCGCCGGCTCGATGACGTAGATCGCCGCATGCTTTCCGGCCTTGCGCGTCCGCTCGGCGATCGAAGCGACCGTCTCCATCATGCTTTCCAGCGTCGAATTGATGGTGGTGCCGTTCGACCAGGCGATCGAGAAGTCGGAAGGACCGACGAAGATGCCGTCGATGCCGGGCGTGTCCAAAATGCCGTCCAGCGCCTCGAATGCCGCCCGCGTCTCGACCATCGCGAAGGCCATTGTGCGCTGGTTCGAATCGCGCAGCCATTCGGCATGGTCGCCCTTGCCGTGGCGCGGAAAGGCGTAGGTCGGCCCCCAGGAGCGCTCGCCCAGCGGCGGATACTTCATCGCGGCGGCGAACTGCCGGGCATCGGCCACGGAGTTCACCATAGGCGCGATCACCGCCTCGGCGCCGAAATCAAGCGCGCGGCTCGCCATGTCGAAGCGCCCGACCGGGATGCGCACCAACGCCGGCTTGTTGGCGGCCAGCACAGGCACAAGGCCGCGCAGCACGCTGTCCTCGTGGTGGCCGCCATGCTGCATGTCGAGGGTGACGGCGTCAAAACCCTGCTTGGCAATGATTTCGACCGTCAGCGCGTCCGGCACGCCCGACCAGGCGGTGAACAGCGTTTCGTCGGCGGCCAGGCGGGACTTGAGCGACATCGGAACTTTCCTTGTTAACAATCCGCAGTTTCAGCCGGAAACGACGGGAAGGCAAAGAAAAACCGCCCGGTTATGCCGGGCGGTCGATTGGTCCAGCTAGAGCAATTCCAGGAAAAGTGTGTAACGGTTTTCCGTCCGGAATTGCGTAAAAACAAAGAGATAGAGCATGATGCCGAAAAGTGTGACGCGGTTTTCGGGCGACATCATGCTCATCCAGCCTCAGGCATTCTTGATCTGCTCGATCGCCTGCGCCATCAGCTCGTCCATGGTGCGGCGGATCTGATGGTCGGACTGGTTGACGCCTGCGGCATCGAAATCCTTGCGTATCTTGCGGAAGACATCGTGGTCGCCCGCTTCCTCTATATCGGAGATCACCACTTCCTTGGCATAGGCTTCGGCATCGGCGCCGGATTTGCCCAGCTTCTCGGCGGCCCAGAGGCCGAGCACCTTGTTTCGCCGCGCCTCGGCCTTGAAGCGAAGTTCCTCGTCGAAGGCGAATTTGCGCTCAAAGCCCTCTTCACGGTCTTTCATGCTGCTCATGACGTCCCTCCGATCAATCCGATTCGCCTTCGCTGTGAATATGTGATGGGCAAGCACAAATCAAAAGGCCGCGAGCCGGTCAATATGCTTCGTCGCATGCTGCGCTGCGGCATTTCAGTCCCGAAAGCGGTTGATTCGCGGGATTTGGCGATTGAGCAAACAAGGCGATTGCGATAACACCGGCATTGAACGCTACCGTCGCCATACTAATTTAGGCAGACGGACAGGAAGTGGTCACTTGCCGCCTGCCCGCAGATCCAGAGAAAAAATCAGATGAAAAATCGCCGCCGCATTTACGAAGGCAAGGCCAAGATCCTCTATGAGGGGCCTGAGCCCGGGACGCTGATCCAGTTCTTCAAGGACGACGCCACCGCCTTCAACAAGAAGAAACATGAAGTGGTCGATGGCAAGGGCGTGCTCAACAACCGCATTTCGGAGCACATCTTCAACCACCTGAACCGCATGGGCATCCCGACCCACTTCATCCGCCGGCTCAACATGCGTGAGCAGCTGATCAAGGAAGTCGAGATCATCCCGCTAGAGGTCGTCGTGCGCAATGTCGCCGCCGGCTCGCTGTCCAAGCGCCTCGGTATCGAGGAAGGCACGGTGCTGCCGCGCTCGATCATCGAATTCTATTACAAGGCCGACGCACTCGACGACCCGATGGTGTCGGAAGAGCACATCACTGCCTTCGGCTGGGCAAGCCCGCAGGAAATTGACGACATCATGGCGTTGGCCATTCGCGTCAACGACTTCCTTTCCGGCCTGTTCCTCGGCGTCGGCATCCAGCTCGTCGACTTCAAGATCGAATGCGGCCGCCTGTTCGAGGGCGATATGATGCGTATCGTCGTCGCCGACGAGATTTCGCCGGATTCCTGCCGGCTGTGGGACGTCGCGACCCAGGACAAGCTGGACAAGGACCGCTTCCGCCGTGACATGGGCGGCCTGGTCGAAGCCTATCAGGAAGTTGCCCGCCGTCTCGGCATCATCAACGAGAACGAGCCGCCGCGGCCGACCGGCCCGGTCCTCGTCGCCTCCACCGAGTCGCCCAAGGGCCTGAAGCACTAAATACTGACGGGCCTGCCGGGCAATGGCAGGCCCCTTTCCCAAAAGACCGTACGCCTAGGAGCATTGATGAAAGCCCGTATCACCGTGACCCTCAAGAACGGCGTTCTGGACCCGCAGGGCAAGGCGATCGAGCACGCGCTCTCCGGTCTCGGCTTCGACGGCGTCGGCCAGGTGCGCCAGGGCAAGGTGTTCGACATCGAGCTGGCCAGCACCGACAAGGCCAAGGCCGAGGCCGATCTCAAGGCCATGTGCGACAAGCTTCTGGCGAACACGGTGATTGAGAACTATAGTGTGGCCATAACCTGAGGTTGTGCCGGAGGCACTATGCCGGAAGCCACGAACGAATTGATGTTCGAACTATTGAAGCGTGTGCACCACGAAATTGGTGAGCTTCGCCAAGATGTGTCCGAAACGAAGCGCGAATTGAATGTCATGCGAGGCCACATGGTGGCCACGCAGAGCGACATTCACAACATCTATGGAATTCTGGCCCGTCAGGACGAGCGACTCGAACGCATAGACCGCCGTCTCGACTTGCGGGAACTTGCCGAAAATCAGAGGCCTTTCGAACCAAAATGAAATCAGCCGTTGTCCTCCTGCCTGGCCTCAACCGCGACCGCGACATGATCGCGGCGCTGACCAAGATTTCCGGTCAGGCGCCGGCGACCGTCTGGCAGACCGACACGGAAATCCCTGATGTCGACCTGATCGCCATCCCCGGCGGCTTCTCCTTCGGCGACTATCTGCGCTGCGGCGCGATCGCGGCGCGCATGCCGGTGATGCGGGCGGTCGCCGAAAAGGCCGCCAAGGGCGTCACCGTGATCGGCGTCTGCAACGGCTTCCAGATCCTGGTCGAGGCCGGGCTGCTGCCCGGCGCGCTGATGCGCAATTCCTCGCTGAAATTCGTCTGCCGTCAGGTGAAGCTCCAGATCGCCAACGCCAACACCATGTTCACGCGCGGCTACCAGCCCGGACAGGTCATTCGCTCACCGGTGGCGCATCATGACGGCAACTATTTCGCCGATGCCGAGACGCTTGCCCGGCTCGAAGGCGAAGGCCAGGTGGTGTTCCGCTATGCGGAAGGCACCAATCCCAACGGCTCGATCAACGACATCGCCGGCATCGTCAACGACAAGGGCAATGTGCTGGGCCTGATGCCGCATCCGGAGAACCTGATCGAAGCGGCGCATGGCGGCAATGACGGACGGGCGCTGTTTGAAAGCGCGCTCGGCATCGCGGCCTGATCCTTTGACATCCCTATCGGAACGCGGGGGCGGACTGACCATGAGACCGACGATTGCCCGCCTTGCTCTCCTGGCCGTCGCCGGGCTTGCTTTGGCTTCGTGCCAGTCCAGCCCCAAGACCACGCCGGTTCCGTCGGGCAAAAGCGCCTCGCTGCTTGCCATGGAGCAGGTTGCCATCTCGGCGCACAAATGCTGGATCGCCAGCAAGGATCCCGCCTTCAAGGCCTACCAGATGGCCAATGAGCTCAATTCCTACAGCGGCACGCCGCGCTTCCTGCTGGTGCCCGCCAAGCATTATGGCGGCAAGCCGCTGCTGGTCGTGCAGGCGCAAGGCAATTCCAGCCGCGTCGACGTCTTTGGTCCGCTGATGAACGAGCCGCTCGGCGCGCGCATAGGCTCCGACATCGCTCGCTGGCAGGCCGGCAATCCGTCCTGCGCGGCCGCAGCGTGAGATTGCCATGAGCCGGTTCCTGCAGATGGCGGGACTGGTTATCGGGCTTACCGGGCTCGTCCTGCAATTCGCCATCACCATACCGGCATCGATGGCGGCGGGACGCAGCTTGCTCGGCTCGATCGTCTTCTATTTCAGCTTTTTCACCATCCTGACCAACATCGCGGCGGTGATGGTGCATGCCGCGCTGGTCTCACCGGCCGGCTATGCCTGGTTCCCGGCCTTCGCCGGACAGCGCATGCGGGCCGGCGTCGCGGTCGCCATCACGCTGGTCTTCATCGTCTATACGACCGTGCTGGCAGGCCTATGGCAACCGCAGGGCCTGTTCCTGCTTTGCGACATCCTGCTCCACTACATCACGCCGTTTATCTTCGTCGTGTGGTGGCTCACCACAGGCGCCGACGGGAGCACGCGCTGGCGCGACATCTCCTGGTGGATGATCTATCCGATCGCCTACCTCGCCTATGCGCTGATACGCGCGCCATTCGCCGGCGAAGTACCCTACCCGTTCCTTGACGTAGCCAAGAACGGCGCGGCCAGCGTCGCCGTCTCGGCACTGGCTATCACCGCGTTGTTCGTCGCATTGAGTGTGCTCGCCGTGCTTGTCGATCACGGCATCGGCCGGTTGCGGGGAAAGCCCGCAACCCGGATCGCATCGCGGCGAGGATAGATCGTCAATTGAGGATAGATCGTCACTCGACGATAAACCGTCACTCCCAGAATGCTCTGACGCCTTCGCGATACGCATCGCAACGTGAGATGCCGATATCCTTGAGCTGATCGTCCGTCATCTCCAAGAGTGCAAGACGCCCGCGCCGGCGCTCCAGCATGCGGTGGACTTGCCTCGCGATGGAGCGGAGCACGAGCACGAGGCGACCGATGAAGCCGCGGCGGCTCGGAGCATCGGTCTGCGCGCGAGACGCCTGGCCGGCGTAGCGAATTGTCTCAATTGTATCCATTGTCATTGTGCCTTGTCTCGATTGCACCTTTCCAATCGCGGGTTTGATATGGATTGACTCATCGCGCGGTGCAATATAGAAAATTGTCACCATGACAAATTGGCTCCCTGATCTCTCTTCCGGCTCCGGTCCACTCTATCAGCGCCTTGCTGACAGCATTGAGTCAGATATCGACAAGGGCATCATCGATGCCGGTGCAAAACTGCCGCCGCAGCGCGACCTCGCCTATGATATCGGCACGACCGTCGGCACCATCGGCAGGGCCTATCAGCTGCTGCGCGAACGCGGCCTGGTGAGCGGCGAAGTCGGGCGCGGCACCTATGTGCTCGGCCAGCGCGCCGAGACCCCGAAACCCGAAGTCGAACCGGGCTTGCACGGCACGCGCCTGATCGACGCGCCGAGCGGCAAGCTGCGTTTCGACAGCACCGCCGCGCCCGATGTCGGCCAGGGCGCCGTGATTGCCGACATGCTGGCACGCACGGCGCAGGAACATCCGCACGACATTTCAAGCTACACGCGTGATTTTCCCGAACGCTGGTACGAGGCAGGCAGCCGCTGGCTGGCGCGCAACGCCTTCCGCCCCTCGCCCGATTCAATCGTCCCGACGCTGGGCACCCATGCCGCGGTGATGGCGGCGATCGCGGCGCTGACCATGCCCGGTGACTACGTGGTCTTCGAGCACCTGACCTATTCGCAGATCGCACGCAGCGCCGGGCTGATCGGGCGCCGCATCGCACTGGTCTTGACGGACGAGGATGGCATCGACCCGGACGATTTCGAACGTGTCTGCGCGCAGAAACATCCGAAGGTGATGTTCCTGATGCCGACGGCGAAGAACCCGACACTGGTGACGCTCTCGGCGGAGCGGCGGCAGGCGATCGCGCGGATCGCGCGCGAGTACAATGTCGTGCTGATCGAGGACGATCTTTACGGCGAACTCACCGACGACCCGACACCGCTGCTGGCCGAGTATGCGCCGGAGCGCACGATCGTCGCCGGCGGCCTGTCGAAGTCGGTCGCGGCCGGCGTGCGCGGCGGCTGGCTCTCCTGTCCGCCGACCTATCGCCATCGCATCCGCGTCGCCCACAAGATGATGACCGGCGGCCTGCCCTTCCTGCTGGCCGAGGTCAGCACAAGGCTGGTGATGTCGGGCCAGGCGGGCGAAATCCGCAAGCGCTGCATCGCCGAGATCGAGACACGTCTCGCCATCGTGCGCGACGTGCTGGCGGGGTTCGACATCAAGACAAGGGACAACGTGCCCTTCATCTGGCTGACCTTGCCGGATCCGTGGCTGTCCGGCACCTTCAAGAATGCCTGCCTGGCGCAAGGCTTGCTCATCGACGACGAGGACGAGTTCAAGGCCGGCCGTTCCGAGCAGGTCTTTCACGGCGTACGCTTTGGCGTATCGCAACCCCGGCAAAGCAAGGATGTCGCAGGCGGCGTCGCCGTCATCCGCCGCCTGCTCGACGAAGGCCGCGCCGGCTACGACAGTTTTTCCTGAGCCCGGTCTCGATCAAGCCGGCAAGCCCGATCAAGCCGGCAAGTGTTGGCTACAGAGGCAGTTTTCGGGCGTTTTTCGTCATGCGATGGGGTGTATCGCGCTAAAGCTTGCGATAAGAGGGGACTCGAAAACTCCCCTCTCCACGGACAAAAATCGCCGCTCATGACCATTTCCAATTCCGTGCCGATCACCCCTGAGCTCGTCGCCGCGCATGGGCTGAAGCCCGACGAATACCAGCGCATCCTCGATCTGGTCGGCCGCGAGCCAAGCTTCACCGAGCTCGGCATCTTCTCGGCGATGTGGAACGAGCACTGCTCCTACAAATCTTCCAAGAAATGGCTGCGCACGCTGCCGACGAGCGGTCCGCAAGTGATCCAGGGTCCGGGCGAGAATGCCGGCGTGGTCGACATCGGCGATGGCGACTGCGTGGTCTTCAAGATGGAGAGCCACAACCACCCTTCCTATATCGAGCCCTATCAGGGCGCGGCCACCGGCGTCGGCGGCATCCTGCGCGACGTCTTCACCATGGGCGCACGGCCGGTTGCGGCGATGAACGCGCTGCGCTTCGGTGCGCCGGACCATCCCAAGACCCGCCACCTGGTTGCCGGCGTGGTTTCCGGCGTCGGCGGCTACGGCAATTCCTTCGGCGTCCCGACCGTCGGCGGCGAGGTCAATTTCGACGCGCGCTACAACGGCAACATCCTGGTCAACGCCTTTGCGGCGGGCCTCGCCAAGACCAATGCCATCTTCCTGTCGCAGGCCAAGGGCGTCGGCCTGCCGGTCGTCTATCTCGGCGCCAAGACCGGACGCGACGGCGTCGGCGGCGCCACCATGGCCTCGGCCGAATTCGACGACAAGATCGAGGAAAAGCGGCCGACCGTGCAGGTGGGCGACCCCTTCACCGAAAAATGCCTGCTGGAAGCCTGCCTCGAACTGATGGCGTCGGGCGCCGTCATCGCCATCCAGGACATGGGTGCCGCCGGCCTCACCTGCTCGGCGGTCGAGATGGGCGCCAAGGGCGATCTCGGCATCGAGCTCGATCTCGACAAGGTGCCGGTGCGCGAGGAGCGCATGAGCGCCTATGAGATGATGCTGTCGGAAAGCCAGGAGCGCATGCTGATGGTGCTGCGCCCCGAGAAGGAGCAGGAAGCCGAGGCGATCTTCCGCAAATGGGGGCTCGACTTCGCCATTGTCGGCAAGACCACCGACGACCTGCGCTTCCGCATTATCCATCAGGGCGACGAGGTCGCCAATCTGCCGATCAAGGAACTGGGCGACCAGGCGCCGGAATACGACCGCCCCTGGGTCGAGGCGAAGAAACCCGCGCCGCTTGCCGCAAACGATGCGCCAAAGGCCGATGTCGCCGACGCGCTGCTCAAACTGCTCGGCGGACCGGACCTCTCCTCGCGCCGCTGGGTGTGGGAGCAGTATGACACGCTGATCCAGGGCAATTCGCTGCAGCTTCCCGGCGGCGACGCCGGCGTGGTGCGCGTCGAGGGTCACCCGACCAAGGCGCTGGCCTTCTCCTCCGACGTCACGCCGCGCTACTGCGAGGCCGATCCTTACGAAGGCGGCAAGCAGGCGGTGGCCGAATGCTGGCGCAACCTGACCGCCACCGGCGCCTTGCCGCTCGCCGCCACCGACAACCTCAATTTCGGCAATCCGGAACGGCCCGAGATCATGGGCCAGTTCGTCGGCGCCATTAAGGGCATCGGCGATGCCTGCCGCGCGCTCGGCTTCCCGATCGTCTCCGGCAATGTCTCGCTCTACAACGAAACCAATGGCCGCGGCATCCTGCCCACGCCGACCATCGGCGGCGTCGGCCTCATCGCCGACTGGTCGAAAATGGCGCGCATCGGCTTTGCCGCCGAGGGCCAGATGATCGTGCTGGTCGGCGCGCCGGCGAGCTGGGGCAGCCATCTCGGCCAGTCCGTCTATATGCGCGACATCCATGGCCGTGCCGACGGTCCGCCGCCGCCGGTCGACCTCGAACATGAGAAGCGGGTCGGCGACCATGTGCGCTCGCTGATCGCTTCCGGCATCGTGACATCAGCCCACGACGTCTCCGACGGCGGCCTCGCGGTGGCGCTCGCCGAAATGGCGATGGCGTCAGGCATCGGCGCCACCATTCCCGGCCTCACCGGCACCGACCCGGTCCCGGTCTGGTTCGGCGAGGATCAGGGCCGTTATCTGCTGACGCTGTCGATCGACCCGCAAAGCGGCGAATGGGACAGGATCCGCGAAGAGCAGGGCATGCTCGGCATCTTCGCGCCCTGGATCGGCACCACCGGCGGGCGTGAATTGAAGCTCGGCGAGGCGCGGCCAATCCCGGTCAGCGAGTTGACCGCCGCCCATGAAGGCTGGTTCCCGCGCTTCATGGATCAGGCCAGTTGACGAGGCCAGAAGCATGTCTCCCGAAAGTGTGCAGCGGTTTCGGGAAAAAGACATGCTTAAAACAAAAGACCTAAAGCATGTCGCATAAATCCTTTTTTATGCGACATGCTTTAACCGCCAAGGCGCTGGTTGCAGTCGTCTTCTGGCCGTCGCTGTTCTTCTTCTGGTTTCTCGGACCGTTCGTCTTGTTCCTGCTGTCGACGACCTCGAGCGAGGTCTGTCCACGGCTGGAAACCCGCGCGGAATTCCTTGCCGCGGCCAACGGCACGCTGCCGATGCTCATCGTGCAGAACCTGATTTACGCGGTTCCAGTCGTCTGCCTGGTGCTGTGGAACAGGCTTTCTCCGGATCCCGCACGAGCAACGCACATCGCGACTTGCATCAAGCTCTTCGCAGTCGCCGCGGTGATAGGGGCGGTTTGGGAATATGGCTCGTCCTTGAACTGCGACGGCTACGGCCGGGCCTTCTTCTCAACCGCATGGCAGATGACGAGCTACCTTCCTATCGTCGGCCTGTTGATCAACATCCCGCTCTACGTGCTGGTCTTCAGCCTCGGCCGCGCCTATTCAACGCGCGATGACATCACCGAAGACGGCGTGGTTCATTCCGAGCAGGATAACCCTTAGGCTTCAATCCGGGCTGGAAAGGCTTTAGGCTCATCCGAGTCACACCATACATGCCCGCTTGAAACAGGATTTTGCCATGGCAATGGATGCCCACGACATCGAAAAACTGATCAAGGAAGGCATTCCGGACGCCAGGGTGACGATCCGCGATCTGGCCGGCGACGGCGACCATTATGCCGCCGAAGTGGTGGCGGAAAGCTTTCGGGGCAAGAGCCGCGTGCAGCAGCACCAGATGGTCTATGACGCGCTGAAGGGCAATATGGGCGGCTTGCTGCATGCACTGGCGCTTCAGACCAGCGTCCCGGACTGAGGCCTGCCGCCCCGGGCTTGGCCCAACTCGGCCCATTGCTTGCGCCATTCCAAAGCCGGCGCGGCTAACGTCTTGTTTCAGCCAATCTATGGGTTTATTTGAAGGACATGCTTCGAGCCTGACTCCCACAGGCGTGAAAGGATCGTCCATGACCGGCATCAACGACTACATCGACAATGAAGTGAAGGGCAACGACGTCGTGCTCTTCATGAAGGGCACGCCCGGCTTCCCGCAATGCGGGTTCTCCGGCCAGGTGGTGCAGATCCTCGATTACATCGGGGCCGACTACAAAGGCGTGAACGTGCTCGACTCGGCCGAACTGCGCCAGGGCATCAAGGACTATTCCAACTGGCCGACCATCCCGCAGCTCTATGTGAAGGGCGAATTCGTCGGCGGTTGCGACATCGTGCGCGAAATGTTCCAGGCCGGCGAGTTGCAGGACTTCCTGGTCGAAAAGGGCGTCAGCGTCAAAGGCGCCGCCTGATTCAATTTTTGCTCGCCGGCGCGGAGGCCAACCCTCCGGCCGGCAAGCATAGCCCGGGGCTGCCCCCACCTCGGCAATTTATAGACCCGCATCTCGGGGATGAGACGAACCAGCGCGCCGGCCAGCCGGCGCTTGTTCGTTTGAAAGATCGGACTTTGCCGTGGACAAGCAGGTAGAAGCGTCGCAACGGGCAAGCAGCTTGCCTATTCCGCGCTGGGAATTCATCGCGCTTTGCGCAGCGCTCATGGCACTCAATTCTTTAGCCATCGATATCATGCTGCCGGCGCTGCAGCAGATCGGCGCCTCGCTCGGCGTCGAAAGCGAAAACCACCGCCAATACGTCATCACCGCCTATATTCTCGGCTTCGGCACCGGGCAGCTTTTCTTCGGGCCGATCTCGGATCGTTTCGGCCGCCGCGCGCCGCTGGTCGCCGGTCTGATCATCTATGTCGCGGCGGTTGCCGCCGCCGCTGTCGCACCCACCTTTGCCATCCTGCTCGCCTGCCGTGTCGTGCAAGGCATCGGCGCCGCCGCCACGCGCGTCATCGCCGTCTCGATCGTGCGCGACACGTTCGAAGGTCGCCGCATGGCCGAGGTGATGTCGCTGATCTTCATGGTGTTCATGGCGATCCCGGTCGTCGCGCCCGGCATCGGCCAGTTCATCATGCTGTTCGCCACCTGGCACTGGATCTTCGTCACCATGGCCATCGGGGCGCTGATCGTCTCGGCATGGTCGCTGCTGCGCCTGCCGGAAACGCTGCATCCGGAATACCGCCGGCCATTGACCGCCAACGCGATCGTCGGCGGCTTCCGCATCGTTCTCACCAACCGCGTCGCGGTCTGCTATGCGTTCGCCAGCACCTTCATCTTCGGCGCCATGTTCGGCTTCATCAATTCGGCCCAGCAGATCTATCTGGACGTCTTCCATGTCGGCGAACTGTTCCCGCTGATCTTCGCCGGCGTCGCCGGCGTGCTCGCCTTTTCGAACTTCCTCAACGCTAGGCTTGTCGGGCGGGTCGGCATGCGCCGCCTGTCGCAAAGCGCGCTGCTGCTGTTCCTCGCCATCAGCCTGATATGGCTCGTCGTCTCGCTGAAGATGCAGATGCCGCTCTGGCTGTTCATCGCCTTCTTTGCCGGCGCGATGGTGCCATTCGGCTGCCTCGGCGCGAATTTCAATGCCCTTGCCATGGAACCGCTGGGGTCGCTTGCGGGCACCGCGTCGTCAATCCTCGGCTTCATGCAGACCTTTCTCGGCGGCATCCTCGGCACGCTGATCGGCCAGGCCTACAACGGCACGGTGACGCCGCTTGCCGCCGGCTTCTGCAGCGTCTCGGTCGCTGCTTTGCTGATGATCCTGGTCGCCGAGGGCGGACGGTTGTTCCAGCCACACAACCCGCCGGTGTAAGACCCAAGCAGCACTGTCCAGTTAGGACTTGCCTTCCTCTGCTGCCGCAAAGAGCGGGGAAAGCATGCGGCCCGCGATCGCGCCACCCATGCTGTCGGTGAAAGGCACCGGCAGGGCCTTTTCAAGCGCCTCAAGGACGGAAGCGACGAAAGCTCTGTTCAAACTGTCGTCCGGCCCGAGTTTTGAGAAAGTGGCGCGTGGCTTGCCGATAAGCGTCCCGTCCCGGCGAAGCGAGAACCGCAACGTCAGCGACAGGCCGCCGGTCCCGGGTGGCGGCTGCCAGCAAGCGTAAATAGCGGCCGATATCTCCGCTATGCTGTTGACGGGATCGCGACTGCCGCAGGCGCGTTCCTGCGCCCGGGCTTGCCCGCAACCCGCGTTCACCAAGACGGCGCATGCAAGAGCGGCCATGGCGGACCGGAAGCTCATGGCCATCTCCGGATTGCTTGAAGCGATATCATGTCGGCCCAGCCGATGGGTTGGGAGCGCGGCTGGCAGGACCGATCCTAGTCGGCCCAGAGCTCACGACGCAACTCGTTCCAGCTTTGCTTGTCCGGCGCGACAAGCAGCCCGCCATCGAGATGCGACGGCAGATAGGCGCTGCCGTCGACGCGCGCCGCATGCCCGCCTGCTTCGTGATGGATCAGCGCGCCGGCCAGATGATCCCAGGGCATCAGCTTGTTGTAGAGGACGAAATGCGCGTGGCCGCTGGCCAGCAGCCGGTATTCATGCGCCGCGCAGCGATAGGCAAATTGCGACAGCGTTTTGGTCTGGTTGCGGGCAAGCCGCGAGCGCTCAGGCTCATTGAGAAACTGCCAGGAAACGGAGCCGGTCATCTGCGACATAGGCACCGGTGCGGCAACCCCAACCTTCTCCAGCGCGCCATGCGCATGGCGGATATGGCTGCCGGCGCCTTTGGCGCCAATCAGCCAGTCCTTGCCGACCGGATCGTGGATGATCCCGGCGACGGTCTCGCCGTTGACGACGACGGCAGCCATGACGCCGAACAGCGGCACGCCGGAGGCGAAGTTGAAGGTGCCGTCGACCGGATCGATGACGAAGGCAAGCGCGGCATCGCCCAGGCCTGCAAGCAGCGCCGGATTGTCGGAGCAGGCCTCCTCTCCGACAACCATGGCATCGGGATAGCGCTCGCGCAGCCGGGCGGTGATCAGCTTCTCGGCATTCACATCCGCCTCGGTCACGAGGTCTGCGGCGGACGTCTTCTGGCGGACGTCGCCCTCGCCCAGCCGGCGGAAGCGCGGCATGATTTCGGCCCTGGCCGCTTCGGCGAGAAGCTCGGCCAGCCAGTCGATCGCCTGATCGTCAAATCTCATCGGAAATGTCTTGTCCTGGGTTTGCGTCGAGCCCGGCGAAGTCGAACAGCTTCCTGTCCAACAGATGCGATGGCCGGACATTGGTCATGGCGCGGATCATCGTGTCCTTGCGGCCCGGCATGCGCTTCTCGATGTCGTCGAGCATCGCCTTCATGGCGTTGCGCTGCAGCCCTTCCTGGCTGCCGCAGAGATCGCACGGGATGATCGGGAATTTCATCGCGTTGGCGAATTTTTCCAGATCCGTCTCGGCGTTATAGGCGAGCGGCCGCAACACCATGACGTCGCCCTCGTCGTTGAGAAGCTTGGGCGGCATGGCGGCGAGACGACCGCCGTGGAACAGGTTCATGAAGAAGGTCTCGAGGATATCCTCGCGGTGGTGGCCAAGCACCAGCGCGGAACACCCCTCCTCTCGCGCGATGCGGTAAAGATGGCCGCGCCGCAGCCGCGAGCACAGCGAGCAATAGGTGCTGCCCTGGGGTAATTTGTCGGTCACCACCGAATAGGTGTCCTGATATTCGATGCGGTGCGCGATGCCGTTGGCGTTGAGATAGTCGGGCAGGATGTGTTTCGGGAAATTCGGCTGGCCCTGGTCGAGGTTGCAGGCAAGCAGCTCGACCGGCAGCAGGCCGCGCCATTTGAGATCGAGCAGCAGCGCGAGCAGGCCGTAGGAATCCTTGCCGCCGGAAAGCGCCACCAGCCAGCGCTCGCCGGGCTTCACCATGGCGAAATCCTCGATCGCCTGGCGCGTCAATCTGAGCAGCCGCTTGCGCAGCTTGTTGAATTCGACCGAGGACGGCACGTGGCGGAACAGCGGATGGAAGCCGCCTTCGGCATCATCGTCGATCGGCTCGAGGGTTTTGAGGTCTGGCAGCATATTCATGGCGCCGGCTCCACATTGTCAGCGCTCGGCTTAACGGACCTGGCCAACAAAGAAAAGGCCGCCTCGAGAGGCGGCCCTGGATGTTGCAGCTGATTGATATCGATCAGCGCGAGTAGAATTCGACGACCAGGTTCGGTTCCATCTGCACGGCGAACGGAACGTCCGATAGGCCGGGAACGCGAGCGAAAGTCGCGGTCATCTTGTTGTGGTCGGCTTCGATGTAGTCCGGCACGTCGCGCTCGGCGAGACCGACCGATTCCAGCACGATAACGAGCTGCTTCGACTTCTCGCGCACCTCGATCACGTCGCCCGGCTTGCAGCGATACGAGCCGATGTTGACGCGCTTGCCGTTGACGTTGACATGGCCGTGGTTGACGAACTGGCGGGCGGCGAAAATGGTCGGCACGAACTTGGCGCGATAGACGACCGCGTCGAGACGCGACTCGAGCAGGCCGATCAGGTTCTCGGAGGTGTCGCCCTTGCGGCGGTCGGCCTCCTCATAGACCTTGCGGAACTGCTTTTCCGAAACGTCGCCATAGTGACCCTTCAGCTTCTGCTTGGCGCGCAGCTGCAGGCCGAAGTCGGAAAGCTTGCCCTTGCGGCGCTGGCCGTGCTGGCCGGGGCCGTATTCACGCTTGTTGACCGGGGACTTCGGGCGGCCCCAGATGTTTTCGCCGAGACGGCGGTCGATCTTATATTTCGCGGATTCGCGCTTGCTCATCGCATTCCCTTTCAAAACAACATACCCGAAACCCCATGGCTCCGGGCGAAGGAAACGCGCCCTCCTCTGGCCTCCGTTTTCGAGACCTGACAGGGCTTTCCACGCAAAGCGACGGAAAACCCACGGGACACGTCAAAAGAAACCACCGGGCGTCGCCACCCGGTGTTGGTGGGCCTGTTAAACACAGATTTAACCGCTGTCAAGCTTGTGGCTGGCGGCGCCAAGGGCAACCCTATACCATTCCTGCGTTGCATGCGGTGCTGGATGTGGCGGAAAGTTGTACGCCGGCGGCATCAGGGCGGATGCGGCCACCTTGGCCGCAAGCCCGCCTGATACTTGATCAAGGGACTGGAGCAGAGGAGTCCGAATTCCCATGAAGAAGTTCTTCCTTACCTTGACGGGAGCCGCCGTGTTGGCGGGATCCATGGCGGTCATGACGCCGGAGCCCGCAATGGCCAGGCATTGGCACGGGCACAAGCAGGTGTGCCGCGTCGTGGTGACGAAAAGGGTCGTATGGCGGCATGGCTACCGTCACGTCGTGCGCTACAAGACACGGCACTGCTGGTGGCGCTGACAACTGGCCGCTCGAGCCAATCGAGATAAAGCCCGCGGCCAACCGCGGGCCTTTTTTCGTTCGATCTTGCGATCTATGACTTCTTGCCGGGCAGATCCTTGCGCTTGGTCTCGGCAAATTCCTCGAGCTGCTTTTCGCTCATCGAGTCATACATTTCGCGCGAAGCGCCTTTGAGTTTGCTCTTCTTGGTCTCGCCGCGTTTAGCGGAAAGTGCCGCGCCGGCGGCTTTTTGCTGGGCTTGCGATGTGGCGGGCATGGTGGTTTCTCCTTTGCTGTCAGGAGAAACGCCGCGCTTCAGCGGCAGTTCCAGCGTGAGCGGCTCTGTCCCTCGGAGCTTGCGGCATTGGCGATTTTCGTTGGCGGCCTTCCCGTGTCCGGGAGGCCAGTGTAGGACGGCTGCATGAAATCGCTGACCGATCCCTCACAAGCACTCTCCACCGGCCTCGCGAAAATCCGCACCGAATTCCACGTGCCGGATGGATTTCCGGCGGACATACTGGCGGCCGCGGAGGCGGCGGCCAGACGTGTGCCTGGCCAGCACGCCGATCGCACGGCGATACCCTTCGTCACGCTCGATCCTGCGAGCTCGACCGATCTTGACCAGGCATTCTCGATCGAGGCGAGCGGCGGCGATCTTCTCTTGCATTATGCCATTGCCGACGTGGCCTGGTTCGTCGAGGACGGCGACGCGGTCGATCTCGAAGCCTGGAACCGGGGTGAAACGCTTTACCTGCCGGACGGCAAGGCCGGGCTCTATCCGCCGGTGCTTGCCGAGGCTGCGGCGAGCCTCTTGCCCGATGGACCGAGACCCGCGGTCATCTTCACGGTTCGGGTCGCCGAGGACGGCGCCGTAAAGCTGGATGGCGCGGAACGGGCGATCATCCAAAGCCGTGCGAAGCTCGCCTATGACAGCGTGCAGACCTCGGATGTTCCCACCGGCTTCACCGAGTTGGCGCAGCGCATAGCGGCAAACGAAGATCGTCGTGGCGCTTCGCGCGTCGACCCGCCCGAGCAGGAGGTGGAACGGATCGCCGACGGCTCATTCCGGCTTTCGTTCAGGCCGCTGCTGCAATCCGAGCAGGACAATGCAGCGCTTTCGCTGGCGGCCAACATGGCGATTGCCGACGCCATGCTGGCGCACAAGACCGGGCTGTTCCGGGTTATGTCCGGGCCGGACGCTTCCAAGGTGCAAACACTGCGCAACGCTGCACAGGCGCTCGGCCTGTCCTGGCCGGCCTCCACCGGCTTGCGCGACTATCAGCGCACGCTCGATCCGGCCGATCCCAAACAGGCCGCATTGATGCTGGAAATCCGTCGCGCAGGCAACGGCGCGTCCTACCAACCCTATGTGGAAGGCGTAGTTCCCTGGCATGAAGCGATGGCCGCCACCTATGCCCACGCAACCGCGCCGCTCAGGCGGCTCGCCGACCGTTACGTCGTGCGCTGCACGCTGGCAATTGCCAACGGCCAGCCCGTGCCACAGGCCGTCAACGACGCGTTCGCCAGGTTGCCGAAGGTGATGGGACGCGCGGATGCCCGCGCTTCGCAGATCAACCACGCGGCCATCGACCTCGCCGAGGCGGTCATGCTGAAGGGACACGAGGGTGAGACGTTCAAAGCCGTCGTCACCGATTTCGTCGATCATGGAGTGCGTGTGCAGCTTGCCGACATGCCTGTGGTCGCCACCCTAAAGGCCTCCGGGCTCAGGCAGGGCGACGGCCTGAGCCTAAGGCTGGTCTCGGCAGATCCTGATCAACGCAGCATCGTCTTCGAACCCGCCGTCTAGCGCGCAGCCAGTCCAAAACCCTGGATCAGCCGCCGCGTGGCGAAATCCACCTTGCCCGAGGTGAAGACGGCAAGATCGGGCTCGCTTTCGCCCGATGTCTCTCCGACAGGTTCGAGCAGCGACATGGCGCGCCGCGCGATCGCTTCGGCCGGATCGATCCAGTCGACCGGCCATGGCGCGGTCTTGCGCATGCGGTTGGCGAGAAACGGATAATGCGTGCAGGCAAGCACGACGATGTCGGTGCGATTGCCGTCGCGCTCGAGGAAGCAGGGGGCGATTTCGGCGCGCACCGCTTCCTCGTCGACGAAACCCTGGCGCATGTATATCTCGGCGAGCCCCGCCAGCCGGTCGCTGCCGACCAGGCGCACATGGCATTTCTGCGCCCATTTGCTGATCAGGTCGCGCGTGTACTGGCGCTTCACGGTGCCCGGCGTCGCCAGCACGGAGACGAGGCCGGATCGCGTGCGCTCGGCGG
Organism: Mesorhizobium sp. Arg314; assembly: GCF_053714275.1. Taxonomy (NCBI): domain Bacteria; kingdom Pseudomonadati; phylum Pseudomonadota; class Alphaproteobacteria; order Hyphomicrobiales; family Phyllobacteriaceae; genus Mesorhizobium; species Mesorhizobium sp. Arg314. The sequence continues at coordinate 98,179 of NZ_JBSKBP010000002.1, read as the reverse complement.
CCGGCTTGATCGCCGGCACGGTGCCGACAAAGGGATGGCCGGGAAATTTGTCACGCAGCGCATCGATCACCAGGGTCGACGCAGTGTTGCAGGCGATGACCGAAATCGCCGGCTGCAGCCGGTCGAGCAATTTGGCGAACAGCGCAAGAATGTGTTCCTTGAGCGCCGGTTCTTCCCATGCGCCGTAAGGAAATGCCGCGTCGTCGGCGACATAGACGAAGCGGCGATCGGGCATCAGCACGCGCGCTTCGCGCAGCACGGTCAGCCCGCCGACGCCGGAATCGAACATCAGGATCGGGCGTTGGCTTGATCGATCGCTCATTTTCATCCGGTCATCAAAGGCGGCAGGGTCCGTGATTGGACCGAGGGCGCTTCTATCGCGAATGATCGTGGTCTTGAAGAGGCGAATGCGAGCAGCTTTTGCGCAGCCGCTAGAGCATGATGCCGAAAAGTGGGAAGCGGTTTTCGGACGACATCATGCTCCATCTCCTGGATTTGGAGTCGGATTCAGATTTCAGGTCGAACAGACCTGAAATCATCCGGCCTAAGGGGCACTCATATGCCGCGCTTGCCGAAGCCGGCCGGGCGCGGCCTGCCGAAGGGCTGCGGCGTGGGCGGAACGCGAGCCGCTGAAGCGGCAGGAGCGGCGGCGCGCGCCGCAGCCGGCGCTGCAGTGCGTCCGGTACGCGTCGATGCCGGCAGCGGACCGTCGAACTCGAAAACATCCGTCAATTCATCGATGTTGCTGCCCGCGACAGGTTTTGCCCACAGGATCGTGCACCAGAGGCCGAATATCGAAAGTCCGAGCAGGTTCAGCCCACCGGGAATGCTCTCGGGATCGCCGAATTTGACGACCAGCAGCACGCCCGCCTGCAGAAGGGCGTAGACGGCGGAAAGGGCGATGTAGGCCCAAAGGATCCAGCGGCGCCCATTGGCGTCGCGGGTGCGGCGCGAGGCAATGTTGCAGCGAAGCGCGACAAAGATGAGGGAAGCGATGAGGACCGCGCCAGCCATGCCCTGACGCGACGGACCAGGCCCCGAATTGATCAGTCCCTCGAAGCCGATCGTGCTGACAATGCAGATAACGATCACCACGGTTTCGGCCAGGGTGAGGCCGACAGAGTAAAGGAAAAAACGCAGTCGACCAATATTGGACGTAAACATGTGCCACCCCCACTATTGCAGCAAGGATGACACACAACCGAATAAAATTCGGTTACTTCAAATGTTCACAGCTTACCGATTTTAACTTTCGTCATCTTTGGCGCGACTGCGCGCGGCGGCCGGCAACCGTCTCGGATCGTCCCCAGGCGAGCCATCGCCGCGCGGCATGGCCGGCGAAAACCTGTCGAGCGACGAGATGATGCCGCGCAGCACCTTGAGCTCCGGCTCGGCGAAGCCCGCGCGCGTCAGCACGGCGCGCAGATTGTCGACCATCTTCGGTTTCTTTTCTTCCGGGCGGAAGTAGCCGCGCATTTCCAGCGCGTTTTCCAGATAGGCGAACAGGCTGTGCAGTTGCTCCTTGGTCGCCGGCGCCAGCTCCGGCCCGGAGAAGTTGGTCCGGGTCTCGTCGGCGAGGCCGGACTTCATCCATTCATAGGACATGAGCAGCACCGCCTGGGCGATGTTGAGCGAGGAAAAGCCGGGATCGACCGGAAAGGTGACGATCTCGTCGGCGAGCCCGACCTCGTCATTGTAGAGGCCGAAGCGTTCGCGGCCGAACAGGATACCGGTGCGTAGCCCGGTCTCAGTGCGCGCCCTGAGCGCCCTGCCCGCTTCGACCGGCCCGCGCACCGGCTTGAAGCCGTCGCGCTCGCGCGCGGTTGTTGCAAAGACGAAGTTGAGGTCGGCGACGGCCGAGGCCAGATCGTCGAAGACCGTGGTGGCGTCGATGACATGGTCGGCGCGGCTGGCTGCCGCCCGCGCCTTCTCGCTCGGCCAGCCGTCGCGCGGGTTCACGAGCCTGAGTTCGGATAGACCGAAATTCGCCATCGCCCGCGCGACCATGCCGATGTTCTCGCCGAGCTGCGGCTCGACCAGGATGATCGCCGGTCCGGCGGAGACGGTTTTGGTTGTATTTTCGGTGGCTGGCATGGCTGTGGGTAACCGGGGTTTGCGGCGTTTCGGCGTCCCCTGCCACATCCGGCCCGGAAAATGAAGCATTCACGACAGCGGCACCTCGTCCGCCAAGGCGCGGATCGCGGTTTGCGCGCTGAAAAGGCCTTTGATATACGCTCCGCATCCCCGGCCGAAACCATGCGGGCAAGGCCGTTCAGATCCCCAAGCAACGAGGCATTCTTTCCATGGCGAAGATCAAGGTGGCGAACCCGGTCGTCGAGCTCGACGGCGACGAGATGACCCGCATCATCTGGCAGTTCATCAAGGACAAGCTGATCCACCCCTATCTCGACCTGAAGCTTGAATATTACGACCTCGGCATCGAGCACCGCGACGCCACCAACGACCAGGTGACCATCGACTCGGCCAACGCCATCAAGAAGTGGGGCGTCGGCGTGAAATGCGCGACGATCACCCCCGACGAGGCGCGCGTCGAGGAATTCAAGCTGAAGAAGATGTGGAAGTCGCCGAACGGCACCATCCGCAACATCCTCGGCGGCACCATCTTCCGCGAGCCGATCATCATGAAGAACGTGCCGCGCCTGGTGCCGGGCTGGACCAAGCCGATCATCGTCGGCCGTCATGCCTTTGGCGACCAGTACCGCGCCACCGACTTCCGCTTCCCCGGCAAGGGCAAGCTGACGATCAAGTTCGTCGGCGAGGACGGCCAGATGATCGAGCACGACGTCTATGACGCGCCCGGCGCCGGTGTCGCCATGGCCATGTACAATCTCGACGAGTCGATCCGCGAGTTCGCCCGCGCCTCGCTGAATTACGGCCTGCTGCGCAACTACCCGGTCTACCTGTCGACCAAGAACACCATCCTCAAGGCCTATGACGGCCGCTTCAAGGATATTTTCCAGGAGGTCTACGAGGCTGAATTCGAGGCCGAGTTCAAGGCGAGGAAACTCTGGTACGAGCACCGCCTGATCGACGACATGGTCGCTTCCAGCCTGAAATGGTCGGGCGGCTATGTCTGGGCCTGCAAGAATTATGACGGCGACGTGCAGTCCGACACGGTGGCGCAAGGTTTTGGCTCGCTCGGCCTGATGACCTCGGTGCTGATGACGCCGGACGGCAAGACGGTGGAAGCCGAAGCCGCGCACGGAACCGTGACCCGCCACTATCGCCAGCACCAGAAGGGCGAGGAAACCTCGACCAATTCGATCGCCTCGATCTTCGCCTGGACGCGCGGCCTCGCCCACCGTGCCAAGCTCGACGACAATGCCGAGCTGAAGCGCTTCGCCGAGACGCTGGAAAAGGTCTGCATCCAGACCGTCGAGTCTGGCTTCATGACCAAGGACCTGTCGCTGCTGATCGGCCCCGACCAGCCCTGGCTCTCGACCACCGGCTTCCTCGACAAGATCGACGAGAATTTGCAGAAGGCGATGGGGTGAAGCCAAAATCCCGGTAATGTCGAAGGCTCCGAAAGGAGCCTTCTTTTTTGGGCGCGAGCAATGAGAGCGAAAAGGTGATCGATGACCAAGCCTATCCTCTACGGCGCCGACTACAGCGTCTATGTGCGCATCGCGCGGATGGCGCTGGAAGAAAAGGGCACCGACTACGAGCTCGTCCCGCTGGACGTCTTTGCCGCCGAGGGCATTCCGGGCTGGTATTTGGAGCTTCACCCGTTCGGTCGCATCCCGGCCTTCGAGCATGACGGGTTTCGTCTGTTCGAGACCGGCGCCATCACACGCTACGTCGACGAGGCTTTCGCCGGTCCGGCTCTGCAGCCGGCCGACCCGCGCGGACGCGCCAGGATGGGCCAAATCATCGGCATGCTCGACGCCTATGCCTATCGCGCCATGGTCTGGGACGTTGCCGTCGAGCGGCTTGAGAAGGCGCAACCGGATGAGCTGCTGATCGCTAGCGGGCTCAGCCAGGCGGAAACGGTGCTGTCGGTTCTGAGTTCGCTGAAGGCAAAAGGACCCTGGCTGCTTGGCGACCGGCTGACGCTGGCCGACCTGCACGCGGCGCCGATCATTGCTTATTTTCTCAAGGTCGCCGAAGGGCGCGATCTGCTGGCGGGGTTTGCGGAAATCCAGGAATGGTATGCGCGCATTTCCGATCGCTCGAGCTTTGCGCGGACCGAGAAGGCCGCCTGATTCGAGTGAACTTCCTCGACGCTGGCGCTGCCCCTCATTGCCCTGCCGGGCATTTCTCCCCGTAAACGGGGAGAAAGAAGCGGTCGCAACGCCGGCGATTGGCGAAAGCCGCGATGAGAGTGCCCTTCTCCCCGTTCAACGGGGAGAAGATGCCGGCAGGCAGATGAGGGGCAGCGCCGCCTTTGGGAAACTTGGAGCCGACTCGAACTAAGCCGACGGCCACGGCTTACGCCGCTTCCAGCGCTGCCTTCACCGCCGCGATTGCGTCGTTGGCCTTGGAGGCATCCGGGCCGCCAGCCTGCGCCATGTCGGGCCGACCGCCGCCGCCCTGCCCGCCAAGCGCGGCGGACGCGACGCGCACCAGATCGACGGCGCTGAAGCGGCCGGTCAGATCGTCGGTGACGCCGACAACCACGCTTGCCTTGTTGTCCTCGCCAGCGCCGACAAAGATGACCACGCCGGAGCCGAGCGTCTTCTTGCCGGCATCCGCCAGCGGCTTCAGGTCCTTCGGCGCCACGCCGGTGACCGCTTTGCCGAGGAAACCGACGCCTGCAACGGTCTCGTTGGCGGCCGGGGCATCGGCAACGGCCGAGCCGCCACCCAGCGCCAGTTTCTTGCGCGCTTCCGTAAGTTCCTTTTCGAGCTTCTTGCGCTCCTCGAGCAGTGTTTCGACACGAGCCGGCACATCGGCCGGCGCAATTTTCAGGGTCGCCGCCGCGGCCTTCAGCCGCCTGTCCTGCTCGTCGAGATGCTTGCGCGCCGCCTCGCCCGTCAGCGCCTCGATGCGGCGCACACCGGCCGCCACCGCGCTGTCCGAGAGGATGCGCACCAGGCCGATGTCGCCGGTCGACCTCACATGCGTGCCGCCGCACAGCTCTACCGAATAGGGCCGGTTGGCCTTGGCACCGTGCAGGCCGGTGCCCATCGACACGACGCGCACCTCGTCGCCATATTTTTCGCCGAACAGCGCCATCGCACCCTCGGCGATCGCATCGTCGACCGACATCAGGCGCGTCGTCACCGGGCTATTCTGCACGACGATCTCGTTCGCCATGCGCTCGACCTCTTCAAGGTCCTCCGACGAGATCGGCTTGTTGTGCGAGATGTCGAAGCGCAAGCGTTCGGGCGCGACCAGCGAGCCCTTCTGCGCGACATGGGTGCCCAGCACCTCGCGCAGCGCCTCGTGGATGAGATGCGTCGCGGAATGGTTGGCGCGCAGCCTGGAGCGGCGGGCATGATCGACCTTGAGCTCGACGGCTGCGCCGGTCTTGACCGTGCCGCTCGCCACCTTGCCGAGATGCACGAACAATCCGTCGGCCTTCTTCTGCGTGTCGGAAACCTCGATCGAGAACCCGTCGCCGGAGATGACCCCTGTATCACCCATCTGGCCGCCGGATTCGCCATAGAACGGCGTCTGGTTGACAACCACGGCGACCGCGTCGCCCTGGCCGGCGCTGTCGATGGTCTTGCCGTCCTTGACCAGTGCCTGGACGATGCCTTCCGCCTGCTCGGTCTCGTAGCCGAGGAACTCGGTCGCGCCGGTCTTTTCGCGCACCGAGAACCACACCGTCTCGGTCGCGGCGTCGCCAGAGCCCGCCCAATGCGCCCGCGCCTCGGCCTTCTGCCGTTCCATCGCGTCGGTGAAGCCGGCGATATCGACCGAGATGCTGCGCTGGCGCAGCGCATCCTGCGTCAGATCGAGCGGGAAGCCATAGGTGTCGTAGAGCTTGAACGCCGTCTCGCCATCCAGCATGTCGCCGGCATGCAGCGTCTCCGTGGCGTCCGAAAGCAGGCCAAGGCCGCGCACCAGCGTCTTGCGGAAGCGTGTCTCCTCGAGCTTCAGCGTTTCGGTGATCAGCGCCTCGCCCCGCACGAGCTCGGGATAGGCCTGGCCCATCTCGCGCACCAGCGCCGGCACCAGCTGCCACATCAGCGGCTCCTTGGCGCCAAGCAGCTGCGCGTGGCGCATGGCACGGCGCATGATGCGGCGCAGCACATAGCCGCGGCCCTCGTTGGAGGGCAGCACGCCGTCGGCCACCAGGAAGGAGGTCGAGCGCAGGTGATCCGCGATGACCCGGTATGAAGCAACGTTCTCCTGGCTCGGCCCCTGCCCGAGTGCCGAGGACGCCGCATCGATCAGATGCCTGAACAGGTCGGTCTCGAAGACGCTTTCGACGCCTTGCAGGATGGAGGCCATGCGCTCCAGGCCCAGGCCGGTGTCGATCGAGGGGCGCGGCAGGTCGATGCGCTCCTCTTTCGTCACCTGCTCATACTGCATGAACACAAGGTTCCAGAATTCCAGGAACCGGTCGCCGTCTTCCTCCGGGCTGCCGGGCGGGCCGCCCCAGATATGCTCGCCGCGGTCGATGAAGATTTCCGAGCACGGGCCGCACGGGCCGGTATCGCCCATCGCCCAGAAATTGTCCGAGGTCGGGATGCGGATGATGCGATCGTCGGAGAAACCGGCGATCTTCTTCCAGTAACCCGCCGCCTCGTCGTCGGTGTGATAGACGGTGACGAGCAGCTTGTCCTTCTTGAGGCCAAAACCCTTGGTGATCAGGTTCCATGCAAGCTCGATCGCGCGCTCCTTGAAATAGTCGCCGAACGAGAAATTGCCGAGCATCTCGAAGAAGGTCAGATGGCGCGCGGTGTAGCCGACATTGTCGAGGTCGTTGTGCTTGCCGCCGGCGCGCACGCTTTTCTGCGCGGTCGAGGCCCGCGAATAGGGACGCTTCTCCAAACCGGTGAAGACGTTCTTGAACTGCACCATGCCGGCGTTGGTGAACATCAGCGTCGGATCGTTGCGCGGCACCAGCGGGCTGGAGCCGACGATCTCGTGGCCCTCCTTGCGGAAGTAGTCGAGGAATGTCGACCGGATGTCGTTCACGCCACTCATTGCATACTGCCTTTTTCGCAAGAACCGCCGGCCCGGCCGGCGGCAAATGGGCTTTGGTGTTTCAGAAGATAGATTGGCCTTTTAGCGATAGCTCTTGAGCCTGTCCAGAAACACGGAGTTGGGCCAATTAAACGATCCGCCGGCCGCTCGACGCTACCCCGAAACGCAAAACCGCCGGCACGAAGGCCGGCGGTTCGGGTACGCAGTACTCAAGAACTCGATTACATAAGCATATACCGATAAACCAGGATTGTGGCCGAACTCCGGCTAAGCCGACTAATTGCTTTGGCTCGATTCCGGACAGGAACCATGGCGCAACCCTCTTGGAACCAACCAGCCCTACACAGCGCCGGCTTCGTCCTCAAAACCCTCATCGCCACCCTCGGAGCCGCCGTTCTCGAGGAATTTCTCGGCGATCAGCCCGGCATTCTGACGCAGCGCCAACTCGACTTCGCGCGCCATGTCGGGATTGTCGCGCAGGAACAGCTTGGCGTTCTCGCGGCCCTGGCCGAGGCGCTGCGAGTTATAGGAGAACCAGGCGCCCGACTTCTCGATGACACCGGCCTTGACGCCGAGATCGATCAGCTCGCCGGTCTTCGACACGCCCTCGCCATACATGATGTCGAATTCAACCACCTTGAAGGGCGGGGCGAGCTTGTTCTTCACCACCTTGACGCGGGTCTGGTTACCGACGACCTCGTCGCGGTCCTTGACCGAGCCGATGCGGCGGATGTCAAGGCGCACCGAGGCATAGAATTTCAGCGCATTGCCGCCAGTGGTGGTTTCGGGCGAACCGAACATGACGCCGATCTTCATGCGGATCTGGTTGATGAAGATGACCATGGTGTTGGAGCGTGAGATCGAGGCGGTCAGCTTGCGCAGCGCCTGGCTCATCAGGCGAGCCTGCAGGCCAGGCAGCGAATCGCCCATCTCGCCTTCGATTTCGGCGCGCGGCGTAAGTGCTGCCACCGAATCGACCACCAGCACGTCTATGGCACCGGAGCGCACCAGCGTGTCGCAGATCTCCAGTGCCTGCTCGCCGGTGTCGGGCTGCGAGATCAACAGGTTCTCGAGATCGACGCCAAGCTTGCGGGCATAGACCGGATCGAGCGCGTGCTCGGCATCGACGAAGGCGCAGATGCCGCCCTTTTTCTGCGCTTCCGCAACCGTGTGCAGCGCCAGCGTCGTCTTGCCCGAGCTTTCCGGCCCGTAGATTTCGATGATGCGGCCGCGCGGCAGGCCGCCGACGCCGAGCGCGATGTCGAGGCCGAGCGAGCCTGTCGGCACGGTTTCGATCTCGACCACCTGCTCATTGGCGCCGAGCCGCATAATCGAGCCCTTGCCGAAAGCGCGCTCGATCTGCGACAGCGCCGCATCCAGAGCCTTTGATTTGTCCACTGCCTTATCCTCTACAAGCCGCAAAGAATTCTGAGCCATGATACATCACCCCTTGGTCGTCAATGAAGGCCGGACAATCCGTGATCCCTGCCTGTTTTGTACCTTTTTTGTTCTCATTTGGCAAGGGGCAATAAATGCCTGAAAAACAATCAATATCTCGGTCTGTTCTATTTTTGTCTCACCAGGACTAGTATCCACCAGAAGCACTGGTTCAAAAGAGACTTCGCCGTCCGACCGTCCGAATCGCGACCCGATTGCGAGGCGACCAGAGGAAACCTAGTGTGCGCAGCCGCACGATCAACCAAGGTCACCACATCCACATGCCGACATCCCCAACAATCCTGGCGCTGGGCGGCGCGCATATCGACCGGCGCGGCCAGGTCTCGGGCACCTATGTGCCCGCCGCCTCCAATCCAGGCATCATGCGCGAGGATGTCGGCGGCGTCGTTTTCAATGCGTTGCGCAGCGTGGTGAAGCGCGGCGTGTCGGCCTCGCTGATTTCGGTGCGCGGCGGCGACGCGGCCGCCGACACGGTCGCCTCGGCGATCGACGGCGCAGGAATAACGGACCTCTCGGTCGTGTTCCTCGACCGCACGACGCCCAGCTACACGGCGCTGATCGACGCCGACGGCGAATTGATCGTCGGGCTGGCCGACATGGCGCTCTATGACCTTGCTTTCACCAAACAGATCCGCCGCGCCAAGGTGCGCGAGGCGATCGCCGCCGCCGACGCCGTCCTGTGCGACGCCAACCTGCCGACGGCGGCGATGGAACGGCTGCTGGCGCTTGCCGGCGGCAGGCCGGTCTTCGCCATTGCCGTCTCTCCGGCCAAGGTCGTTCGCCTGGCGCCGCTGCTCGCCGATCTGTCGCTGCTTTTCATGAACCGCCGCGAAGCTGCCGCGCTGGTCGGCGCCGAGCCTTCCGGAGAAACCCTTGTCCGCCAACTCAGGCAGGCCGGCCTGAACGCCGGCGTCGTGACGGCCGGCAGCGCTCCGGTGCTGGGCTTCGACGACACCGGCACCTTTCAAATCGACCCGCCCGCGCCGCGCAAGGTCGCCGACGTGACCGGCGCCGGCGATGCCTTGACCGGCGCAACGGTCGCCGCCTTGCTGCGCGGACTGCCGCTGCGTACCGCACTGCGTGAGGGCCTTGCCGCGGCGATGCTTGCCATCGAGAGCGCCGAGGCCGTGCCGTCCTTCACGGGCGCCAACTTCACGCAGGCGCTTGCCCTTGTGCCGGAGCCGCGGGAGGTGGCATAGGGCCACCGACCATCTACTTCCTCCTTGTCGGAGACAGCCATGACGCCGCAAACCGCCCGCCCCTTCGTCGACATCCACCAGCCTGTAGCGGAGGCGCTCGCCGCTGGTCGACCGGTGGTGGCGCTGGAAAGCACCATCATCACCCACGGCATGCCCTATCCCGAAAATGGCGCGATGGCGGCCAAGGTCGAGCAGATCATCGTCGACGGCGGCGCGGTTCCGGCGACGATCGCCGTGGTCAACGGCCGCATCAAGATCGGGCTCTCCGACGGCGAGCGCGAATCGCTGGCCATGACCGGCGACGCCATGAAACTGTCGCGCGCCGATATCGGCTTTGCGGTAGCGCAGGCGCGCACCGGCGGCACCACTGTTGCGGCGACCATGATCGCCGCGCATATGGCCGGCATCAAGGTCTTCGCCACTGGCGGCATCGGCGGCGTCCACAAGGGCGCCGAGAAGAGCTTCGACATCTCGGCCGATCTCGACGAGCTGGCGCGCACGCCGGTCATCGTCGTCTCGGCCGGCGCCAAGGCGATCCTCGACATCGAAAAGACGCTGGAAGTGCTGGAGACGCGCGGCGTGCCGGTCATCGGCCATGGCTGCGAGACCATGCCGGCCTTCTGGTCGCGGCAATCGCCCTTCCGCGCGCCGCTGACGCTCAATGCGCCGGAGGACATCGCGCATTTCTACCGGACGCGGCAGGCGCTGGGTCTCGGTGGCGGCATCCTGATCGCCAATCCGGTGCCGGCGAATGACGAGATCCCGGCTGTCGAAATGGATGGCTACATCCAGGCCGCGCAGAAGGCTGCAGAGGCGCACAATGTCACCGGCAAGGCGGTGACGCCCTTCCTGCTGTCGAAGATTTTGGAGCTGACCGGTGGCCGCAGCTTGAAGACCAATATCGCGCTGGTAGAGAACAACGCGCGGCTTGCGGCGGAGATCGCCAAGGCGTTGTAGGCGCGGAACACTCAGCTGCTGGCTGCGACAGCCAAAAGCGAACGCCGAGTTCCTTCGCACCCCCCTCTGGCCTGCCGGCCATCTCCCCCGCAAGGGGGGAGATCAGCAGCTCGGCTGACGGCGCTCTTCCTGCAACGTTGGCGATTGGCGAAAGCGATGGCGACATCCAATCTCCCCCCTTGCGGGGGAGATGTCCGGCAGGACAGAGGGGGGTGCTGTCCCGCCAGCATTTCGACAATTCGGCGCTACTTCCCCGCCCGCCTTCCTGCTTCATAAGCGCGGCGCGCCCACACCGCCATTTCGTCGGGATCGTCGAAAGCCTCATCGGGAATGCTCCAATAGGGCATCGCGATCAGCTTGCCGTGCCGCGAGCCTGTATAAGCCCACTGGCTGCACCCAGCGGCCTCGAAATCAGGCACGCTCGCCTCGTCCGCCTTCAGCATCAATTCGCCGCGCACGACGACCGCGACGATGACGCCGTCGCAATAGATGCCCTTGCCGCCGAACAGTTTCCGAATACTGATCGGCCCCAGGCTTTCGAACAGTTCTTCGAGGCGGGCATTGTCCATGTCGCATCATCTCATCCGGCATGGGCCTTGTCATCGCCGCAACCAAAAGCATGCTGACAGGTTGAGACGTGGAAACGGAGTTCCCGCCATGCCTGTCCTGCTCAAAGGCTCCTGCCGCTGCGGCGCCGTCCGCTTCGATGTGGAAAGCCACACGCCGGTGCCGTTCATGCTCTGCTACTGCTCGATCTGCCGCAAGCAGCAGGGCGGCGGCGGTTTCGCCATCAACCTCGGCGCCGACTACGAGACGATGAATGTCAGGGGCAAGCGCAGCCTCGGCGTCTACCGCGCCGAGATAGAGGACGACGAGCATCCGCATTGCGATGTCTCGACCGGCGAGCGCAATTTCTGCAGGAAATGCGGCTCAGCGCTCTGGCTCTATGACCCGACCTGGCCGGATCTCGTGCACCCCTTCGCCTCGGCGATCGACAGCGACCTGCCGAAACCGCCGGAAAGGGTCCATCTGATGCTGAAATACAAGGCGAGCTGGGTCGAGCCGGTCATCGGCAGACAAGACAAGGTGTTCGAAATCTATCCCGAGGAATCGATCGCCGACTGGCACAAGCGTACCGGCATGTGGGTGGAGTGATTGTCTTCTCCCCGTTCTACGGGGAGAAGATGCCGGCAGGCAGATGAGGGGCGGCGCCAGCCTCTCAGAACTTCGCACTTACCCCTCATCCGGCCCTTCGGGCCACCTTCTCCCCGTAAACGGGGCGAAGGAAAGGGTCAGGCCGAAGTGCGCGCCTCGGCAAGCGCCTTGAGATCGGCCGGCTTCAGCTCGACCGATTCGCCGCAGCCGCAGGCCGAGCTCTGGTTCGGGTTCTTGAAGGTGAAGCCGGTGCGCAGCTTCGTCTGCTCGAAATCCATCTCGGTGCCGAACAGGAAGAGCGCGGCTTCCGGCGCGACATAGACATGCGCGCCGTCGCGCTCGATATGGTCGTCCTTGGGGTTCGGTTCCGTCACCAGGTCGACCGTGTATTCCATGCCGGCGCAGCCGCCCTTCTTGATGCCCAGACGGATGCCATGCGCGCTCTCGCGCGTGGCGACGATCTCGCGCACCCGGTCGGCGGCCTTGTCGGTCATCGTGATGACGGCGAAGCGTCCCATGTCATTCTCCACGTTCGCGCGAGTTCAAGGCCCACGGAATGAGTCTGCTCTTAAGATGGTGAAGTTTTCCGCCCAGTGCAACCCGATCGAGGCTCCATTTCAAAGACGGAAATCGTAATTAAACGTTCACTAGGTATATTCGACGCAACGACGACGATGAGATGGCGGGAAAGCTGGATGCCATTTGACACCAATCGAACGGTTGAATTTCGCTCATCTCCTGCTCGGCTCGGCTTGGGTGCTATCTTATTGGCGGTGATGGGAACCCTGTGCCTTGCATTAGGCTGGCCGCTATTGCCGGACATCGCTCCCACTAGTTTCGAACAAATTCTCGGTTGGACAGGCGCAATATTGTCCGCCGCCACTTTTGTGATTGTCGTGGTACGTCTCTTCGACTTGAACCGGCCAACGCTAATTCTATCGCCTACGGGCTTTTGGGACGTCCGCCTATCGGCCGAATTCATCCCATGGAGCGCTGTGAAGCGCATTTCGGAGCGGAGTTATCGGCGACAAACGTTCCTTTTGGTAGAAGTCCTGGAGAGCGTCTGGCAGAGTTCGTCTTTGACCAAACTGGCGCGCTGGAGTCGAGGACCAAATAGGATGATGGGTCTCGATGCAATGTGTATTGGCACGGGTGATCTCGACGTCAAATATGACGAGCTGTCCTCAATGATCACAGCTTACGCCAGAGCATACGGCGTCAAAGTCGACTAAGCTCAATACCACCCGACCGCCACCTGCGCCTCCTCCGACATGCGGTCGGGCGTCCACGGCGGATCGAAGGTCATGCTGACCTCGACACCGGAAACGCCTTCGACGGCGCCGACGGCGTTCTCGACCCAGCCCGGCATCTCGCCGGCCACCGGACAACCCGGCGCGGTCAGCGTCATGTCGATCTTGACCGAGCGGTCGTCCTCGATGTCGATCTTGTAGACCAGGCCGAGTTCATAAATATCAGCCGGGATTTCGGGGTCGTAGACCGTCTTCAGCGCCGAAACGATGTCGTCGGTCAGCCGCGCCAGCTCGTCGGCGGGGATCGCCGAGGCCGAAACGATGCCGTTCGCGGCCGTCTCCGGCGCGGTCTCTGCGGTTGTGCTTACATCGTCCATCATCGTCACCCGAAGAACTTTCGCGCCTTTTCCAGCGCTTCGGCCAAAGCGTCGACTTCGGCCCTGGTATTATACATGCCGAACGATGCCCTGCATGTGGAGGTGACGCCGAAGCGTTTCAACAGCGGCTGGGCGCAGTGCGTGCCGGCGCGAACTGCCACGCCTTGCCTGTCGATCACCATCGACACGTCATGGGCATGGATACCCTGCAATTCGAACGAGATGATGGCGCCCTTGCCGGGCGCGTCGCCGAAGATGCGCAGCGAGTTGATCGCGCGCAGCCGCTCATGCGCGTAAGTCTTGAGGTCCGCCTCGTGTGCTGCGATGCGCTCGCGGCCGACCTTCTCCATGTAGTCGAGCGCCGCGCCCAGCCCGATCGCCTGCACGATCGGCGGCGTGCCGGCTTCGAAGCGGTGCGGCGGCTCGTTATAGGTGACGATGTCCTCCGTCACCTCCTCGATCATCTCGCCGCCGCCCATGAAGGGCCGCATCTCTTCCAGCCTATCCTTCTTGCCGTAGAGCACGCCGATGCCGGACGGACCGTAGACCTTGTGGCCGGTGAAGACGAAGAAATCGCAGTCCAGATCCTGCACGTCGATCGGCATGTGCACCGCGCTCTGGCTGCCGTCGACCAGCACCGGAATTCCGCGCCCATGCGCGATGCGCACGATCTCCTTGATCGGCGTCACCGTGCCCAGCGCGTTGGACATCTGCGTGATGGCGACGAGCTTGGTGCGGTCGGTCAGGCGCTTTTCGAATTCCTCGATATGGAAGGCGCCGAGATCGTCGACCGGCACCCAGACCAGCTTCGCCCCCTGGCGCTCGCGGATGAAATGCCACGGCACGATGTTGGAGTGGTGCTCCATGATCGAGAGCACGATCTCGTCGCCCTCGCCGATCCGTGGCATGCCCCAGCCATAGGCGACCGTGTTGATTGCCGACGTGGTGTTGGAGGTGAAGACGATATTGTCGGTGCTTGGTGCGTTGAGAAACCGCTGCACCGACTTCCGCGCATTCTCATAGGCATCGGTCGCGGCATTGGACAGGAAATGCAGGCCACGATGGACGTTGGCGTATTCCTGGGAATAGGCGTGCTGGATCGTGTCGAGCACCACCTGCGGCTTCTGCGCCGAGGCGCCATTGTCGAGATAGACCAGCGGCTTGCCATAGACCTGGCGCGACAGGATCGGAAAGTCGCGGCGGATCGCCTCGACATCATAGGGGGTGGTTTCGATCTTCTGGTCCATTTCCAAGTCCTTGCCGGCCAAGGCCGCGATCCTTCCAACACCCCTCATCCGTCTCGGCGCTTCGCGCCGATCCACCTTCTCCCACAGGGGGAGAAGGTTAGGCGCTAGCCGTGCGTCGAAAACCAGTCGTCGAGCCGCGCTTCGAGCGCTTCTACCAGCGCCTCATCGTCCAGTTCCTCGATCACTTCGGCCACGAAAGCCTTTACCAGAAGACCCCGCGCCGTCTTCTCGTCGATGCCGCGCGCCATCAGGTAGAACAGATGGTTGTGGTCGATCTCGGTGACTGTCGCGCCATGGCCGCAGACGACGTCGTCTGCGAAGATTTCCAGCTCCGGCTTGGTCGAGAACTCGCCGTCGTCCGACAGAAGCAGCGTGTTGCACGCCATCTTGGCGTTGGTCTTCTGCGCGTATTGATGGACGTTGATGCGCCCCTGGAAGACGCCGCGCGCCTTGCCGGTCACCACATTGCGGATCACTTCCGTCGAGGTCGTGTGCGGCACGGTATGGTCGAGCACCATGGTTGTGTCGGTATGCGTATCGCCGGCCAGAAGGTTGATGCCGCGCAATTTGAAATCGGCTCCTTCGCCCGTCGTCCTGACGACGACCTCCTGGCGAACGAGCTTGCCGCCGGCATTCATCACGAACAGCGTCAGCTTGGCATCCTTGCCGATATGGGCCTTGAACTGGGCGAGATGCGTCGCCGTGTCCGGCTGCTCCTGCACGATCAGCCAGGTCACCTCGGCGCCGTCGCCTACCACGAGCTGGCTGACCGAGCTGACGAGCGCCTCGTCGCCCTCGCCCGTCTGGCGTTCAAGGATGATCGCCTTGGCGCCGGCTCCGACGCGCGCCAGCAGCCTCACATGCGACTGGCCGCCGGCCTGCAGGTTCTGCAATTCGATCGGCTTTTCCAGCTCGGCGCCGTCGGCGATGTCGACGAAATAGCCGTCGGCGACAAAAGCGGTGTTCAGCGCGCCGATCGCGTCGTCCTCGCCATAGGGGTCGAGCCCTGGTGCAACGCTGCCATCGGTCAACTTCTCCGACAGGCGCTGCACGGTGACGTCTTCGATTTCCGGCAGCTTGGCGTTGGAGACGCCGTTCAGCACCGACAGAACCGCCGACCCTTCAAGAACCGGGGCAAGCGCCTTGGCGACGGCGCCGGCTTCGAAAGCCGGCACCTTGGTCAGCAACCGTCGCAGGTCGGTATAATGCCAGGATTCGACGCGGCGCGTCGGCAGGCCGTGCTTGATCGCTTCGATCGCGTCGTCGCGCTTGACCATCACCGCGCCGTCGCCGGGCAGCAGCGACAGTCGCTCGCCGAAGGCATCGATCAGCGCCGTCTCGGCCAATGTCCGCTGGGGCTGTGCGTGCATGTTCATGACTTTCGCCTCGACTGCTCCCATCTCACGCGGCTTCGCCGATCACACCGGCATAGCCGTTGGCCTCGAGATCGAGCGCCAGCGACTTGTCGCCAGACTTGATGACCTGGCCCTTGTAGAGCACGTGCACGCTGTCGGGCACGATGTGCTCGAGCAGGCGCTGATAGTGGGTGATGACGACGATGGCGCGGTCGGGCGAGCGCAGCGCGTTGACGCCGTCCGAGACGATCTTCAGCGCATCGATGTCGAGGCCGGAATCGGTTTCGTCGAGCACGCAGAGCTTCGGCTCGAGCAGCTTCATCTGCAGGATCTCGGCGCGCTTCTTCTCGCCGCCGGAGAAGCCGACATTGAGCGGCCGCTTCAGCATCGCCATGTCCATGCTGAGCGAGGCGGCGGCTTCCTTCACGCGCTTCAGGAACTCCGGCACCTTCAGGGGCTCCTCGCCGCGCGCCTTGCGCTGCTCGTTCATCGCCACTTTCAGGAATTCCATGGTCGCCACGCCCGGTATCTCCATCGGATACTGGAAGGCCAGGAAGACGCCGGCCGTGGCGCGCTCGGCCGGATCCATCTCGAGGATCGACTGGCCATTGTAGAGGATGTCGCCCTCCGTCACCTCATAGTCCTCGCGGCCGGCGAGGATATAGGACAGCGTCGACTTGCCCGAGCCGTTCGGCCCCATGATAGCGGCGACCTCGCCGGCTTTCACGGTGAGGTTCAGGCCGCGGATGATCTCGGTGCCGTCATCGACGATGCGGGCGTGCAGGTTCTTGATCTCAAGCATCATTCTCTACTTTCACATTCTTGTTGTTCTCGACGCCCGATCCTTCACTGGGTTTCCCCAGAAGCGCGCTAGCAAGATTGCCAGTGACGATCATCCAGCCAAAAAACCCAACCGCGCCTAGGGTCGCAATCGAACCACCGATATTTTTTACCGAAATCAAGCCAAATACGGCGCCTACCAAAGCGACCACGGCGCCTCCAACCGCCAGCGTCAAGAAGAGCATCAGAACGATGAAGATCGAGCTCTCTACCCACTGGAGAAATCTTTCGGATCGCCGTCCCATCTAGTCAGCCCACACTCCCCTCGAGGCTGATACCGATCAGCTTCTGCGCTTCGACGGCGAACTCCATCGGCAGCTGCTGGATGACGTCCTTGACGAAGCCGTTGACGATCAGCGCGATCGCCTCTTCCTCGGGGATGCCGCGCTGCATGACGTAGAACTTCTGGTCCTCGGAAATCTTCGACGTCGTCGCCTCGTGTTCGAACTTCGCCGTCGCGTTCTTGGCTTCCATGTAGGGCACGGTGTGCGCGCCGCACTGGTCGCCGATCAAAAGCGAGTCGCAATTGGT
Source organism: Mesorhizobium sp. Arg314 (assembly GCF_053714275.1). Lineage (NCBI taxonomy): Bacteria > Pseudomonadati > Pseudomonadota > Alphaproteobacteria > Hyphomicrobiales > Phyllobacteriaceae > Mesorhizobium > Mesorhizobium sp. Arg314. Next base: position 80,691 of record NZ_JBSKBP010000002.1, on the reverse strand, counting down.
GAAGTTGCGCGCGTTGGCCGCCTTGCGATGCGCCGAGACCTGGCCGCGATAGGTGTTCTGCGAGAAGCCGGCGGCGATGCCCTTGGAGATGATGCGGCTCGACGTGTTCTTGCCGAGATGGATCATCTTGGTGCCGCTATCGACCTGCTGGTAGCCGTTCGACACCGCGATCGAATAGAACTCGCCCGAGGAATCGTCGCCGCGCAGGATGCAGCTCGGATATTTCCAGGTGATCGCCGAACCGGTCTCGACCTGCGTCCACGAGATCTTCGAGCGGTCGCCGCGGCAGTCGCCGCGCTTGGTGACGAAATTGTAGATGCCACCCTTGCCCTGCGCGTCGCCGGGATACCAGTTCTGCACCGTCGAATATTTGATCTCGGCATCGTCGAGCGCGATCAGCTCGACCACCGCCGCATGCAACTGGTTCTCGTCGCGCTGCGGCGCCGTGCAGCCTTCGAGATAGGAGACATAAGCCCCCTCCTCGGCGATGATCAGCGTGCGCTCGAATTGGCCGGTGTTCTTCTCATTGATGCGGAAATAGGTCGACAGCTCCATCGGGCAGCGCACGCCCTTTGGCACGAAGACGAACGAGCCGTCGGTGAACACGGCCGAGTTGAGCGTGGCGTAGAAATTGTCCGAAGTCGGCACGACCGAACCCAGATACTTCTTGACCAGCTCGGGATGCTCGCGGATCGCTTCCGAGATCGAGCAGAAGATGACGCCCGCCTGCGCAAGTTCCTTCTTGAAGGTGGTGACCACCGAGACGGAATCGAACACCGCGTCGACCGCGACGCGGCCGGACTTGTAGACGTTATCGCCGACCTCTTCTTCTTCCGCGTCAGCCGTCCCGGTCTTCTGGACGCCGGCCAGGATCTCCTGCTCCTTGAGCGGGATGCCGAGCTTCTCATAGACCTTGAGCAGTTCAGGGTCGACTTCGCTCAGCGACTTCGGACCCGGCGTGCTCTTCGGCGCGGCGTAGTAGTGGATGTCCTGGAAATTGATCTTCGGATAGTGGACGCGCGCCCAGGTCGGCTCTTCCAGCGTCAGCCAACGGCGATAGGCCTCCAGACGCCATTCCAGCATCCAGTCCGGCTCGTCCTTCTTGGCCGAGATGAAGCGAATGATGTCCTCGCTCAGGCCCTTGGGGGCCTTGTCCATCTCGATCTCTGTCTGGAATCCGTATTTATACTGGTCGACGTCGATCTTTCGAACTCGATCGATCGTCTCCTGCACAGCAGGCATAAGCGTTCTCCATCCACGCCGGGGTCAAGGCCCGACAGTTTTCAAACTATGGCACCACCCGAACCGGGAGCGGCTCGCGGCGGAGTAAGTTCCATATAGTGCGTTTCCGCCGGAAATTCACCCGGCCAGGACAAAACGCACGGCTCTACCAGGCCGCTAGGCCTGAATTCATCTTTGCCGCCCTCAGGCGGCTTCTTCCTTGCCCGCGCGGCGGGCGACGATGCCGGCCAGCGCCGCACGGAAAGCCTCGATATCCTCGGCGCGGGTCGCGCGGCCGATCGAAACGCGCAAGGCACCCAGGCTATCGCCATGCCCCATTGCCTTGAGCACATGGCTTGGCCCGACTTTTCCCGACGAGCAGGCCGAGCCCGCCGACAGCGCGACGCCGGCAAGATCGAAGGCGATCTGCGCCGTCTCGGCCTTGATGCCGGGAATAGCGAAGAATGTCGTGTTGGCAAGCCTTGGTGACGCCGCTCCAAAGATTTCCGCGTCCGGCGCGAGGTCGCGCACGATCGCCTCGACCTCGTCGCGCCGGCGCGCCATGGTGCCCATGTCGTCGAGACCGGTCAGCGCGGCACGCGCAGCGGCGCCGAAACCGGCGATCCCGGCGACGTTTTCCGTGCCGGCGCGGTGGCCTTTCTCCTGGCCGCCGCCATTGATCAGCGGCCGCGGCATCATCAGGTCGGACGCGGCGATGATCGCGCCGACACCCTTCGGCCCGCCGATCTTGTGCGAGGACAGGATCAGATAATCGGCATAAGGAGCTGACATGTCGAGCGAAATCCGCCCGGCGGCCTGCACTGCGTCGACGACCAGCACCCCGCCGGCGGCCTTGACGATTTCGGCGATGCGCGCGACCGGCTGGACGACGCCGGTCTCGTTGTTGGCGGCGTGGATCGCCACCAGCGGCAGGCCGGCGGCCTTGTCATGCGCGGCAAGCGCGGCAGAAAGCGCATCGAGATCGGCAATGCCGTTCCGGTCGACGCCGACCCTCGTCACCTGCGCCGCCGCAAACCGCCCGCCATTCAGGATGCAGGGATGGTCGGCCGCCGAGACATAGAGATGGCTCATACGGATAGCGCCGCGCCCCATCTGCCAGTCGGGCCCGAGCAGCGTCGAGGCGGCTTCGGTGGCGCCGGAGGTGAAGACGACATGCTCAGGCCTGGCATTGACCAGCCGCGCCACGTCGCGGCGCGCATCCTCGACCAACCGGCGCGAGGCCCGCCCTTCCGTGTGGACCGATGACGGGTTGGCGGCATCGAGCGCAGCGACCATCGCCGCCCGCGCTTCCGCAATGAGCGGCGCGCTGGCGTTGTAGTCGAGATAGGCGCGGGTTGCGGCCATTTTCGCTCGTTTCGTCCTTCCGCCAACTATCCCGCGAGGATAGCGCGTTATTTCCTTGAAATTGCAAGGCAAGCCGTCCTATTTACCCGGCTTGCGGCGCAGGCGGCCGGACCATCGGGTTTCGGCCACCCAGTTTTGAACAATTCTAAACTAGCTTCTAGGAAGACGCTCGCCCGGCGTCAAGGCTACAGAAGCCTTGGGGCCGACGAGACTCGGGGCCAGAGGAAGAATTCCGGGCTTGCGCCTTTGTATGCCACGTGGAGTATTTTATGCCTGAGGTCATTTTCGCCGGTCCGGCCGGTCGCCTGGAGGGACGTTATCAGCCCTCGAAGGAAAAGAGCGCCCCGATCGCCATCGTGCTGCATCCGCATCCGCAATTCGGCGGCACGATGAACAACAAGATCGTCTATGACCTCTTCTACATGTTCCAGAAGCGCGATTTCACCACGCTTCGCTTCAATTTCCGCGGCATCGGCCGCAGCCAGGGAGAGTTCGACCACGGCACCGGCGAATTGTCGGACGCGGCCGCGGCGCTCGACTGGGTGCAGTCGCTGCACCCGGATTCCAAGAGCTGCTGGGTCGCCGGCTATTCGTTCGGCTCGTGGATCGGCATGCAGCTCCTGATGCGCCGGCCGGAGATCGAGGGCTTCATCTCGGTCGCGCCACAGCCCAACACCTATGACTTCTCCTTCCTGGCGCCCTGCCCGTCGTCCGGCTTGATCATCCATGGCGATGCCGACAAGGTGGCGCCGCCCAAGGACGTGCAAGGATTGGTCGACAAGCTGCACACGCAGAAGGGCATCACCATCACCCAGAAGACGATCCCCGGCGCCAACCATTTCTTCGCCAACGATTCCGAGCTGCTTATCCAGGAATGCGCCGACTATCTCGACCGCCGGCTGGCCGGCGAGCTCGCCGATCCGAGGCCGAAGCGCCTGCGCTAGAGCAATTCCAGGAAAAGTGCGTAGCGTTTAGGCTCGGCGGCTTCGCCGTAGCTTTCGTCCGGAATTGCGCAAAAACTAAGACTTAGAGCGGTTCGGCGATTCCGTGAAACACTGAACCGCTCTAAGCGCAAAGGCTGCTCAATCCGGGCTCTTCAATGGGTCTGGGATTGGTCTGCGCCGATTTCGCTGCCCATCGGAATTCTGCCTCTTGGCGCGTTGGACGGTTTTAGCCGGAATGTCCGCTTGCGCACCGGCAGTTTCGACGCTGCTTGGCCGAAGATGAAGCCGAGCCGGGCGAACACCAGGCCCGAGACAACCGCAAACGCCAGCCCAAGGCCAAAGCCTGCAACCGTGTCGCTCGGATAATGCGCGCCGACGAAGACGCGTGTCGAAGCGATGCAGGCCGTGACCACCAGCGCGATGGTCCAGCGCCGCGGGAACAGCAGCAGCAGGATTCCGAACACCGCGCCCATCGTCGTGGCATGGCCCGATGGAAAACCGGCAAAGCGCGCATCCATGGCGAAGGGATGCAGCGACAAGACGCCGAAACTGTCGAAATAGAGCGGCCGGGCCCGGCCGATGCCGTATTTCAGCAGGTTGACTGCCAAGCCGGACAGGCCGACCGCGCAGAGCACCAGGAAGGCGAAGCACGTCCAGTTGTAGACGATCATCCGCCCTTGCCGGGACAGGCCGCGCCAATCCGTCAGATTGGCGGCGACGAGGCAGAGCGCCGCCGGAATGAGGTACCAGCCTCCCAGGCCGAACTGGGTGAAGAAATCGGTGAAGCGCACGAAGCCGGGCGACCATTCGCCGCGCATCTCGCCGGCGCCGGCGTCGAGGCGCAGGAAGGTCGCTACCGTGAGCAGCATCCAGGCCAGCAGCCAGACGCTCCATAAGATTTTCGGATAGCGCGCCGGGCGAACGGCAAAGCGTCGCCTCACGATCGTCATCGTGTCGCGGAAATTGCCGAGCGAGCGGCGATAAAGGGCAAGGGGCGCGGCGGTCATGGCTTTAGTGCAAAGTCTATAGGGGCATTCGATGCCCGACGCTATTGTTCATGGAGCCACCCGGTACAGGCCGAGCGAAAGCTTGTCTCCTGACGAGTAGTTGATGCCGTCGATCTCGGTCAGCCGCTTCGCCGACTTGCCCTGGGCGGCCAGCACATCGGTGAGCTTCTGCTCGTCCTTGATCGGCGCGAGGCCAAGCGCGCAGGACGGGTCGGCCAGCAGATGCCGCGCCACGCCATCGACGTCTGTGAGCACGGTCTTGGTGCCGACCAGGAAGACGAGGCTCGGCTCCTGGAATTTCGCCGAGGCAAGCACCGTGGTGTCACAAAGGCGGTTGGCGTCGACGGCGGTCTTGACCGCGGGGCTGAGCCAGATCGGTTTCAGCGACGGCGCAATGACGCCGAACAGCAGGCTGAAGGTGATGCCCGCGCCGACGGCGATCGCGGCGATACGCCCAAGCGGCACCTGGAGTTGTCGTGGGAAGGCAAGGTAGAAGGTGACCAAAGCGGCGATCGCCGCCGGTATGCTCCACCAGGAGAAGGTCTTGTTGAGATAAAGCGGCGCGCCGACGCAGACCACGGCAAGGCCGATCGCCACCACGCCAAGGCCGAAGGCCGTCGCCCACCACAGCCATGTCTGCCATCGTCTGAGCGGCGCGTTGGCCTGGTCCGCCGGCAAGGTCAGCAGCCAGCCGATCAGCAGCGCCATGCCCGGATAGGCCGGCATGACATAGTGCGGCAGCTTGGTCGGGATCGCCTCGAAAACCAGCCAGAACGGGATGTACCAGGCGAGGCAGAAGCGCAGGCGCGGATCGTCCCAAAAACGGTTCATGGCCTGCAATCCGGCGCCGACCGCGATCAGCCCGAATGGCCACATGAACAGCGAATAGGTCAGCATGTAGAAGCCGGGCGGCAGGCCGTGCGATTCCTCGCCTTGCGCCACCTTGTTCAGCATATCCTTGCCGACCGCTTCCTGGAAAAAAGCGCCGCCGCTCTTCCAGGTGATGAGGAAGAGCCATGGCAGCACGATCGCGAGCACGACGCCGACGCCGCGCGCCAGCTTCATCTTGAGCAGCCAGCGCCAGTCGCGGTCGAAGGCAAAGAGTGCTCCGGACGTCAGCATCGACAGCAGCGGTGCAACGGGCCCCTTGATGAGGATGCCCAACCCTTGCGCCGTCCAGAAGATCCAGGGCAGATGCCCGGGAACCGGTTCGTTGCGTTTTGCCGCCATATAGACCTGCGCCAGCGCGCCTTGCGCCGCCACGCAGCACGCCAGAAGGATGGCGTCGGTCTTGGCGTCGCGCCCCTCGAAGGCGGTGGCGAAGATCGCCGCCATAATCAGGCCGGCGGCCAGCCCGGCATTGGCGCCGAAGAGTTTCGTGCCTGTCCAGCCGACGCCGACGACGGCGAGGGCAATGCCCAGCATGGAAACCAGGCGATAGACCCAGATCGGCGCCCCGGCTCCCTCGCCGCTCAGCGCCACGGCCGCCGACTGCAGCCAGTAGATGCCGATCGGCTTCTTGTAGCGCGTGACGTCCTGCAGGCGGATATCGACATAGTCGCCTGTCTCGACCATCTGCTTGGTCGCCTGGACGAAACGGGATTCATCGCGGTCCACCGGCGGCAGGCTGGCCAGCCCGCTCACGGTCATGACAATGCTGAACAGAAAGAGGAAAAGATAGTTTCTGTTCATCGCGGGAGCTTGTCCGATCTGAAACTGCGGGATGGCCCCGTCGCGGCGCGCCTGTCTTTGCGCGGCGCTTCATTACGCCAGCAAAAAGGGTGAAGCAAGAAGTGGCCCTGTCTTCAGGCCTATCGCTTCAGCCCAATGACAGTTCCAACTTTAGTTTAGAGCACCAACTTCGAAGTCGGCGCCGCCCCTCATCGCCCTGCCGGGCACTTCTCCCCGTATAGTGACGGGGAGAAGTAGCTGACCGCAGCCTAGGCGCTTTTCTTGCAACGCCGGTGATTGGCGAAATCGCCAATGAGAGCGCCCCTCTCCCCGTCACTATACGGGGAGAGGATGCCGGCAGGCAGGTGAGGGGCAGCGCCGACGATTGAAAAAGGAGATGAAAGCGAATTCGAGCTGAGGCGATACCCTGCTACTCTCTCGGACACGGCGCGCGAATAGCAGGCGATCGAACGCAAAACCGGATTCCACTTTTGCTGATCGCGCAATTTGAGTGGCGGGCGATCGGACGCAAAACCGGATTCCACTTTTGCTGATCGCCCGCTGATGCTAAACGCGCGCCTTCACGTCACGCTTGGCTCAACGGCCGGCGATCTCCGGGAAAAAAAATGTCCGCCTTCAAATCCGATTTCCTGCGCATCATGAGCGAGCGCGGCTTCATCCACCAGATTTCGGATGAATCCGCCCTCGACCAGCTTTTCGCCACGGAAACGGTAAGCGCCTATATCGGCTTCGACGCCACCGCCAAGAGCCTGCATGCCGGTTCGCTGATCCAGATCATGATGCTGCACTGGCTGCAGCAGGCCGGCCACCGGCCGATCGCGCTGATGGGTGGCGGCACCTCGATGATCGGCGACCCTTCCTTCAAGGACGAGGCGCGCAAGCTGCTGACCCCGCAGGACATCGAGGACAATCTCGCCGGCATTCGCCGCAATTTCGCGCCCTACCTGAAGTTCGGCAGCGGCCCGGGCGACGCGGTCATGGTCAACAATGCCGACTGGCTGATGGGGATCAACTACGTCAACTTCCTGCGCGATGTCGGCCGGCATTTCTCGGTCAACCGCATGCTCGCCTTCGATTCCGTAAAACTCAGGCTCGACCGCGAGCAGTCGTTGTCCTTCCTCGAATTCAACTACATGATCCTGCAGGCCTACGACTTCGTCGAGCTCTACAAGCGCGTCGGCTGCCGGCTGCAGATGGGCGGCTCGGACCAGTGGGGCAACATCGTCAACGGCATCGACCTCGGCCATCGCATGGAGGGCGTGCAGCTCTTCGCCATGACCACGCCGCTGCTCACCACCTCGTCGGGCGCCAAGATGGGCAAATCCGCCTCGGGCGCGGTGTGGCTCGATGGCGACATGCTGTCGCCTTACGCGTTCTGGCAATATTGGCGCAACACCGAGGACGCCGATGTCGGCCGCTTCCTGAAGCTGTACACGACCCTGCCCTTGGACGACGTCGCGCGGCTCGCAAAGCTCGGCGGCTCGGAGATCAATGAGGCGAAGAAAATCCTCGCCACCGAGATCACCGCCATGCTGCACGGCCGCGAAGCGGCCGGGACGGCAAGCGAGACGGCGCGCAAGACCTTCGAGGAAGGCGCGCTCGCCGAAACGCTGCCCAGCGTCGAAGTGGCCAGGTCTGACCTCGAGGCCGGCATCGGCATCCTGGCGCTGTTCGTGAGCGCCGGGCTGGCTGGCTCGAACGGCGAAGCACGCCGGCATATCCAGGGCGGCGCCGTGCGCATCAACGACCAGCCCCTGACCGACGACCGGCGCATTGTCACGCTCCAGGACCTCGGCCCGGAAGGCGTCGTGAAGCTCTCGCTTGGCAAGAAGAAGCACGTGCTGGTGCGGCCGAGCTGATCGGCCGCTTCTTACCTGTACTCGAAGATCGAGCGGAATATTCCGGGTGCGACGACGGACAAGGGGTTGACGTTAAGCGTCGGCTTGTTGGCGTTGCCGCGCAGCCGGTAGGTGACGCCGATCAGGCCGCGGTCGCGCCCGTTGCCGAGCAGCGGACCGAGCAGCGGCAGTTCGCCGAAAATGCGGTTGAGACCATAGACCGGCATGAAGGTCCCGGTCATGTCCATGTTGTTGTTCGGATCGTAGAGCGTGCCCTGGAAGGTCGTGCCGATGCGCGGGCCCCGCAGCAGGCCGTTCGCCAGCTTCAGGTAGCCGGAGCCCTTGTCGATCTCGGCGAAGCCGCGCTCGAACTTCACCCTGGACGTATCGATATTGCCTTTGACGGCCTCGTTCAGGCTGCGCGTATCGCCGGCCGGCGTGGTCGACACGATCGAGGCCAGCCTGGGCTCGTTGACCACATAGAAATTGCGTGCGTCCACCTGCCCCTTCATCGGCCCATCGGCGGCGCCGGAAAGCGACAGCGTGATCGCGCCGCCTTCCATATGCTCGTAGACGTTGAGGAAACGCAGGATCGCGCCGGCATCGGCCGACTTCACACTGAGCACGCGGCCGCCTTCGCTGGTGGTGTTGTTGATCGCAATCGCGGCGCCCGAGCTTGCCGCGGCGGTGACGTTGAGCCCGTTCACGCGCGATCCGGCGGCGCTGTACTCGAGCTTGAGATTGGAGAGCACCTCGTCATGGAAACCGGTCAGCGATGCCACATCGGCGCTCACCGAGATCGCGTCGCTGCCGGCGCCCTTGGTGGCGGTGTCGACATCCGAGGTGAACTGCTTGATCAGCGAGCGGGCGTCGAGCGACGCGCCGCTGACGTCGACAGCATAGCTCTTGCCGGCGCGCTTGACCGAAACGGCAACGTCGTCGCCTCGGTTCAACGCAACTTTGCTGAAGCGGGCCGTGGACAATGCGCCGTTGAGCAGCGTCACGCTGCCGCCGATCGAAAAGCTTTTTCCGCCGAGATCAAAATTCGTCAATGTGGTGGTGCTGCCGGACTTCGCCATGTCGAAGGTGACCTTGGCGGGAATGCCGGCGCCCTTGCTCCAGCCCGCCCAAGGAATGTCGAGCCTGGCATTGGTCAGGTCCGCCGAGACCTGCTGGGCGCCCTCGCCGCTCTTGTCGATCGCCACCTTTATGGTTCCCGAAAGCAGGTCCGACAGGCCGGGCATGCTGGCATTACGCGTCTTGTCGTCGAGAACCAGCGCAACCTTGCGGCTGCGCGCGGGCCCGTCGTCGGCGAGCGGTTCGACCAGATCGAGCTCGGCCGGAATGCCGTTGAGCTTGGCGGCGGCGGAAATCACCGCCTGCTTCGGCCCGACGGTGATCGAGCCAGTGGCGTCGGTGACCGTCTGGTCCTCGAAAGGCTTCGCCAGCGACAGGTCCTGATAATCGAGCGAAACCAGCCAATCGAGCGTCGAGGTGTCCATGCCCCTTGTCAGCGGAATGTCCGCCCTGACGTGGCCACTGACGGTGCCGGACAGGTCTTCGGGTGCCAGGCCGACATGGCGCATGGCATTGATCGGCTCGTAGGAGGCAAGCTCGGCGATCGCCGGCCCTTCACCCGCGACGTCGATGTCGAGCCCGCCGATCACAATCGGTCGGTTCGCGTTCTTGATCGTCAGCGTGCCGCCGCTTGCCGCCACGGTGCGGCCGCTCGGCATATAGACGCTGCCCGAGGAAAGCGTGATGTCGACATCGTTGCCGTGGAACGTAACGACTCCGACGGCGTCGCGGACGGGCGGGATGCGCCCGGCGGTATCGAAGCGCGATCCCTTGATCTGGAAACGGCCGAACACTTCGTCGCCGGTAAGCGGCACACCGTTGCCCAGGCGCCCCGGCACGACCTGGAACTGCAGGTTGGCATCGGTCACCGTGCCGCCGAACAGATTGCCCAGCACCCAAAGCCGCGCATTGCGTGCCGAGAACCATGGCCACAATTGCTTCACATGCGAGACCGGCATGTCGTGAACATTGAGCGACAGTGATACTCCCGGAGGGCCGTTGTCGATGAAGGCGACCGTGGCCGCGCCCAGCACTTCGCCCGATCCGCCGGACCGGACGCCGATCTGCTCGGCGACGAGCTTTCGGCTCTTCGGCTGGTAGACGCCGGCGATACGGGCCAGGAAGGCAAGCGCCGGTTCCGGTGATTCCGAAGGCGCCAGCGTCGAGCCGTCGCTGGTGAGATCGTAGCGGTAGGCGGGCTCCTCCCCCGCGGCTGTCGGCCTCGGTCCGATCGATCCGGCAAAATCGAGGCTGGAACGACCGCTCTTGATCAGCAGCCGGTCGACCGAGATCTTGTTCGAGCCGGCCACCAGCGAGCCATCGGCATCGACATCGACCGGCAACAGGCCGCGTTCGTCCAGGTCGAGCACTGAACCGGCGAGCGACAGCGAGACCGCCAGGCGTGATGGATTGTCGCCGGACGCTTCCGAAGCCGAAAGCTTCAATGCGATCGAGCCCAGTTTGGCACCCTCGGCCGCCGGGGCAGCCTCGGTCGAACTGCCCTGGCCGGAGCTGCCGGCGCCGGCGATCTCGAGGTTGGCGTCCAGTGACGCGATCCGCCTTGCCGTCGCATCGCGGGTCGCCGAGGCGGTTAAAGTCGCGTGCCGGCCGTCGACATCGGCTTCGTAGGAGAACTGCAAGCGTCCTGTGCCGGTCTGCGCGACGGTTGCCGAGGTGACGGTTACGCGCTTGACCAGCCCGGTGTCCGGCAGTTCGAATTCGACGTTGCGCAAATCGATCTGGCGCATCGAGTCCTCACGCACGGCATCCAGCACGTCGTTGACGCTCCCGAACACCGCCGCCGACACTTTCTCCGGGTCGACAAGGCCGTCCTCGTTGCGCAGCCCCACCGTCAAGTCGCCGCCGCCGGAGGGCATCGCGGCGACCATGATGTGGGCGTCGGAAAATCTGGCGCTGGTCAGCCGGACATCGCCCGAAAGCAGCGGCAGCAGGCGCATGCCGAAACGCACGCGCCCGATATCGGCCATCGGCTTGCCGTCGGCCGTCTTGAGGCTGACATCGCTCACCTGCAGGGCGACGAAGCTCGATCCGTCGAGCGTCAGCCGCGCCGAGCCGACAGTGACGTTGACATCGACGCCGGCCAGTTTCTCGATGGCTGTCTCTGCCTCGGCCCTGAGCCGTTCCGTGCCGATGCCCGAGGCGCCGAGGACATAGACGCCCGCCGCCGCCAGAAGTACCAGTGCGCAAAGCCCGGCAAACACGCGACCGAGGAAGCGGAAGCGGCGGCGCACCGCTGCCCGGCCGAGCGGCGGCACGCTGCACGCGGACGGAAGCCTTGCCAGGTCGGTGATCTCGTCACGCCTGAACCTGATCTTCTCGTGCTGCGGTTCTTCCTGATCCAAGCAATATTCCGTTGTGACGAACTCGTCGTGGACGAATCCCCGCTTCACGTTATATCGATGATTTCCCGCGCGTAACCGCAAACAAGGGCATCGATATGGCTGATCTCGAGGTGGGCGACGCAGCACCCCAATTCGATCTTCCGCGTGACGGCGGCGGCTCCCTCAGCCTCGCCGCATTCCCGGGCAAGCCAATTGTACTCTACTTCTATCCGCAGGACGACACCACAGGTTGCACCAACGAGGCGATCGGCTTCTCGCAGTTGAAACCGGAATTCGAGAAGGCCGGCGCCGTGGTGATCGGGCTCTCGCCCGATAGCGTGAAGAAACACGACAAATTCAAGGCGAAGCACGATCTCACCGTCGATCTCGTCGCCGACGAGGAGCGCAAGGTGATCGAGGCCTATCATTTGTGGGTCGAGAAGACGATGTACGGGCGCAAATATATGGGTGTCGAGCGCGCCACCTTCCTGATCGGGAAGGACGGGCGCATCGCGCGCGTCTGGCGCCAGGTTCGAGTCAAAGGCCACGCCGAAGCGGTGCTTGAGGCCGTGCGCGCGCTCTGAGGCGCCGAAGCATCTCGCACAACTCGCTACCCGCGATACGGGCACCGGTTGCGCCGGGATTGCGGCCGGCAAACCTTTGTTAACCCTAATAATGTGTAATCAGGCTAGTCGTTGGTCCCGTAACGAAAGCCTGGTCCCCGTGAAACCAACCGGTCAGTCAGCTGTCTTCGGCAGGCGCAAGGAACCGCACACGGTCATCATCGCCCGGGGCAACGAGATAAGGCATTTCACCATCCGCCCCTGGCTCGCCGCCTTCATCGGCTCGGCCTTGGCGGCGATCGCCATCGGCTACCTGCTCGCCACTTCCTATCTGGTGCTGCGCGACGACCTGATCGGCGCCACGACGGCAAGACAGGCGCGCATGCAGCAGGCCTATGAGGACCGCATCTCGGCCCTTCGGGCTCAAGTCGACCGGATCACCAGCCGCCAGCTTCTCGACCAGCAACTGATGGAAACCAAGGTCAGCGAGTTGCTGGCGAGGCAGACCCAGCTCAGCGAGCGCCACGGACGGCTCGGCCCGATCCTCGAGCGCGCCGAGAACGAGGTCGGCGACGCGCCCGCGACAAACGCGGCGACGCCTAAGCCTGACGAGCATGCCGATACCACCGGCAGCCTTTCGCAAGCGCCGACCTATTCCGTCGCCAGCCTGAGTGCCGGTGACACAAGGCCCTTCTCACTCTGGTCCACGAGGTCCGATCCGCTCGGCGGCGAAACGGCCGCCGATCGCGCCGACAAGCTGTTCGTCTCGATCAACGCGTCGCTGAAGGCCATTGAGAACCAGCAGCTCTCGCGCATCGCCACGCTTGCCGGCAACGCCTACAAGAATGCCGATGCCATCGCGCAGGCTCTGGAAGCGGCAGGCCTTCCGGTCGACAGCGAACTCAACAAGAGCGATGTCGGCGGCCCGCTGGTTCCGCTTGATCCCTCGATGGTTTTCGACAGCAAGGTCAAGGAGCTGGACGAAGCGCTCGACGCGCTTGACGGGGTCAAGAAGGAGGCTCGCAAGCTGCCGCTCGCCAACCCGGCCCCTGGCCATGCGGTGACCAGCCCGTTTGGTGTGCGCACCGATCCGATCCTGGGCAGCGCCGCCCTGCACACGGGCATGGATTTCAGGGCGCCGATCGGCATGCCGGCAAAGGTCACGGCCGCCGGAATCGTCACCAGGGCCGGCTGGGCCGGCGGCTACGGCCGCATGGTCGAGGTCGACCATGGCAACGGCTTTGCCACACGCTATGGACATTTGAGCGAGATCGATGTGAGCGTCGGCCAGAAGCTTGCCGCCGGTGACGTCATCGGCAAGACCGGCAGCAGCGGCCGGTCGACCGGTCCGCACCTTCACTACGAAGTGCGCCACGATGGCGAGGCGGTCGACCCGCTTCGCTTCCTGACCGTTGGCAAGAAGGTCGCGCGGTACCTTTAACCAGTTGCCGATCCGAGACCGGCGTTTGCGACCTCACGACGCGCCGGGATTCTCCTGCCCCGCCAGGAACATCGTTGCCGCCGAAATCAAGGTGAGCGCGCCGTTTTTCAAAGCCGCCTCGTCGACGCGAAACTTGGCGTGGTGCAGCGGATAGACCGACCCGACCTCTTCATTGCGAATGCCGAGCCTGAAATAGACTGAGGGGCGTTTCTCGCTGTAATAGCCGAAGTCGTCGGCAATGCTCCATCCAGGCATGTTCAGGGCATTGTCCGCGCCGATGCTGGCCTTGGCGCCGGCAATGATCAGCGCCGCCATCTCGGCATCGTTGACAACGCCAGGTTCGCCGCGGTGGATGTCGACCTCCACGCTCGCGCCGTGGCTTGCCGCTATTCCCTCCAGCACCTCGCGAAGCCGGCGCCAGGCGCGCTCCCTGGTCGTGTCGCTGCCGCTGCGGATGGTGTCTTTGAACACGATCTTGCCGGCGGTCACGTTATAGGCATTGCCGCCGTTGATGGCAGTCACCGAAATGACCAGCGGGTCGTAGGGATCGGTCTCGCGCGAAACGATCTTCTGCAGTTCGCCCACCATGGAGCAGCCCACGGCCAGCGCATCGACGCCTTCGTAGGGTTTTGCCGCATGCGCCGCCGAGCCGGTGACCAGCACATCGAACGTGTCGCAAGCCAAGGTGTAGGGACCGGAACCGACGGCGACCTTGCCGGACGGCGTATACGGATCGACATGGACGCAGATCGCGGCATCGACGTCGTCGAGAAGCCCCTCCTCCACCACCCGCCTGCCGCCCGACGGTTCGTCCTCTTCGGCCGGCTGAAAGATGAGGCGGACGGTTCCGCCGAAACTGTCGCGCAAGCGATGCAGATGCGCGGCCACCGCAAAACCCATCGCGGCATGCGCGTCATGGCCGCAGGCATGCATCACGCCGGGGTTTTCCGACGCATAATCGACACCGGCTTCCTCTTCGATCGGCAAGGCATCTATATCGGCGCGAATGGCGAGCTTGCGGTTCGACTGCCTGCCGGTACCGACAATATCGACGGCAAGCCCGTAGCCGGCGACATCACGAATATCGGCGAACCTTCCCTCACGAGCATTTCCCGCAAATAACGCTGCGTGCCCGCCTCGCGGTTTGAAAGCTCCGGGTGGCGATGCAGATGGCGCCTGATCTCGATCATCCGATCGAGAATTCCGGCATCGATGTCGGGCGCGGTATCGCTTGCCGAAGAAGACCGGTCAGGATTTGACACGGATATCCCGCGGGAACTTCGTCAGCGTCTCGTTGCCGGCGTCGAGCCCGGCAACATCCTGACCGAGGGCATGAAGCTGCACCGCGATGCCGCTTTCATCAAGAGCATGGAGGACGCCGTGCCGCTCGGACGCCTCGGCACGCCGCGCGACGTCGCCAATGCCTTCCTGTTCCTGGCCTCGGACGACGCCAGCTATATCACCGGCACGACGATCGTCGTCGATGGCGGCCAGCTCCTGCCGGAAGGCCAGGATTTCCGCCTGACGCCGCCGTGATTCGCCGCGGTTTCGACGACGGCCCTTCCCTCTCGGGATGGGCCGGCGACGGCCGCTCTTGCAACGGCCGGCTCATTCATCGCCTATTCAACCGGGTTGCGGTAGGATGCCCTCGCTTGAATCGCATGGAGGACAAATCGTGTCAAAAACCCCAACTGCCTTGATCCGAATGGTGTTTGCAGCCATTTGCTTCGTCGGCCTGGCTGCCGCCGCCACCGCCCTTTTCCCCGCCACCGCCTCGGCGCAGCAGCTGCGTCGATGCGCGAATGAAGGCGGCATATGCCGCTTGCCCTACCCTGGGGAAGTGGTCTACGGCGCGCGTGGCCGAACGACCTCCCGGTTTTTCGACCGCCGAGCCGTGCCTTGCTCGAATCGCGTTTTTGGCGACCCGGCCCCCGGCCGTGAAAAGGCTTGCTATTTCGCGGCGCGCGGTCGCGGCGACTATGGCGGTGACAATAACTACGGCGATAACAATTACGGCGACGACCAATATGGCTCTCGCCCCGACCGCGGCGAATGGGTCGCCTGCGCGCGAGAGGGTGAGTTCTGCGATTTCCGCGGCCGTGCGGTGGTCCGATACGGCGCACGCGGCCGGTACGCACAGGACGTCTTCAGAAACGGCGTCGACTGCAGCAACGACACCTTTGGCGATGACCCTGCCCCGGGCGCGCACAAGAATTGCTACATCAGGCAGTAGCCGGCGCTCGACGAGGTGGCGGCCCTGGTAAGGGCCGCTGCCACATTCTGTTTCCAGCTTTTCCGGCAGGATGGTGGGCGATGACGGGCTCGAACCGCCGACATCTTCGGTGTAAACGAAGCGCTCTACCAACTGAGCTAATCGCCCGCTTGAGCGCGGACCTTTAAGCAGTTAGGGCCGCATTCGCAAGGCCAAATGAACAGACGGCGCGCCCGTCGCGGTGCGGATTTCCCCAGCCTCGGCGCCGCTGTCAAAAAACCTTCTCCTGATTGCTGTAATGCTTCAATGCCGCGCTTGACACCCGCAGACGAACCCCTTATCCACCGCCCCAACGACGAACACGCCTGACACGTGCTCGTCAGTGCGCGGGTGTAGCTCAGTCGGTTAGAGTGCCGGCCTGTCACGCCGGAGGTCGCGGGTTCGAGCCCCGTCACTCGCGCCATTTTCCTTCACGGATCAGCCGAAAATCAGGCTTGTGCAGGGCGCTTTGACGTGGATTCCGGTGTATTGCCGGAAGCGACGCGCGGCCCATCGTCAATAAATACGAACTTGCTCGCACTTTGCCGCTTGGGCGCGCGCTATCTCGGAACCATTCCAACCTTGTCCCGTTCAGCCCAGGAGCGAAAAAAACGGGAGATCAAGATGGCTGTGAGATGCCGCATTTCGATTGATGACGCCAGGGATGTCGACGAGCTCGCCTTCCAGGAATTGCCGCGGGTAGGCGAAAGCGTGTCGATGCCGGTCGAAGGATCGAGCAGGGACCTTCGGGTTCTGCGCGTCGTGCATATGCCCGGCAGCGAGCAAGGCGCAACGACGATGCTGGAGCTGACCAGCAGGATACTTTAGCGCCACCGGGGCCGATCTTGGAAATCACTCGCCCAGTACGACGCCGGAAGCGATAATCTGGGCCGCCCGTTCGGTGAGCTTCTGGCGCTTCACGAGCGTGGGCTTTTCGTAGTGCTTTTTCATCCTACCGTTCCAAATCGGCGTCGCCGACAGGACGATGAACGCGCTCGTCTCAATTGCGTTCCGAATAAGGAGGCGCTAACGAAGCCGCGCGCGAAAGACAGCTAGGCGGGAGGTTTCAGGCCTCGGCGAGCAGCGCCTCGACCTCTTGTAATGTCGGCATCGACGGCGCGGTGCCGGGACGGGTCACCGAAATGCCGGCGACCGCGCAGGCAAAGCGCACGGCCTCCAGTGGCTCGACGCCTTTTGCCAGAGCCGCGGCGAGACCGCCATTGAACGCATCGCCCGCCCCTGTGGTCTCGACCACCGGGCCGGCATTGACCGCGCCGACATGGTCGGAGCGATCCTTCGCATGCAGCAGCGCTCCCTTTTCACCGAGCGTCACGATGACGGCGCCAACGCCCTTGGCCAGGAGGCTGTCGGCGGCGCGGCGGGCGTCGTCGATCGACGACACCTTGATGCCGGTCAGCCCTTCGGCTTCAGTCTCGTTGGGCGTGACATAGTCGCACAGCGTGTAGATGCGGTCGGGCAGGCTGGCCGCCGGCGCCGGGTTCAGGATGGTCGTCACCCCTGCCCCGCGCGCGATCTCCAAGGCTTTCAGGGCCGCGTCGATCGGCTGCTCGAGCTGGGTGACGAACACGCCGGCGGACCGGATCAGGCCGGCATGCTCCTCGATGTCTTCGGGCGAGATCAGCATCGCGGCGCCCGGGCTGACGATGATGGCGTTGTTACCGGTCCCCTCCTCGACGAAGATGTAAGCAGCGCCCGTATAACTGTCGGGCGTATCGATGACGGCGCTCTTCACGCCAGCATCCTTCCAGGTCTGTTTGGCCATGTCGGCGAAGGCATCGACACCGAGACGGGTCAGGAAGGTGATGTCGGCGCCGAGCTTGCCGGCTGCGACCGCCTGGTTCGAGCCTTTGCCGCCCGGGCCGAGCTTGAAGGAATTGCCGAGAATCGTCTCGCCCATGCGGGGCTGGCGATCGGCGCGATAGGCGGTATCGGCGACGAAGACACCCAGGATGACGACAGGTTTCATGACAACGGGCTTGCCGGAGGCCATCGTCTCACTCCGCATCCGGCGGCACGACGCCCTTGCGGAAAGCAAAGCAGCCATAGAAGCGGCGCTCGCCGGTCTGGATCACGCAATAGGCCTTCTTGGAGCGCTCGTAGAAGGCGTAGCGCTCGATCGAGATCATCGGCCAGGGCTTGCCCTCGGCGGCGTCGACCTCCCTCTGAACCTCCTTCTGCACCGGCGGGATTTCGTCCGGCTTGCCGACGATCTCCATGCGCGCCGCCGCATCGTCGACGAAACTATCCAGCGGATAGAGGGACAGCACCGCCTTCACCACGTCCGCCGCCGTCGCGTCGATGCGTAAAAGCTTGCCGAGCACCGTCTGTCTCGCCACGGAGTCGGACGGGAAATTGGTGTCGGCGATGATCAGATCGTCGCCATGGCCCATCGCCCGCAGCGCCTGGAGCACATCGGCATTGAGCAGCGGATTGATCCCTTTGAGCATGGTTTCCTCTTGAAGACTTGTGTGCGGTCAGAGACGCTTGCCGGTCCCGGCGTCGAAGAGGTGGACCTGGTCGAGACGGGGCTTGAGCTTCAGTGTGTCGCCCGGCTTGAAGTCGTGCCGCTCGCGAAACAGCGCCACCATCTCGCCCTCGCCGAAGCGCACGAAGGCCAGGGTCTCGGAGCCTGTCGGCTCGACCACCGAGACCTTGGCCTCGACGCCTTCCGGATGGATCTCCAGATGTTCCGGACGCACACCATAGACAACGGCCTGGCCGTCCTCGGCGGCGGCCCCTGACGGCATCGGAAACGCCGTGCTGGCGATCTCGACCGCCGGTTTGTCAGCCTTCTTTACAGTGCCCTTGAGCAGGTTCATCGAAGGCGAGCCGATGAAACCGGCGACGAAAAGGTTCGCCGGCCGGTCGAACAGTTCCAGCGGCGCGCCGACCTGCTCGATACGGCCGTCGCGCATCACGACGATCTTGTCGGCCATGGTCATGGCCTCGATCTGATCGTGGGTGACGTAGATGGTCGTGGTCTTCAGCCGCTGGTGCAATTCCTTGATCTCGGTGCGCATCTGCACGCGCAGCTTGGCGTCGAGGTTGGAAAGCGGCTCGTCGAACAGGAACACCTGCGGATTGCGCACGATGGCGCGGCCCATGGCGACGCGCTGACGCTGGCCGCCCGAAAGCTGGCGCGGATAGCGCTTGAGATAGGGAGCGAGGTCGAGGATGTCGGCGGCGCGCTTGACCCGCTCGGCGACCACGGCCGGATCGGTGCCGCGCAGCTTCAGCGCGAAGGCCATGTTCTGCTCCACCGTCTTGTGCGGATAGAGCGCGTAATTCTGGAACACCATGGCGATGTCGCGCTTCGCCGGCGGCAGATTGTTGACGACGCGGTCGCCGATCGAGATCGTGCCGCCGGAAACGGTCTCCAGTCCGGCCACCATCCTCAGAAGTGTGGACTTGCCGCACCCCGACGGGCCGACCAGCACGACGAACTGTCCGTCGGCGATGTCGACGCTGACTTCATGCAGGACCTTGACGGTTCCGAACGCCTTGGCCACACTGCTGATCGCGACTTGAGCCATCGTCTCCCCTTTATCGTTTGCGGTGAAGCTAGCCATTGCGAACGGCAACGGCAAGTCGGTATCTTATAGTTAAAAAGCCAACCTTGTTGACAAGGTAATCGATTACGCGAATAGTGGCGAGTGCCAATCCGAGAGCCGGTATTTTACCGGGAAATCGGAGCTCCGGCGACGCAGGGTGGGGTCCCACGTCCCCGTATGATCGAGGAGAACCGCTGGCGTTTCGACGTCGAGAGATTGGCACTTCAATTCAATCGCTGTTGTTCTGGGAGGAACCTGTAGATGAGAGTCGACCTGTATGAGAAACTGATGCGCGCCGGCGCGAGCCGCCGCGATCTGTTGAAGGGCGCGGCCAGCATGGCCGCAATCGCCGCCGCGTCCGGCGCCGGGCTCGGCGCGTTGACAAGGCCGGCCTCTGCCGCCGACAGCTTACGCGCGCAAATCGTGCAGATACCCGGCGTCGGCAAAGGCCAGCCGACGGACGCCGACTTCCAGAAGGTCGGCGAGCTTTGCCTAGGAGCAACCAAGGCCAGTATCAAGCAAGGTGAATTCGCCGGCGTCGAGCTCACCTTCATGGGCCTCAACAACCAGAACCTGCACAATGTACTGTTCCGTGGCTTCCTGAAGCCCTGGGAGGCCTATACCGGCGCCAAGATCAGCTGGATCGACCTCGCCCAGGCCGACTACAACGCCCGCCTGCAGCAGTCCATCGCTACCAAGACCGTCGACTTCGATATCATCGAGATGGGCGCGCCCTTCGAAGGCGACGTCTGCGGCAAGGGCCTTACCTCGGAGATGCCTGACTGGGTCAAGAAGCAGATCGACTTCGACGACCTCGTCAACTACCTGAAGCCCCCGGTCGGCACTTGGGACGGCAAGCAATATCGCTGCACCATCGACGGCGACACGCACAACTTCAACTACCGCACCGACGTGTTCGCCGATGCCGACCTCGCCAAGCAATGGAAGGCAAGCGGCGCGACGACCGAGTGGGGCGTTCCGAAGACCTGGCAGGAAGTGCAGGCCGTCACCAAGTTCCTCAAGGGCAAGAAGTTCAAGGGCCAGGATGTCTACGGCTATCTCGACGCGCCCAAGCCCTGGGGCGGCTTCGGCTTCTACTTCCTCGGCAGCCGCGCTACCGCCTATGCCAAGCACCCGGATGACAAGGCCTGGCTGTTCGATCTCGATACGATGAAGCCGCGCATCAACAACCCGGCCTGGGTGCGCGCCATCCAGGATGTGATCGACGCCCTGCCGTCCGAACCTGCAGATCAGATCAACGCCGATCCAAACACCACGGGCTTCCAGCAGTTCCTGGCCGGAACCGGCTCGATGATCCCGTGGTGGGGCGATATCGGCTCCAACGTCAAGACCAACGACTCGTCGGTGATCGGCGACGTCACCGGCTTCTCGATCCTGCCGGGTTCGGACGACGTCTACAACTCCAAGACCGGCAAGTGGGAGAAGCTCGCAAGCGGCCCGAACTATTCGCCGAATTGCGCCTATCTCGGCTGGGGCGTCTATGTCATGGCCCGCGTCGACAGCGACGAGAAAAAGAAAAAGGCGGCATGGTCGGCCGCCGCCCATCTCGGCGGCAAGGACCTGTCGCTCTGGACGGCGATGTATCCGTCGGGCTTCCAGCCCTACCGCAACTCCCATTTCAACATTCCGGAATGGGTGGCGGCGGGCTATGCCGAGGCCTTCATCACCTCCTATCTCAAGTCGGAGGGCGACTCTTACAACCACCCAAACGCGGCGATCGAACCGCGCATCCCCGGCATCTTCCAGTACTACTCGGCCGCCGAGGACATTCTGGCCAACACCTTCGCCGGCAAGATGAAGGCACAGGAAGGCGCCGACGCCATCGCCGCCGCCTGGGAAAAGCTGACCGACCAGATCGGCCGTGAAAAGCAAGTCAAGCTCTACAAAGCCTCGCTCGGCATGTAGGCTGTCACATCGAAAAGTCGCGGCCCGGCGACCTCGTCGCCGGGCCGCATGTTTAGGTTGACGCAAGGGGCAAGAGCGTGGCTGAGCAGACTTCGACCGCGAATGCGTGGTCGGCACATCCTGCCGACCTGATCCCGGCCGGCCGCAAGCGCCTCGGCTGGGGCGTGCTGGCCATCGCAACACTTGGCCTTCTGGCGATCATCGTCGTGCAGATCCTCTACAAGACCGAGATGTCCGCCGTCGGTTTCGACACCTGGCGTCCGGTGATCTACGCCTATATCCTATGGGGCGCAGCGCTCGGCGCATGGCAGGTTCTGACGCGTGGCGAGGACGGCCAGCGCGCGCTGTTCCTATTGCCGGCGCTGCTTTTTACCATCGCCATGGTGATCTTCCCGACGCTGTTCGGTTTCTACATCGCGCTCACCGACTGGAACCTCAGTTCCTTCAGTGGCCGCAGGTTTAACGGGCTCGACAATTTCTGGCAGATGCTGAGCGATCCCTATTACCGCAATGCGCTGTTCAACATGGTGCTCTACGTGCTGGCGGTGCTGGTCGAATATGTCATCGCCTTCGGCCTGGCGCTGTTGCTGAACGCGCAGATCCGGGCGCGAAAATTCTTCCGCGTCGTCTTCCTGATGCCGCTGATGCTGTCGCCGGTCGCGGTGTCCTGGATGATCGGCAAATCGCTGATGGAGTACCGGTTCGGACCGGCTGCGACGTTGGCGCGCCATCTCGGCTGGGACAACCCCGCCTTCTTCTCCGATCCGATCACCGCGCGCATCGCGATCATGATCCTCGATGCCTGGACCTTCATTCCGTTCATGATGATCATGCTGCTGGCCGGCCTGCAGGCAATGTCGCGCGAGGTGCTGGAGGCGGCGCGCGTCGACGGCGCGACCGCATGGCAGACCTTCTGGCAGGTCACCTTCCCGCTGATGCTGCCGGTCTCAGTGACCGCCGTCATCCTGCGCATCATCTTCAAGTTGAAGCTTGCCGACATCATCATCACGGTGACCTCGGGCGGCCCGGGCGGTGCGACCGATTCCGTGTCGAGCTTTATCTACCGCGAATACCGCGACCGCTCGAATGTCGGCTATGGCACCATGCTGGCGATGGCCTATCTGGTCATCATCGTGGTGTTCGTGACCTGGCTCCTGAAGCTCGCCAACCGCTTTGTGCGCAACGTCAACTGAGTGGCCGGATCATGAGCGTTCAGACCACCGACTATACCGTCTCCGAAATCCGTTCTCCGGCGAGCTTCATCACCAGCCGCGTCTTCATCTATGGCGCGCTCGTCTTCTGGGCCTTCGTCTGCCTGTTCCCGATCTACTGGACGATCACCACCTCGTTCAAATCGGCGGTCGACGTCACTCAAGGGCATCTGGTCCCCTTCGTCGACTTCCAACCGGATTGGAAGGGCTGGCGGTCGCTCGGCCTGTCACCGGATTCGATCTTCCAGACATCGACCGTGCGCGACGAATTCCTGAAACGCTTCATGAATTCGGTCATCACCTCCGTGGGGGCATCGGGCCTCGCCATCATCATCGGCAGCCTCGCCGCCTACGGCCTCACCCGCTACCGCTACAAGTTCGCCTGGTTCAAGAACGAGGACATCTCCTTCTTCTTCCTGTCGCAGTTGATCCTGCCACCGGTCGTGTTGGCGCTCCCCTTCCTGGTGCTCTACCGCGAAGTGGCACTCCTCGATACGCGGATCGGGCTCGTGCTCCTCTACACGCTGATGGTGCTGCCGATCGTCATCTGGGTCATGCGCGACCAGTTCAACTCTATTCCCATCGAGCTGGAGGAAGCTGCTTTGGTCGACGGCCTGTCGATCTGGGGCGCTTTTTTTCGCATCGTCATGCCGATTGCCCTGCCGGGTATGGTCGCCGCCTTCATCCTGGCAATGGTGCTGTGCTGGAACGAATATTTTTTCGCGGCCCTTCTGACGTCGACGGACGCCAAGACGATTCCCGTCATGGTGGCGAGCCAGACCGGCTCGCAAGGCATCAACTGGTGGTCGATGGCCGCCCTTGCCACGGCCGCCATCGCGCCGCTGGCGATCATCGGCATCGCGCTCGAGCGCTATCTGATCATGGGCATGACGGCCGGCTCGGTGAAATAGCTGGACTTCTCCTTCTCCCCTTGCGGGAGAAGGTGTCGCCGAAGGCGACGGATGAGGGGTGCTCCAGGGAGCGCCGATGTGTCACTCCGCTGGAACACCCCTCATCCGTCTCGGCGCTAACGCGCCGATCCACCTTCTCCCACAAGGGGAGAAGGAAGAACCGCGCCTATCGCACCAAGATCGCCCTGAGATGGTCGAGGATCATCGCGACGCCTATCTTGCCGAGACCCGCCGAGGCTTCCGCGGCGGTTTTCGTGTACCAGCTGGTGTTGTCGGCGAAATGCTTCTCGTCCACCGCCTCAGGGCACAGCGCCAGCATAAGCGACGTTTCACCTTTGCCGGCATGGTCGAACGGGTACTTGCCGTTCATCGTGGCCGGCATCAGCGGATGCACCTGCACCCAGTTGAAGACATTCTCGCCCTGGGCATGGCCGGCATAGTAGTCGACCATCTTGTCGGAACCCCACCAGCCCTCCCCGCGCTCATTTTCGAGGAAGCGAAAGATCGCCTGCCGGCCGGCGGTCTTGAAGGCGAGATCGGTCGGCATGCCCGCCGCGAAATTCTCGGTCTGATGGTGGATGATGGCGTGGATGTTGCGGAAGCCGATGCGCAGCAGGCCGTGGAACAGCTCCTCCGCGAAAGGTGAAAGCACCTTACCGCCGACCTGCACCGAGCCGCTGCCTTCCGGCGCCGCCACCGCATAGCTCGCCGCGCCGTAGTAGAAGGGCGGCAGGATGACGAGGTCTTTTTCCTTTTCGATCAGCTCCACCGTCTTGATGACGGCCAGCGTGTCCATGCCGACCGCCATGTGCTCGCCATGGTATTCGAGCACGCCGAGCGGCAACACGACCGGCCAGTTCTCGTCGATCGCCGTGCGGATCTGGTGCGGTAGCATCAGTTCGTAACGCATCCCCTACTCCATGTTGGTGTGCCTGGCGCGCATCGCTTCCGGCGTGGCATTGGTCAGGCGTTTAAGCTTCAGCACCATGATTTCGAACAAAAGGAAAAGCGCGCCTTCGAACAGCGAGCCCATCGGCAGCACCGAGGTTCTTGCCGCGCCCTGGTCGCTGGCCATGGTCTGCGCCGGAATGAGCAGGGTGAAGTCGGCGCGCTTCGCGGCGCTGCCGCCGGCCTCCGCCGTCAAAAGCAGCACTTTGGCGCCGGCCTCGTGGGCAACCCGCATCAAGGTCAGCACCGTGGTGGTTTCGCCTGGCCCTGAACTCACCAGGAAGACATCACCCTGCCCGAGCGGCGGCGTGGTCATGTCGCCGACGACGGAGACCGGCAGGCCGAGATGGTAGAGCCGCATGGCAAAGCCCTTGACCTGCAGCGCCTCGCGGCCGCAGCCATAGACGGCGATCTTGCCGGCGCCGGCAAGCATTTCGCAGGCGGCGTCGATCCGGGTTTCATCCGTGCGCGCCAGCACCGCGCCAAGCTCGTCCAGCGCGGTCGCGAACATCCCGGATCCGGCTTTGGTCATGACGGCTCGCCCTGTCTGCCGAGGTATCGCAAGGCTCTGTGATTGGCGGTTCACCGCCCGCGAAAGGCCTGCTTTTTGCTCATGCTACCACCGCGAAAATCGCTGTCCAACGAGCCTCGGCACTTTTGCTGGGCCACGAGCGTGATAGTGTCATGTCAGACAAATCACTCCGGGACATCGTCAGACATGAAGACACGGCATTTCGACCGCATCGGCAATGGCGGCATCACCTTCACCGAGCTCGGTTTCGGCACCGCGCCGCTCGGCAATCTCTACCGCGCCGTCTCCAACGAGGACGCCAATGCCACCTTGGAAGCTGCATGGGCGACGGGCTGCCGCTACTACGATACGGCGCCGCTCTACGGCCTCGGCCTCTCGGAAACCCGCCTCAACCCTTTCCTGCGCGGCAGAAAGCGCGACGACTATGTGCTGTCGAGCAAGGTCGGCCGCATCATGCGCGTTGCCCCGCCGGATCAGCGCACCGGCATCGGCAAGTTCTTCGAGACGCCGTCGCGCCGGGAAGTCTACGACTACAGCTATGACGGCGTCATGCGCTCCTTCGAGGCCTCGCTGGAGCGCCTCGGCGTCGATCGCATCGACATCCTCTTCGTCCACGACGTCGACATCTTCACCCATGGCAGCAAGGAAGCCTCGGATGCCCGCATCGAGGAGTTCATGTCGTCCGGTTATTACGGGCTGATGGCGCTGCGCGACCAGGGCGTGATCAAGGCCTTCGGCGGCGGCATCAACGAGTGGCAGGTCGCCCAGACGCTCGCCGAGCGCGGCGATTTCGACCTGTTCCTGCTCGCCGGACGCTACACGCTGCTCGAGCAGGAGGCGCTTGCCAGCTTCCTGCCGCTTTGCCAAGAGCGCGGCATCGGCATCGTGCTGGGCGGCCCGTACAATTCCGGGGTGCTTGCGACCGGACCGAAGCCCGGCGCCTTCTACAATTACAGCGAGGCGCCGAAGGAGATCCTTGATCGCGTGGCGCGCATCGAGGCCGTCTGCGGCCGCCACAATGTGCGCCTGATCGAGGCGGCGCTGCAATTCCCGTTGCAGCATCCTTCGGTGATGTCGGTGATCCCCGGCGGCCAGCGGCCGGCCGAAGTCGAAAGCAACCGGGCGCTGCTCGATACCAAGATACCGGCGGCGCTGTGGGCGGATTTGAAACAGGAAGGCCTGATGCGCGCCGACGCGCCGACAGCCTGACGCTGCAAAAAGAAAAGCCGGGCAAGCCCGGCTTTTCTGCTCTTAAAGAAAAAGGTCTTAGTTGACCGCGTCCTTGAGGCCCTTGCCGGCCGAGAACTTCGGCACGGTGCGCGCCGGAATCTTCACCTCCGCGCCGGTCTGCGGGTTGCGGCCGGTCGAAGCAGCGCGTTTTGACACGGTGAAATTTCCGAAGCCGACAAGCCGGACATCGCCGCCCTTCTTCAGTTCGCCAGTGATCACAGAGAACACCGCATCGACGGCGGACTGCGCGTCAGCCTTCGAAATGCTTGCGGAGTCGGCGACGGCGGACACCAGTTCGTTCTTGTTCATAAAAATTCCCTTCCATGAGAAAACCGGAACTTACGACTCATCCGGCAGGAAACGGACTTTAGAAAGAAGCGTTCCGGAACCCAAGCCGAAAACCGCGGAATTCCGGGCTTTTTTCCATTTTTTCGTCGCTTTTTCACATGAAAAAGCCGGGCTGAAGACCCGGCTCTCTCTTTGTGCGCTGCAATGTTAGCAACAGCTAATGTGCAAGTGACTTTCCAGCATCGTCGCCGCTGTCGACCGGAGCCGGCGCATTAACCGGCTCGACCCACTCGATCGGCTCCGGCATCCTGGTGAGCGCGTGCGCGAGCACCTCGCCGACCCGCGAGACGGGGACAATCTCCATGCCGTTCTTCACATTGTCCGGAATCTCCGCCAGATCCTTGACGTTCTCTTCCGGGATCAGGACCTTCTTGATGCCGCCGCGCAGAGCCGCGAGCAGCTTCTCCTTCAGGCCGCCGATCGGCAAGATGCGGCCGCGCAGCGTTATCTCGCCGGTCATCGCCACATCGGCCCTGACCGGGATACCCGTCAGCACCGACACGATGGCAGTGGCCATGGCAGCACCTGCAGACGGGCCGTCCTTCGGGGTCGCGCCTTCCGGCAAGTGCACGTGGATGTCGCGCTTGTCGAACAGCGGCGGCTCGATGCCGAAATCGATCGCTCTTGAGCGGACATAGGACGCCGCCGCCGAGATCGATTCCTTCATCACGTCGCGCAGATTGCCGGTCACCGTCATGCGGCCCTTGCCGGGCATCATGACGCCTTCGACCGTCAGCAGCTCGCCGCCGACTTCCGTCCAGGCAAGACCAGTGACCACGCCGACCTGATCGTCGGCCTCGACCTGGCCGAAGCGGAAGCGCGGCACACCGAGATAATCGGCGAGGTTATCCGCCGTGATCTTCACCGTCTTCTTCTTCGTCCGCAGGATCTCGGTCACCGCCTTGCGGCCGAGCTTCATAAGCTCGCGCTCAAGGCTGCGCACGCCGGCTTCCCTGGTGTAGGTCTGGATGATGCCGCGGATCGCGTCCTCGCCGACCGAGAACTCGTTCGGCTGCAAGGCGTGATCGCGGATCACCTTGGGCATCAGGTGACGCTTGGCGATCTCGATCTTCTCGTCCTCGGTGTAGCCGGCGATACGGATGATCTCCATGCGGTCCATCAAGGGCGCAGGGATGTTCAGCGTGTTCGCCGTCGTCACGAACATCACGCTCGACAGGTCGTATTCGACCTCGAGGTAATGGTCCATGAACGTCGAGTTCTGTTCCGGATCAAGCACTTCCAGCAGGGCCGACGACGGATCGCCGCGGAAGTCCTGGCCCATCTTGTCGATCTCGTCGAGCAGGAAGAGCGGGTTGGACTTCTTGGCCTTCTTCATCGACTGGATGACCTTGCCGGGCATCGAGCCGATATAGGTCCGCCTGTGGCCGCGGATCTCGGCCTCGTCGCGCACGCCGCCGAGCGCCATGCGAATGAACTCGCGGCCGGTCGCCTTGGCGATCGACTTGCCGAGCGAGGTCTTGCCGACGCCGGGCGGTCCAACGAGGCACAGGATCGGCCCCTTGAGCTTCTTCTGCCGGCTCTGCACGGCCAGGTACTCGACGATGCGCTCCTTGACCTTGTCGAGGCCGAAATGATCGGTGTCGAGCACGTTCTGGGCGAAGGCGAGATCCTGCTTGACCTTGGAGTTCTTGCCCCACGGGATCGACAGCAGCCAGTCGAGATAGTTGCGCACGACCGTCGATTCAGCCGACATCGGCGACATCGAACGCAGCTTCTTCAGTTCGGCTTCCGCCTTCTCGCGGGCCTCCTTGGAAAGCTTGGTCTTCTTGATGCGCGCCTCGATCTCGGCGGCCTCGTCGCGGCCGTCCTCGCCTTCGCCGAGCTCCTTCTGTATCGCCTTCATCTGCTCGTTGAGGTAGTACTCGCGCTGCGTCTTCTCCATCTGGCGCTTGACACGCGAGCGGATACGCTTCTCCACTTGGAGCACCGAGATTTCGGCTTCCATAAAGCCCATTGCCTTCTCCAGACGCTCCTTGACGGAAAGCGTGGCGAGCATCTCCTGCTTCTCGGGGATCTTGATGGCGAGATGCGAGGCAACCGTGTCGGCGAGCTTGGAATAGTCGTCGATCTGGCTGGCGGCCCCCACCACTTCGGGCGAGATCTTCTTGTTCAGCTTGACGTAATTCTCGAAGTCGGTGACGACCGAGCGGGCCAGCGCCTCGATTTCGACCTCTTCCTCTTCCGGCTCGGCCAGCGCGGTGGCGCGTGCCTCGTGGAAATCGGCGCGGTCCGTGAACGAGACGATCTTGGCGCGCGAGGCGCCCTCGACCAGCACCTTTACGGTGCCGTCGGGAAGCTTCAAAAGCTGCAGCACATTGGCGAGCGTGCCGATGTCGAAAATCGCATCGGGCTCAGGATCGTCGTCGGCTGCATTCATCTGGGTAGCAAGCAGGATCTGCTTTTCCTGACCCATAACCTCTTCCAGCGCCTTGATCGACTTTTCACGGCCCACGAAGAGCGGAACGATCATATGCGGGAACACGACGATATCGCGCAGTGGGAGGACTGCGAAAACGCCGTCGCCGGAAGCCTTGGATATCTTGGCCATTGTCCAACCTTTCATGTCGCGGCCGCTTATTTTAGCCAACCGCGAATCTCATATTAACGACCGAGTGTCGTTCCGCCTACCACCGTTTGTGACGGGAGTTTTACAGCACAGAATGCGGCGCCTCGGCCTTCTGGTGTTAGGTGGATGCAGCCGGGGCAAAGATCAAGGGTTAACACGGTTGCTCGATCCCTTCCATTGCACAGCCCCACGCCTCTCACAGCAAAACGGCGCCACGCGGGCGCCGTTCCATGAAAATTGTGGGTCCAGATGCCATTTCAGGCGCTGACATTGCCCTTCTTTTCCTTCTGCTCGGAATAGATATAGAGCGGCCGGGCGCTGCCGGTTACCACCTCTTCCGAAATCACCACTTCGCGCACGCCTTCCAGCGCCGGAAGCTCGAACATTGTGTCGAGCAGGATCGCTTCCATGATGGAGCGAAGGCCGCGCGCGCCGGTCTTGCGCTCGATGGCGCGCTTGGCGATCGCCGACAGCGCGTTTTCATGGAAGGTCAGGTCGACATTCTCCATCTCGAACAGCCGCTGATACTGCTTGACGAGCGCGTTCTTCGGCTCGGTCAGGATCTGGATCAGCGCCGGCTCGTCGAGGTCTTCCAGCGTCGCCAGAACCGGCAGACGGCCGACGAATTCCGGGATCAGGCCGAATTTCAAGAGATCCTCCGGCTCGACCTGGCGGAACAGGTCGCCGGTGCGCCGGTCCTCGGGCGAAGCCACGGTGGCGCCGAAGCCGATCGAGGTCTTGCGGCCGCGATCCGAGATGATCTTGTCGAGCCCCGCGAAGGCGCCGCCGCAGATGAACAGGATGTTGGCGGTGTCGACCTGCAGGAATTCCTGCTGCGGGTGCTTGCGCCCCCCCTGCGGCGGCACGGAAGCGACCGTGCCTTCCATGATCTTGAGCAGCGCCTGCTGCACGCCCTCGCCCGACACGTCGCGGGTGATTGACGGGTTGTCCGACTTGCGCGAGATCTTGTCGATTTCGTCGATATAGACGATGCCGCGCTGGGCGCGCTCGACATTGTAGTCGGCCGACTGCAGCAGCTTCAGGATGATGTTCTCCACGTCCTCGCCGACGTAACCGGCCTCGGTCAGCGTCGTCGCATCGGCCATGGTGAAGGGCACGTCGATGATGCGGGCGAGCGTCTGCGCCAGCAGCGTCTTGCCGCAGCCGGTCGGGCCGATCAGCAGGATGTTCGACTTGGCCAGCTCGACATCGTTGTTCTTGCCGGCATGCGCGAGGCGCTTGTAATGGTTGTGGACCGCCACCGACAGCACGCGCTTCGCGTAAGGCTGGCCGATGACGTAATCGTCGAGGACCTTGAGGATTTCCTGCGGTGTCGGCACGCCCTCGCGCGACTTCACCATTGAGGTCTTGTTCTCCTCGCGGATGATGTCCATGCAGAGCTCGACGCATTCGTCGCAGATGAAGACCGTCGGCCCGGCGATCAGCTTGCGGACTTCGTGCTGGCTCTTGCCGCAAAACGAGCAGTAAAGCGTGTTCTTTGAATCACCGCCGCCGTTGCTGACCTTGCTCATTTTTCTGTCCTTTCACCAACGCCCGCCGGTGGTCTGGCTTGAGTGACGTCTCACCAATCTATCGCGGGAATCCGCCACCGCCAGTGTCCCGGCTCACACAGCGCATTCCGTACGAAACACAATTCAGAAAACGCGGCAATGATTCGCAGCAACCCCATGCAAAGCTAAGCCGTCGAAAATCAACATAGCCTTAACGTAGGCAATCCCAACGCCTGAGGGAACAGCCAAATGTGGCCGAAATGCCGCAAGCGGCGCCAAAAGCGCGTTATGCTGCCATCTGGCTGTCGACCGCCAGGCTCAGGCGGTGGCTGCCTCGGCGGGCTCGCGGCTTGAGATGACCTTGTCGATCAGGCCGAAATCCTTGGCCTCGTCCGCGCTCATGAAATGGTCGCGGTCGAGCGTCCTCTCGATCTCGTCATAGCTCTTGCCGGTGTGCTTGACATAGACCTCGTTCAGGCGGCGCTTCAGCTTGATGATGTCCTGCGCATGACGTTCGATGTCCGAAGCCTGGCCCTGGAAGCCGCCCGACGGCTGGTGGACCATGATCCGGGCGTTCGGCGTGGCAAAGCGCATGTCCTTGTGGCCGGCGGTCAAAAGCAGCGAACCCATCGAGGCGGCCTGACCGATGCAGAGCGTCGACACGGCCGGCTTGATGAACTGCATGGTGTCGTAGATCGCCATGCCCGAGGTGACGACGCCGCCCGGCGAATTGATGTAGAGGTTGATTTCCTTCTTGGGATTCTCCGCCTCGAGGAACAAAAGCTGTGCACAAACCAGCGTCGCCATACCATCCTCGACCGGGCCGGTGATGAAGATGATGCGTTCCTTCAAGAGACGCGAGAAGATGTCATAGGCACGCTCGCCGCGATTGGTCTGCTCGACCACCATCGGAACGAGGTTCATGTAGGTTTCAACGGGGTTCTTCATGGACTACCCTTGTTGGAGATGGATTCCGGCACCTTGATATATGAGCAATCGCGCGGAATCGTTCTGAATCGGTTAGGACCTAAATAGGATGCCGGCTCACCCTAGCGCAAGGCCGCCTCTCCTAGCCATCTGGTTAAGTCGAATCAAGCGCTGCGGCCGGCGAAGCACGGGGCCGCTTGGCCCCACGAGACGGGCTCGCTCCCGGTTGGCCGGCCGAAGCCATCCGCAAGGTAGCAATTCCTTAACCGCGCCGCTTAACGAAAAGCCTTGAAATCGCTGTCCGCCCCCGGACCTTCCGCTACAGTCCTGCGTTGTGAAGGCGTCCTTTTTCAACGGGGGAATGTCATGATCCGCAAAAGCTCCGCATCGCTGGCGGCAGTCGCGATGCTTGCCAGCGTCTCTGAAACCGCCGCCGGCGGCCGCGCGCTCGAATGCTATGAGCCGATCCACAGGCCAGCGCTATACGACACCGTCTATGAGGATGTGATGGTGAGCCCTGGCGGACAGGTGGTCGATTACGACGCGCCGATTTACGGCACCTACCAGGGCGTGGAGCAGATTGGGCCGCCGCGCGTCACCTATGAGACCGTCCCGGCGGTGACACGTACGGTCTACCACACGGTCAAGGTCGACGACGGCGGCTATGCCTGGGAATGGCGCGTCATCCATGGCCGCAAGGTGATGTGCAAAATATGGCGCAAGGCCCGCTACGCGCGCGTCGCCGAAACGATCGTGGTCCAACCGGAGCGCGTCCGACGCGTGGTTCTGCCGGCGGAATACGAAGGCGTCGCCCACGAAGTGCTGGTGCGGCCGGAACAGGTACGCGTGCGGGAAATTCCGCCTTCATATGGGACGGTGGCGCGCCGCGTGGTGGTGCGGGAAGGTTCGACCAGCTGGCGGCGGGTGCATATCCCGCGGCACTGCCGGGATTAGAGCAATTCCAGGAAAAGTGCGTCGCGGTTTTCCGTCCGGAATTGCGTCAAAACAAACCTTCGGCGGTATCTCGCCTGGAAATTGCGGCCGGGCGGGCGGCTATGTCGCACACCCCCTGCCGAAACGGTGTCGTTCAGGCCAGATCGATGTCGAGAATGGCCATCGAGAAATTATAGTCGCCGTCGTCCTCGTCCTTGAAGACGATGCCGAGGAACTCGTCGCCGACATAGACCTCGGCGGAGTCTTCCTTGCGCGGACGCGCCTTGACCTGCAGCTTGGGATTCTGGAAGACGCGTTTGAAATAAGCGTCGAGCTTTCTGATTTCGTCAGGCTTCAAAAGTCTTCTCCGAAATGTCGGCCATGTTCGTTGGAACGCGCTTCTGACACGCCAACAATGGCCATGTAAAGGCAAGCCGGCACAATTGCATAGGACAAAGCGGACCGAACCGGGCGGCCGGAATTCGGCAGGCGCCGCGACGGCAAAGTCAGATGTCGAAGCTGACCACGTGGTCCATGCTCTGCGATGGCAGGAGCTGGTCCATCTGCCGCGAAGGCTGGTCGCAGCCGGTCTCGCCCACGACCCGCGCGGGCACGCCGGCAACCGTCTTGTTGTGCGGCACGGGCGACAGCACGACCGAACCGGCGGCGATCTTCGAGCAGTGGCCGACCTCGATATTGCCGAGGATCTTGGCGCCGGCGCCGATCAGCACGCCGCGGCGGATCTTCGGATGACGGTCGCCATTGGCCTTGCCGGTGCCGCCAAGCGTCACGCCGTGCAAGATCGACACGTCATCCTCGATGACCGCCGTCTCACCGACGACCAGCCCGGTAGCGTGATCGATGAAGATACCCTTGCCGATCCGCGCGGCCGGGTTGATGTCGGTCTGGAACACCGACGACGAGCGGCTCTGCAAATAGAGCGCGAAGTCCCGGCGGCCCTGGTTCCACAGCCAGTGCGCCAGACGGTGCGTCTGGATGGCGTGAAAACCCTTGAAATAGAGCACCGGCATGATGAAGCGGTCGCAGGCCGGGTCGCGATCGTAATAGGCCTGGATGTCGACGCGAACCGTGGTGCTCCAGTCCGGATCGTCGGCCAGCATGGCCTTGAAGGTCTGGCGGATGAGGTCGGAGCCGATGTCCTGATGGTCAAGGCGCTCGGCCAGGCGGTGAATAACAGTTTCCTCCAGGCTCTCCTGGTTGAGGACGGTCGAATAGAGGAAGGCCGCGAGCAGCGGATCGCGGTTGACCGCATCCATCGCCTCATCGCGGATCGATCGCCAGATCGGATCGACCGGCTGCACCATGCTGGGGCGGGCAATCGTAACGCTGTTCATCGACGCTCTCCGGCCTTGCTCATTCTCCGGCGGCACATATAGGCCAGATCATAGCACGGTTGAACTCAATTTTCCTTAGTGCTTTGTCAAATGGACGTGGTTCACGCAAATTCAAGCGGCGATGGAAAACGAACCCTTGATCGGGGGATCGCGTTCGAAATCGCCCATTTTCGCATTCTCAGCGCGGCAATTTGGCGTCAGAGCCTACACCGGCAGCGTCGTTCCGGCCTGCTCCGCCACCATGTAAGCGGCATACCAGTCGGGCCAGTTCGTGTCATACTGCCCGCCGGTGCGCTTCTCGTGCTCGCCATGCGCCGCGGCCGCTCGCCGCAGCGCGGCGGCAAGGCCGGCCACCGAGGTGAAGATCGTGTCCTTGGCATCGACACGGCCAGGCAGACGCTGGGTGATCTCCTGCAACAGCCAGCCATTGCCGTCCGGGTCGCTGAAGGTGACGAAGGAGGAATAGCTGAGCCCCTGCGGATGCCGGCCCTTGATCGGCGGCTGGCCGGGGCCGTTTCGATGAAACACTTCGCTTGCCCCGACGCCGCGCGCCACCAGTTCCGCGCGCGCCGCTTCAATGTCGGTCACGATCAGATAAAGCACGTTTGCCGAACCGGGCGCGGCGGATGTGAGGCCCGTGCCGAAGTGGATCGAACAAGGCGAACCCGGCGGGGTGAACTGCACGACCCGGAACGCATCGCCGACCACGAAGTCGGCGTCGAGCCTCCAACCCAAGCCGACATAGAAGCTCTTGGCTCGATCGACGTCGGCAACGGGGATGACCACAGCCTCCAGCTTCATGTCGATCGTGCCCGGTTTTGGTGCGTTCGCGCTCATGCCAAGCTCCTTTGCGTCAGTGCCTGGGCGGCAGCTTCTCGCCGCCGCGCATTTTGGTCAATCGGTTGACGATTATGCTGTTGAAGTTGACGGCGACTTGCGCTGTCTTGCCGCCAGCCCGGGAAAATTCGCCATGGAAAACGAAACGCTGATCGACGACGCGCTGAAAAACGAGCTTTTCGCGCTCTATCAGGCCAAAGATCGCCACTATCACGGCATGGCCCACATCGAGGCCATGCTGGCGCTGGCTTATGAATACCGAGCCCTGCTCGATGACCCGGGCGCCGTCGAGGCCGCGATCTGGTTCCACGACGCCGTCTATGACAGCCGCGCCAAGGACAATGAGGCAAAGAGCGCGGCGTTGGCCGAGAAAAGGCTCGCCGGCCGCGCCAATCCTCATCGCCTCGCCCGCATCGCAGCAATGATCAACGCCACTGCCACGCACCAACTGCCGCCTCTCCGCGGCGAGCGCGCGGTCAACGATGCGGCCCATATGCTCGACATGGACCTGGCGATCCTCGGCGCCGAACCTGCGGTGTTCGACGCTTATGAGAGCGCGGTCCGGCTGGAATATGGCTGGGTGGAGGAGCCGATGTGGCGCGCTGGCCGCGCGGCGGTGCTGAAAAGCTTCCTCGCCCGTCCGCATATTTTCTATACGCAATCCTTCCGCGATCGCTTCGAGGCGCCCGCCAGGAAAAACCTGGACCGATCGCTGCAAGCATTGCAAGGCTAGGTTTGATAGGCCCACCGCCCGTTGGGCCTTGCCCCTATGCCTGAGCTCCTGATCCTGCGATCACTATCGATCGTGAACCGCTCCGAGACGGCCGTCATCATGGAAAACAGCTTCTTCCAACCCGTCGATGCCGCGCAGGTGCCGCGATTTGCCGGGCTTTCCACCTTCATGCGGCTCCCGGCCGTGCCGACCGCGCAGGGGCTCGACATCGCCCTTGTCGGGATATTCCGTGGGATGGCGGTACAACCAACCGGGCCGGCGCCCGGCACGGCCCGCGCGAAATCAGGAACCAGTCGAGCCTGATGCGCCGCGTCCACCACGTCTCGGGAACCGAACCGTTCAGCATCGCCAATGTCGCCGACGTAGGCGACCTCTCTGTCAATCCCATCAACTTGCTCGATGGGTTGAAGCGCATCGAGGACGGCATTGCCGCGATCGTTGCCGACGGAGCCCTGCCTCTGGCCGCTGGCGGCGACCATCTGACGACGCTGCCGGTGCTGCGCGCCGTGGCCCGCAGCGGGCCGGTCGGCATGGTTCATTTCGACGCGCATTCCGACACCAACGACGGCTATTTCGGCGACAATCCCTATACGCACGGAACGCCTTTCCGCCGCGCGATCGAGGAAGGGCTGCTCGACCCGAAGCGGATTGTCCAGATCGGGATTCGAGGCTCGATCTATGAGCCGGGCGAACACGACTGGGCGACCGCCCAGGGCGTGCGCATCATCTATATGGAGGAGTTCGTCAAACGCGGCGCCGCTTCCGTCATGCAGGAAGCGCGCGATCTGGTCGGCGACAGTCCCACCTATGTGACGTTCGACATCGACTGCATCGATCCCTCCATGGCGCCCGGCACCGGCACGCCGGAGCTCGGCGGCTTCACGACACGCGAGGCGCAGGAGATGGTCAGGCTGCTCGACGGATTGAATTTCGCCGGCGCCGATGTCGTCGAGGTCGCGCCTCCTTTTGACCTTGGCGGCATGACGGCGCTCGCCGGCGCCACGATAATGTTCGAGCTGCTGTGCGTCATGGCGAGATCGCTCGCCGACACGAGAGCGCGCGGCTAATGCATGTCGCCCAGAAGTGTGCAGCGGTTCTGGGACAACGACATGCATCAAAACAAAGACTTAAAGCGCGTCGCCTGAATCCGGTTCAGCGCGACGCGCTTTAGTTCCGCCTAATCAGGAAAGGTTTCGGTCCTCTGGGCGCAGACGCCAAATCCCGCGCGTCCGTAAACCGATTGCGCCGCCGGATGGTCATAGGTGTCGGTGTGAAGCCAAAGCCTTTCCGGCCGATGCGACCACGCCGCGCGCAATGCCCGGTCGAGCAGGAACGGCCCCAATCGCTTCCCTTGGAAAGCCGGAACCAGTCCGAAATGAACGAGCTCGATGGCCGCTTCCCCGACATTGTTGAACTCGCAGAAGCCCGCGGCCTCGCCGTCGACGCGCAGCACATGGATATGCGTCGAGGTGGCGGCAAGCACCGTTTCGAGTTCCACTTCCGCCATGCGCAGACGCTGATCCCATTGCACCGGTCCGCCGACCGCTCGGTAGAGATCGAGATAACTGCAAGGGCCGAGCCTTTCGCGCGCCATCATGGCGCCGGGCAAAGGCGACGCGCGCGGCGCGCCCCGCGGCGGCGCGGGCATCTCCATGTAGGTGACGAGAAGATCGACCATGGTCAGCCGGGGAGCCCCGCGCGCTCAGAGCGGGTTTTCGGCATAGAACTCGAGCACGCGCTGCTTGAAGCTCTTGTCGCCGACGGCGAGCATGTGGTCGCGGCCCTCGATGTGGAAAGCCCTGGCATTGGGCATTAGGGCCGCAAGCTCGTCCGGCGAGCCGCCGATGTCGTCCTTCGTGCCGACGGCGATCAGCGTCGGCTGGGCGATGCGCGCCATGTCCTCCTCGCCGAGCAGTTCGCGCGAGGTTGCGATGCAGGCCGCGAGCGCGCGCCGGTCGCTGCGCGTCTGGTCGGCGAAGGCGCGAAAGGAACGGCCGCGCGGATGCGTGGTTTGAGAGGGATCCTCCGCCAACAGGGCCGCCGCGATCGGATCCCAGTCGCCGACGCCGTCGACCATGCCGATGCCGAGCCCGCCGAACACCAACGTCGCCACCTTCTCCGGATCGGAAAGCGCCAGGAAAGCCGAGACGCGTGCCCCCATCGAGTAACCCATGACATGCGCGCGCCCGATGCCGAGATGTTCGAGCAGAGCGGCCGCGTCGGAAGCCATCTTTTCCGGCGTGTAATCGGCCTCGTCATAACTCTTCGATGACGAGCCATGGCCGCGGTGGTCGAAGGCAATCGCCCGGTAGCCGGCGTCGTTCAGCGTCTTGAACCAGCCCGGCGAGACCCAGTTGACATAGTGGCTGGAGGCAAAGCCATGGATCATCAGCACGGGGTCGCCCTGCCCCGAGGCCGGCTGGCGATCGAGAAAGGCAAGATCGAAACCGTCATGCGAAAAGAATTGCATCGGCAGAACGTGCTTTTCAGTTGGAACTGGCGCCCGCGCCGATGGCCGGATGGCGCAAAAGATCGCCTTCCTTGATGCCGTCCTTGGCGGCCGTGCCTGCCTTCAGTTCAAGCACGAAGCGCACGGGCTGTCCTGGTGAGATGATGGCTTCGGATTCCGGCTCGCCACGCTTGATGGCCTTGATCCGGCCGTCCTCACCGACGAAGACGAGGTCGAGCGCCATCGGCGTGTTCTTCATCCAGAAATCCACCTCGTCGGATCTTTCGAAGACGAACAACATGCCGTGATCGTCGGCCATCGTCCGGCGAAACATCAGTCCCGCCTCGCGTTCGGCGGAGGTATCGGCGATCTCGATGGAGAAAGAACGCTCGCCCGAGCCGGTCGACACCACAAGCGGTGTCCGATCGATGGGCAGCAGCATCGCATCCGCCAGGCCTGGTTTCAGGCCGGTGAAATAGGCAGCGAAAACGATCGCGGCGCAGAGCGCGCCTGCGGTCAGCCAATTGCGATGAGCCATCAGGTACCTCGTCCAGACCCACGTCCTAGAGACGGAGCATGATGTCGCATCATCTAGACCATGATCCGGACAAGTGGAACCGGTTTTCGGACAATAGGGTCGCGCCGCGGCAAAGGGACGGCTCGACTGCGTCGAGCGGCCCTTAGTGCGAGACCGACAAGGTGCCCATATCGGGGTGGATTTCGGCGGCCATAAGGCCTTTGTCGCCGCGTCCGAAGCGCACGAGCACGACCTGGCCCGGCCTGAGCTCCGTTATGCCGTAGCGCCGCAGCGTCTCCATGTGGACGAAGATATCTTCCGTCCCCTCGCCCCTCGTCAGGAAGCCAAAACCCTTGGTGCGATTGAACCACTTGACCAGGGCCCGCTCGAGGCCGCTCTCCGGGGTCACGGTGACGTGAGTGCGCTGTTCCTGTTCTGCCGGGTGGACAGCCGTCGAGGCATCCATGGAAAGAACCCGGAAAGCTTGCAGTCCGCGCTCGCCCTGCTTCACCAGGCAGACGACCCGGGCGCCTTCGAGCGCCGTCTGGAAGCCGTCCCTTCGAAGACAAGTCACATGGAGGAGGATGTCGCCCGAGACGCCGTCGTCCGGAAGAATGAAGCCGTAGCCCTTGGCCACGTCGAACCATTTGATAGCGCCGGCGATTTCGACAAGCTCGGCGGAATCGCCGCCATTGTCCCGCTGCAAGGCGTCGTCAAGGCTTCCGTCCCGCCTCGTGAAAGAGGCTTTTTCCCCCATAAGAATGCCCCCTTTTTCAACTGAACCGCAACTGATTCTTGCCAAGAGATTAACACTGCGGCTTCCGGGGTGTGCAAGGGCTGACGTGCCTTTTTTCACCGTTCAGCGCCGGAAAGGCTGAAATGTTGTTTGCCGGCGCTTCCGGAAGGCGAAATGGCAAGGTCCGAAATCGACCGCGCAGCCCCTATTGTCGGACGATTGCCCTTTCGCCGGGTGGCCCCTATGGTGCCCGCAACCCCAACACCCCGAGGAAACCGCCATGCGCTATCTGCACACAATGATCCGCGTCGCCGATGTCGACCAGTCGCTCGATTTCTATTGCAACAAGCTCGGTCTGAAGGAAGTGCGCCGTTACGAAAACGAGCAGGGCCGCTACACGCTGATCTTCCTCGCCGCGCCGGAAGACGAGCAGAACGGCATCAATGAGAAAGCGCCGCTGCTCGAGCTAACCTACAATTGGGACCCGGAAGACTATAAGGGCGGTCGCAATTTCGGGCACCTCGCCTATGAGGTCGACGACATCTACGCCACCTGCCGGAAGCTGATGGACAGTGGCGTAACCATCAATCGTCCGCCGCGCGACGGCAACATGGCCTTCATCCGCTCGCCCGACGGCATCTCGATCGAGCTTCTGCAGAAAGGCCCGGCCCAGGCCAAGGCCGAGCCGTGGGCCTCGATGCCCAACACGGGTGTTTGGTAGGGCCGGCGATCCCGCGCCGATTTGACCGGCGGCCGCTGGCGTTTCGCCAGGCCTCGCCTATCTATCAGCAATTGGCGCCAGCCTCATCCAGGCTGGCGTTTTCTTCATCCGCCAGGAGAATTTCATGCTGACCAGCCGCGCCGATGTCGCCACCGAACATGCCAGCCGCTACCTGCAGCAGCTCTGCAAGCATTGGTCGCACAAGTTCCCGGTCGAGTTCGACCCGCAGCACGGCGCCATCCAGCTCTCGATCGGCCGCACCGTGATGGAAGCCGACGACAGGGCGCTGCATATCGCTTTAGCCGCCGACGATGAAGCTTCGCTGGAGCGGCTGGAGACGGTGGTCGCCGACCATATCAAGCGCTTTGCCTTCCGCGAGGAATTGAGCTTCGACCGGCAAAAGGCCGCTTGAGTCCCGAAGCAATTCCAGGAAAAGTGCTTGGCGGTTAGGCTCGGCGGCTTCGCCGTGGCCTTCCGTCCGGAATTGCGTGATTGGTCAGCCGCCGGCCTTGCCGGCCATTTCGAGCAACGCCAGCACGCTGCGCCAGTTGCGCGCCGTGCCCGGTACCTTCAACGTACGCGGGATGAGATTGGCGAATACCGACTTGCCGAGCCCTTCCGGTGCGTGCAGGTAAAGCACGTCGCCCTTGATCTCGAAGCTCTCGGGGCCGGTGCATTTGTCGGCGAGCCGCTTCGTCTCCTCGGCGGTCGGCTCGCGCTCCAGCACATAGGCGTGCAGCTTGGTCGGTTCGCCGGCGATCTCGGGATAGGGATTTTGCCCAACCAACCGCTCGAACCAGCCGGCATCGCGCACCATGATGCGCGAATTGAAACCCCATTTCTTTTCGAAGGCCGTTTCCAGTTGCTTGGTCAGCGTCACCGCGTCGCCCTTGTTCGCCCGGAACACGACATTGCCGCTTTGCACATAGGTCGCGACATCTGTGAAGCCGAGGCTCTCGAAGAAGGCTTTGAGCTCCGCCATTTTGACGATGCGGTTGCCGCCGACATTGATCCCGGAAAACAGCGCGACGAAGACCATGCCCTTTGCGCTCAT
This sequence comes from Mesorhizobium sp. Arg314, assembly GCF_053714275.1. Lineage (NCBI taxonomy): Bacteria > Pseudomonadati > Pseudomonadota > Alphaproteobacteria > Hyphomicrobiales > Phyllobacteriaceae > Mesorhizobium > Mesorhizobium sp. Arg314. Next base: position 39,912 of record NZ_JBSKBP010000002.1, on the reverse strand, counting down.
ATGATGAACCCCGCCAGCGTCTCGTTGTCGGTAATGTCCTGATATTGCACGCCCTCGGCGTCGAAATTGGCTTTCAGCAGATCGAAATTGCGCCGGTCCTTGGTTTCGATGCCGATCAGCACCGAGCCGAAATTGCGCGCCGACTTTTTCAGATATTCGAAGCGGGCGATGTCGTCGTCGGGACCGAGCATCTCGAGGAAATCGCGCAACGCGCCCGGCCGCTGGGGGAAACGGATGATGAAATACTTTTTCAACCCCTCGAAGCGCAGCGCCCTCTCCTTCACGTCCGGCAGCCGCTCGAAGTCGAAATTGCCGCCGGAGACGACCGCAACGATGGTCTTGCCCCTGATCTCCTTGCGCGAAAAATCCTTGAGCGCGTCGATTGCCAATGCGCCGGCCGGCTCCAGCACCACGCCCTCGACATTGAGCATCTCGATCATGGTGGCGCAGAGCCGGTTTTCCGGAACCAGCCGGACGGCATCGGCGGTGAAGTCCTTGAGATGGCGCAGCGGCTCCCGGCCGATCTCGGCCACCGCGGCACCGTCGACGAAATTGTCGACCTTGGCAAGCTTGACGCGCTTGCCGCTGGCAAGGCTCTCGCGGAGGCTCGGCGCGCCCGCCGGTTCGCAGAACACGAAGCGCGTGTCGCGATGCTGGTCGGCGAGATAATGGGTCACACCGGCGGCAAGGCCCCCGCCTCCCACGGGCAGCATGACGATGTCCGGCACGCGCCCGCCCGGCATCTGGGCCGCGATCTCATAGGCAACCGTCGCCTGGCCTTCGATGATGTCCTTGTGGTCGAAGGGCGGCACCATGTGTGCGCCGGCGCTTTCGGTAAACTCGAAGGCGGCGCGGTAGCAATCGTCGAAGAAGTCGCCGACCAGCCTGATCTCGACGAAATCGCCGCCGAACAGCCGCGTCTTGTCGATCTTCTGCTGCGGTGTCGTCACCGGCATGAACACGACGCCCTTTTTGCCGAAATGGCGGCAGACGAAGGCAAAACCCTGCGCATGATTGCCGGCCGAGGCGCAGACGAAAAGCTCGGCATTGTTGCCGGCGGCCAGCGCCTTGCGGAAAAAGTTGAAGGCGCCCCTGATCTTGTAGGAGCGCACCGGCGTCAGGTCCTCACGCTTCAAAAGGATGCGGGCGCCGGTCTTCTTCGACAGATAGTCGTTCTCCTGCAGCGACGTTTCGGGAAAGATTCCGCGGATCGCTTCGGCAGCCACGGCAACGCGGGCGGAAAAGCTGTTCACCACAAGTCCCTCATTTTTGATCTCGCCGGCAAGCCAGAATTGCCTGGCCCGTGCCGGCAAACCTTCCTGCCGCCGTTTTGGCTTTCGCGCAACAGTGCGATGGCCGTCGCCCGGCGCTGAACGCATTTCCGTTGGACACGACTTACTTCCGCCTCACTTCCCCTGTCGGGGAGATTTCCGCGGAGGTGGATGGCCGATCATGGCCAGAGTGGAAATGCCAGTGGAAGTGTCGACGTGCGGTTGAAGACAATTCTGATCATTGCCCTTGCCCTGCTGATGGCGGGGTGCGCGGGCCACCAGGCTCAGGAAATCCTGGGCAGCGTCGTCGTGCCGACGCAGGCGACCGAGATCGCCGGCAACCATTCGATCTTCATCGCCACCACGCGCAAGCCTTCCGACGACCCGAACAAGGTCTTCGACGGTGAACGCTCCGCGACGCTCAACTACGCCCGCGTCAACGTCACCGTGCCGCCGGTTCACCAGACCGGCCAGATCGAGCGGCGTTCGCGCGGCAAGTCGAACGACCCGACAAAGTATTTCATGGCCTCCGAAGTGGTCGGCTACGACACGCAGCCGAAATTCGCCAGCACCCTCAACGCCGACATCGACGCCCGTGGTGGCCGCGTCATGGTCTTCGTCCATGGCTACAACACCGGCTTCGACGATGCCGTCTACCGCCTGACCCAGATCGTCCACGATTCCGGCTATCCGGGCACTCCGGTGCTGTTCTCCTGGGCTTCCGGCGCCAAGACCACCGACTATGTCTATGATAAGGAAAGTGCCGCCGCCGCGCGCGATCAGCTGGAAGTGACGCTGAGGATGCTGGCGCAGACCGGCGCGCGGCGCATCGACATCGTCGCTCATTCGATGGGAACCTGGGTGACGATGGAGACGCTGCGCCAGCTCGCCATCACCGGCGACCGCGACCTGAGCGGCAAGCTCGGCGACGTGGTGCTCGCCTCGCCCGACATCGATGTCGACGTCTTCAAGAGCCAGATGCGCCGCTACGGCAAGCCGGACAAGCCATTCATCCTGCTCCTGTCGGACGACGACCGGGCGTTGCGGCTCTCCGGCCTGATCGCCGGCTCACGGCCGCGCGTCGGCGACTACAGGGATGCCGCCGACCTCGCCTCATACGGCGTCACGGTGGTCGACCTTTCCAAGGTCAAGGGTAGTGACAGCTTCAACCACACCAAGTTCGCCGACAATCCTGAGCTGGTGAAGATGATCGGCCAGCGTCTGCGCGAGGACGATGGCTTTGCCAGCGATCGCGACGTGACCGACCGCATCGGCCAACTGGCCACGCAGTAACCGCATCCGCGCGGTTTCTGCATCACATCGACTTTGAACTGAACCCGGCAGCTCTCTTGCCTTTATCGAAATAACAAGAGAGGTTTGCCGCCTTGGGGGATCCCGGGTGATCGTTCGTGTTAAGATCGTGCTTGGCCTTGCATTTGCGCTCGCCGTCAGCGGCTGCGCCGGGCAAGGCGCGCATGACCTTCTCAACCGCAAGGCGGTTGCGGCGCCGGCCTCCGACATCGCCGCCAGCCACGAGATCTTCGTCGCCACGACCCGCCGGCAGGCAACCAAGGATCCGCGCCAGGTGTTCGACGGCGACCGTTCGCTGACCACCGGTTATGCCCGCGTCGACGTCACCGTGCCGAAGATCCATCAGCTCGGCGCAATCGAGCGCGCCAAGGGCTCGGCCGACTCTAACCCGGCCAAGCAGTTCACGGCCACCGATGTCGTCCACTATGGCGATGCGCAGCAATTCGCCAAGGCGGTCGGCGCCGACATTTCCATGCGCGGCGACCGCGCTTTGGTGTTCGTGCACGGCTTCAACAACGGTTTTGACGACGGCATCTACCGGCTGACGCAGATCGCTCACGACACCAAATATCCGGGCACGCCGGTGCTGTTCTCATGGGCATCGAGCGCCAAGGCGACCGGCTATATCTACGACAAGGACAGCTCGACCGCCGCGCGCGACGACCTCGAAGCGACGCTGAGGATGCTTGCCAAGACACGCGTCAAGAGCATCGACATCATCGCCCATTCGATGGGCACCTGGCTGACCATGGAGGCGCTGCGCCAGCTCGCCATCACCGGCGACCGCGATCTCCATGGCAAGCTCGGTTATGTCATCCTCGCCTCGCCCGACATCGACGTCGATGTCTTCAAGAAGCAGATGATCCGCTACGGCAAGCCGGACAAGCCGTTCGCCATCCTGCTTTCGGGCGACGACCGGGCGCTGAAACTGTCGAGCTTCATTTCCGGCGACAAGCCGCGCGTCGGCGACTACGGCAACGCGGCCGACCTTGTCAATTATGGCGTCACGGTTGTCGACCTGACCAAGGCCAAGGGCGGCGACGGCGGCCTGAACCACGCCAAATTCGCGGACAACCCGATCCTGGTGCAATTGCTCGGCAACCGGCTGCGCACGCCGGCCGGCCTTGCTTCGGACGAGTCCGACCCGACGCAGCTCAACAATATCGGCCAGGGCCTCGGCAAGGCGGTCGGCTCGGTCGCCGAAGTCGTCATCACCACGCCGTTCAGAGTGCTGACCATCGCCGCCGGCGGATAGCCGGCGCTCAGATAAAAAGATCGACCTTCTGGAACGTTGTCACGTCGACCAAGCCGACGTCCGAGATTCTGAGCTCCGGAATGACCACCAGCGCCAGAAGCGAGTGCTGCATATAGGCGTTGTTGAGCGAGCAGCCGACCTTGCGCATCGCCCCGGTCAGTTGCTCGGCCTTGGCGGCGACGATCTCGGCGCGTTCGTCCGACATCAAGCCGGCGATCGGCATCTCGACCAGCGCCAGTTCCTTGCCCTTGGAATAGAGCACGACGCCGCCGCCGACCTCGCCCAGCCGGTTGACGGCCAAGGCCATGTCTTCCTTGTTGGTGCCGACGACGATGATGTGGTGCGCGTCATGCGCCACGCTCGACGCCATCGCGCAGTCTTCCACATAGCCGAAGCCGGAGACGAAGGCGTTGGTGACGCCGCCCGTGCCGCGATGCCGCTCGACCAGGGCGATCTGGCAGATGTCGTTGCGGCGATCCATGGCGACAAGGCCGTCTTCGACCGGCAGGTCGGCCTCCAGCGCCCGCGTCGGCGCCTGGTTCTCGATCACGCCAATCACCCGCGCCCGCACCTCGTTGGCGCCCTGCGGCGCCAAAATGTCGAAATCCCCGGCTGCAAGCTTCTTGCCGAGCTTGACGGTGTTCTTCGCGGATTGCGGATAGTCATAGGCCGCAATGTCGATCTCGAGCTTGCCCGCCTTCGCCAGCCTGATGCCGCGGCCATAGACCTCGTCTATGGCCATCCGGGCGAGATCGGAAACGATCAGCAGATCGGCCAGCCGTCCGGGCGCGATGGAGCCGATCTCGCGCTCCAGCCTGAAATGCTGCGCGGTGTTGAGCGTCGCCATCTGGATCGCCGTCACCGGCTTCAGGCCCTGGCTGATGGCGTGCCGCACCACCCGGTCCATATGGCCTTCATGCACCAGCGTGCCGGAATGGCTGTCATCGGTGCACAGGATGAAGTTGCGCGGGTCGATGCCGCCTTCCGTCACCGCCTTGATCTGTGCCGCGACGTCATACCAGGCAGACCCCAGCCTCAGCATCGCCTTCATGCCCTGGCGCACGCGCGCTATCGCGTCCTCGGCGCGCGTGCCTTCGTGGTCGTCTTCCGCCCCGCCCGCGACATAGCCATGGAACGGCAGGCCAAGATCGGGCGATGCATAGTGCCCGCCGACCGTCTTGCCGGCCTTGACCGTCTCGGCGATCTCGCCCGACATCACCGGATTGTTGGCAGCGACGCCGGGGAAATTCATCACTTCGCCAAGCCCGATGATGTTTTCCCAGGTCATCGCCTCGGCGACGTCGGCGACCGTCAATTCGGCGCCGGCATGCTCCAGTCCCGGCGCCGACGGCACGCAGGACGGCATCTGCACATGCACGTTGATCGGCATCGCGACCGCCTCGTCGTGCATCAGCCGCACGCCCGGCAGACCGAGCACATTGGCGATCTCGTGCGGGTCGATGAACATCGAGGTGGTGCCATGCGGGATCACGGCGCGGCAGAACTCCGTCACCGTCACCATGCCGCTCTCGACATGCATGTGCGCGTCGCAAAGGCCGGGCACCAGATAGCGCCCGCCGGCATCGACGACCTTCGTCCCCTGCCCGATGGCATGGCTGGCGTTCGGCCCGCAATAGGCGAAACGGCCGGCCGCGATCGCGATATCGGTGCCGGGGATGATCTCGCCCGAATGGACATTCACCCAGCGCCCATTGCGGATGACCAGGTCCGCCGGCTTTCGGCCCATCGCGACATCGACCAGATGCGTCGCCACCTCCGTCCAGGGCTTGGGTTTCGTCGGATTGGTGCGGCTTGCCATGAGAAACTCCTGTTTGCCCGACTGTGCCAAGCGGGCGTGGTTTTGACCAGTTGGCAACACCGATTTGTTTTAAGACGGAACCGGCGCCGACAGATCTCTCTCCTGCGACGGGGCGAAATCGCCTAGACTGAAACCCGGACGCCATTCAGGTGCGGAAGAGATGGCACGAACGATCCGGTTTGCAATTTTCGTGCTGTCGGCATGTTGCGCCGGCCTAGCCTTCTTCACCTTGCATTCGTTCTGGGCCTGGGCCGCGCCGATCGCCCTGTTCATCGCCGGCTCGGTGCTTGCCGAATACGCCTTCGGCCGGCTGGCCTCACCCGAGGAGAAACGGCGCGACCTGGAAGATCGTGTGCGCAACCCACCGACGTAAACCACTGTTGCAGGAATACAATTCCGTTTCTCGGCGAATAACGCTAGGTTGCGTCAAGGAGTCTTTCGGAACCGCCATTTCGGAGTGCTCGATGCGTCGGTTGACGCTCGCCAGTGCCGGCTTTCTCGCCACGCTATCCGGGTCTGCCTGGGCAGCGGACGTGGCTGCCGATCTGCCAATGACCGCGCCTGGCTTCGACTGGACCGGCTATTATGCCGGCATGCAGGCTGGCTATGGCTGGGGCCGGTCCGACATCACCGTCGACGGCGGTTCGGTGAAGCCCGACATCGACGGCGGTTTCGTCGGCGGCCATGTCGCAGGGCTCTGGCAGTTCGATCAGGCTGTGCTCGGCGCCGAGGCCGATCTCAACTACGCCTCGATCGACGGCGCCGCCGAAGCGGCCCCGGCAAACACATTCGGCACCGACGTCAAGTGGTTCGGATCGATCAACGCCAAGGCCGGCTACGCCATGGATCGCGTGCTGCTTTATGGCATTGGCGGCATCGCCTTCGCCGGCATCGAGACCTCGCAGGCGGCAGGCACGGCCTTTGCCCGAACCCGCACCAGCACCGGCTGGACCCTCGGCGCCGGCGTCGACTATGCGTTGAGCAACAATGTCGTCGTCGGCGCGCAATACCGCTACTATGATTTCGGCAAGGAGCATTTCGATGCTCAAGACACCTTCACCGAACGCGACCAGGACGTGAAGCTGCAGACGCTCGGGGTCAATTTCAGCTACAAATTCTGAGGTTTGCCATCGTCGCGGCGGCGGAAGCTCTTCCCGTAATATCTCTTGGAAATCAGGTGGCCGGCGCCCGCAGGGGCGGGGGAATGGGTGGGGGCCTGATAGACGCCGGCCTCGGCGGATCGATCCGCCGTGTGGAAAACACTAGCGTTCCCGCGGCAGACCGTAATTCCGCGATCACGCCATTTTCCAACTGCCCTCCCGCCGCTGGGGCCGGACATGACGGATACGCTTGGCCGAAAGGCTGCAACAGGCCGGTCAGGATCGGCCCGAAACTGTCTTCCCGACCGGCATTGCGGTGAGGCACTCCTCCAACCGCCGAAGCCGCGCCTTCTGCCAGCGCAGCGTGTGCGCGACCTCGTGCAGGTTCCATTTAGCCTTCGAGTTGGCGGCCTCGATCAGACCCCGCTCGAGCCGATCGATCTCGCTGCGCAACTGCCGCGCCTCCGCCTCCCGCAGCCCCCTGATCCAGCCTGGCCCACGCATGGTTCACCATCAAACCCGGCCCGATGCTGGCAGACAAACGCTAAAGAGATCGGTTCGGAGAACCTAGCATTTTAAGCATCGCTAATATTAGATCGGCGCGCACGACAATGGATCTGGGCAGCCGCCAGCCGCCCTCTGGCGGATGAATTTAAAGCGGAACCCCGCCCACGCACGCCCCGGCTGATGCGCAATGCAACGATATGGGCGCTAATCGTCATTCCGATAGCGATCTCGACGACGCAGCTCGCGCTCAAAGCCGGGCCGGCACATACATTAGCGATTGCTTGTATTCGAGGCGTGAGAGGATCATAATAACATGGCGAATACGGGGAATTTTGAGGGAGGTTCCGATGCGACCGATCCTTCTGATCGTTGCCGCGGTTGTTACGTTTTTTGTCTGGGACGGCTTGGCCAACAAGAGCGCATATAGAATTGCGCTGATGAAAACAGCCGACCAGGTGGAGAACTTCCAGGGCCTTGTCAGGGTCTCCTGGAATTAGCCGGCCGAAGGGTCATTGGCTGTCTTCTATCACGAGAGTCGACCTCGAAAGTCCTCTCTGTGCGAGGCGCGCGGGCAACGATCGTGACGACAGCGCAGCGGTTCCGGCGCACCATGCTTCAGCACCGATGATCGCGCCGTACCGACGGTTGCAATCGGCCGTCGTCTGGGGCATGCCTCAATCGCGGCGCGCGGACGTGGCGGAATTGGTAGACGCAAGGGACTTAAAATATCCCTTGCGTCCATAGCAATGTTTTCAATGGCTTAGCCGGTCAGCCTAGCTTGCCTCCGCGCATCCCTGGGTTGCGAGATTTTTCAACCCCTGACTTCATCGCGCCAACTCATTGAAATCGCTTCACTATGTTTCCTCCAGTCAAGCGATCTTCCCACTGCCGGTACCGATGCCCACAAAAAAGAGAAAATGGGGGAAATCCTTTGGGAAAAGCCGGGCGGACCGACGTACAAAATGGACAGCATCGACGCACACGCGACTTTGTCAGCGAACCGAGGGTCGACACGAACCTCTAAGGTCTAGTGGTGAAAACCTAACGCTTGATACCCACAGGGAATGGCGGGAAACGGCCCCAAGCGCGTCGCCGGCGCTTCTACAATTCGCACTAGACTGGGGTTCCTGGAAGCTTTTCGAGCTGGAACGGTTTGTCATAGACGCGGGTATTGCCAAGCCAGCGGCGCCGGCCGATAGTGCCGCTCCCGACGCGGGCAGCAACGGTGCCGTTGGCTGATAAGGTCGTCGAAGCGGGTGTGTGAAGGCAGTCGCGCGTATGTTTAGGCTACCTCCGTATCTCCTAAATTACGGATTTTTTGCCTGCTTGGCCGTTAATTTGATTGCGCCAACGGTCGCATCGGCAATGAAATACAAGTCAAAGCGGCACAAGTATTTAGCTCATGCGGCCGCGTTATTGATCGTAGTCTTTTCGGTATTCTCCCTTACGTTCATTTGGATCCACACTAATCCAATTGAAGATTTTGAGGAGCCGGGTCCTCTAGACGGTTTGATACTGTTCCCGATCTTTTTGGAAGTCGCGCTAATCGTAGCTGTGTACGCCACAGTTGTTTCTGTGAGGATGGCATCGCGAGCTAGGTCCCGGCTAGTAAGCGGGCAGGCAGAGTTGCCATTCTGGAGGAAGCAGCAGATAGTCCCGCATCCGACACAGACACGACCGTCACCGCTTGATCACGCTCAACCTCTGGGAACTTCTCAAAACCCGGACGCTTGACGATCGCGAGATCGCCGAGACGCTGAGGGATCGTGATGTCGAGCCTGCAAAGTCGCCGGCTGGCGAAGAGCAACGAAAAGGTGCTTCGTCACCGCCGAGCTACACCACTCAGCGGGACACGACCGTTCCCCACGTCCTGAACGGCAGCTTTGCGCCCATCGCGGTCGTTGTCGTCGGGTATCAAGCGTTAGATTTTCACCACTAGTACCATCGGAGTTTCATAGCCAGGCAGCAGGAAGCGAAGGCAGGCAAACAGCCATGTTTCGAAACGGCCCAATCCTGTTTGACATAGAAGAGACGAAGACTGGCAAGATGGTCATGTTGTGGCCATTGTTTCGAAATCACCCAATCCTGCTTGATATACTGGGGCTTGTCGTTAATTCACTCGTTGGGTTTATGGCTGCGTTGATGTTTGGGATGTTTGGGCATCTAATTGGCCATGTGCCGCCCAATCATGGAATACCAGCTGCAATTGGTATCGGTCTGGGTTGTGCCATTTTAAGTGGGTTTCGTAGTTATCGCAGAGCACACCAGAGACGTGTTGCAGCTGCCTTAAAGGCGAATGACGAAGCTTAAGGCCCACGGGCGGCTCGCTACGAACGGGCGGTGTACTGCACGGCGCAGATAAGCTTGATGCAGGTGACAAACGGCACCGGCATCCGGTCCGTCCAGACTTCCTTGAAAGTGGCGCGACCCCCAAGCTCGTGGTAGTCAACGGCAAATCCTAAGCCTCGACCGCGTGTGAAACCATGTGGGAGAGTAGTGGGATTTTCCCACAATGTGGGAGTGGGCGTGGCGGAACTGGTATACGCAGCAGACTTAAAATCTGCCGGTGTTTCAAGCACTTACGGGTTCAAATCCCGTCGCCCACACCAACTCATCAAAGAGACTTAAAATCCCTCGATCCTTGATCGTACGGGTTCGATTCCCGTCGTCCGCACCACCCTTCGCTCTTCGAGCTTCGGGCGGCAGGCCAACCGAGGCTCGTCGTTAGACGAAGGAGTGTCCTCCGAAGCCTCGGTGGTGGAGGAGCATCGCGACCGAAGACAGGCTCAGGCTCCGATCGGATTGAGCTTCAGGTGCTGGATCAGGATGATCGTCTTGGCATCGACGATGCGGCCGTCGGCGATGGCGGCCAGCGCCTCGTCCAATGATATTTCCAGAACCTCGATGTCCTCACCCTCCTCCGGCGCGCCGCCGCCGTCGGAAATCCGGTCGGCCGGCGAATAGCGCGCGGTGAAGAACCAGAGCCGCTCCGTCACACTGCCCGGGCTCATGAATGGCGCGAACAGCCTCTCCACGTCCTTCAAGCGGTAGCCCAATTCCTCTTCCGCTTCCTTGCGGATGGCGGTTTCGGGGTCGTTTTCGTCGAGCAGCCCGGCGCAGGCCTCGATCAGCGGCTCGCGATGGCCCACGACATAAGCCGGGAAGCGGAACTGCCGCACCAGGAGCACGGTCGAGCGCCGCGGATCGAACGGCAGGATCACCGCGCCGTCGCCGCGATCGTAAGTCTGGCGGGTCTGCGTCTCCCACCGCCCGTCACGGCGGCGATAGTCGAGCACCGTTTTCTTCAGCACCGCCCAGTCGTCCGAAAGGACCTCCTCCGAACGGATGCGAACGCGATCTTCCATGACGACCTCCGTATTGGCCGCAAAGGGATAGAGCAATTTCAGGAAAAGTGTGAAACGGTTTTCCGTCCGGAATTGCGTCAAAACAAAAAAATGGTGCGGTTCGGCGTCCTTCGAACCGCGGGAACCGCACCATCGGCGAAAGGCCACCTGCGCAATCCTGGAAACCGACTGGTCCAGCGGGAGTTTCACCGGCTCGTGTCTGGCGCGGAGCGCCTCGGCTGCCTAGATAGCGATATCCCTCCAGGAGCCCGTTCATGACGTCATCGCTTTTCCAGCCGATCACCCTCGGCGGCCTCACCTTCCCCAACCGCATCGCGGTAGCCCCCATGTGCCAGTATTCAGCCGAGGACGGTTCAGCCAGCGACTGGCACCTCTATCACTGGATGAACCTGGCAATGTCCGGCGCCGGCATGGTTACCGTCGAGATGACCGACGTCGAGCGGCGCGGACGCATCTCGCATGGCTGCCTCGGCCTTTATTCGGACGATAACGAGGCGGCCGCCAAGCGCACGCTCGACGCCGCCAGGCACGTCGCCGCGCCCGGCACGAAGTTCGGCGTCCAGCTTGCCCATGCCGGCCGCAAGGCCTCCAACAGGAAACCCTGGGAAGGCGGCGGCCCGCTGCAGCCTGGCGAAGATCCCTGGCAGACGGTTTCGGCCTCGGCCATCGCCTATGACACCGGCTGGAATGTTCCGCATGCGTTGGAGGATGACGAAATCCTTGAGCTCATTGCGCGTTTTGCGCAGTCGGCCGTGCGCGCCGAACGCGCCGGCTTCGACTTTGCCGAGCTGCACGCCGCGCATGGCTATCTGATCTTCCAGTTCCTTTCGCCGCTCTCCAACCAGCGCACCGATCGCTGGGGCGGGTCGCTGGAAAACCGCATGCGTTTCGCGCTCGAAATCGCAAAGGCGGTGAGGAAGGCCGCCCCGTCCGTGATGCTGGGCGCGCGCCTTTCGGTGAAGGAATGGGTCGACGGCGGTTTCGACGTCGAGGAGGCGATCGAGGTGGCCAAGGCGCTGAAGGGCGAGGGCGTCGCCTATCTGTGCTGCTCCAGCGGCGGCAATTCGCCCCTGCAGCAGGTGCCGCCCGGCCCCGGCTACCAGGTGCATCTGGCGGAGGCCGTGCGCAAGGGCGCCGACATTCCGACGCGCGCCGTGGGACTGATCGACGACCCAGGCCAGGCCGAGGCGATCGTCGCCGATGGCCGTGCCGACATGGTGGCGCTGGCGCGCGCATTCCTCGCCGACCCGCGCTGGGGCTGGCGCGCGGCGGCGACCTTCGGCGAGGAAATCCATCCGGCGCCGCAGCTGGCGCGTTCGGTGACGACGATGCGGCATTGGATGAAGGCCGCCGGCTGAGCCGCAAAAGATCAGCGGGGTCCTGAGACGTTTGGGCGCAGGATCCTCGCCACAACTGCAACCAATTTGGCCGCTTTACGTTGGCGGCCATGATAGACAGCAAACCTTTTGAGAAGCCGGTGGTGGTCGAGCTCGGCCATGTCGGCAAGTATCGACAGATAAGCAGCACCCGCGAGGCCGCCGAGTGCCTGATGACCGTTTGGCCGCTCAATCGCGGCGAGCGCCATCGCGATGCTCTGGACACTTGCCTCAAAGCGCTGGAAGGGTATCGTTCGACAGCGGACGCACGTCGCGCCCTTATCGAGGCGGCCAGGGAATCGGAAGTGCTGGTTCCCGAAGACAGGCTGCCCGACGGAAAGCTGCACTGAGCAGGCTTCTTAACCGGAGGATTTCATGGCGAAGCTGACTTATAAGATCGTCGAGCATGATGGCGGCTGGGCCTACAAGGTCGGCTCGACGTTTTCCGAGACTTTCCACACCCACCAGGAGGCGCTGCGCGCAGCCGAGATCGCCTCGTCCGAGCAGCAGGTTGCCGGCACCACCGACGGTATCCAGTATGAGGACGCCGAAGGAAAGTGGCATGATGAGCTCGCCGATGGCCGCGACCGGCCGCAGACCGAAGTCTCCGACTAATGCATGTCGCCCAGAAGTGTGCAGCGATTCTGGGACAACGACATGTATCAAACAAAGCCTCAAAGCGCGTCGCCTGAATCCGGTTCAGTGCGACGCGCTTTAAGAATTGGAACCGCCCCCGCGACCGGCAAAGCCCCAGAGGCTTCATGCCGGCCGCCGGTGGCTATGCGGCGCAACCTTCCGCATGTCCGGCACTTTCGTGTGACGCAGCGTGAAGAGCCGCGAGGCCCGGCGCGAACGCTGGCCGAAATCAATTCACGTCGGCGAAAGCGCGCGTGGCGATACGCCGGATAAAAGCGACGACCCGTTCGGGTTCAACAAATTGCGGCATGTGGCCCAGACCTTCGACCCGCTCAAAGTCGAGGCCGTTGATCTTGTCCAGCATCGGTTCGCCATGCACGGCCTCGCCGATCACCCGGTCGCCGGTGCCGAACAGAATGCCTGCCGGCATCGCTATTTCGCGGTAACGCCTTTCGATCTGGCCAAGGTCCTGTTCCACGGCCACGGCATCGGTGGACGTGGCGAAGTAGTGAGACGGTCGCAAACCGAGCCATCCGCCGCCGCCGGTCATGTACCCTTCGGAGACGGCCTGCGGAGCGAAAATGAACTTCATTGTCGGCTGCGCGTAACGAAGGCTTGCCGGTATCGCCACCGTATAGGCCAGAACGCGGCGTAGCGGCCGCGATGGAACATAAAGCAGGTCAAACCGCTGACGTGCCCTCACTTCCAGATGCGTCAGCGGTGAGAGCAGCGCGATGCCGGAAATCGCTGTCGGATACTTTGTAGCCAATGCAAGCGCGATGGCGCCGCCGAGCGAATGGCCGACGATGAGTGGCCGCTCCAGGCGCAGTTCCTCGATGAAGCGCCGCACGATTTCCGCCTGTTCGGGCAGCCGGCCGGTCGCGCCGCTCGCCCGAACCGAATAGCCCGAGCCCGGCCGGTCAAGCGCGATCAGCCGATAGCCGGCACCGAAGCGTCCGAACAGCGTTTGGCGAAAATGATGGAGCTGGGCGCCTAGCCCGTGCAGAAAGACGATCGGCCTGCCATCGCCTTCTTCCACATAGTGGATGCGGTTGCCGTCGATCTCGACGAACTTTCCGCAAGCCGGCACCAGCCTTTCGGCCTTTGCCGCGATCCGCCAGGTCGCGAGCATCAGGGTGAGCAGGACGAGGAGCGCCGCGACAAGCAAGCCGGCGAGCAGCCACGAGCCAATCGAAATCAGCATGTTTTCATCCGCTCGCTCCCGACCGACCGCACCATATCCGCAACGACCGCCGCCACAAGCGCGCATCCGGCTTTCGCATTGCGGCCGGCCTCAGGCCGCGTTATCTCAGGCGACCTTTTCCGCCGGAGCCCGCCATGCCTGAAATCGTCACCGCCGCCATGCTTGTCATCGGCGACGAAATCCTCTCCGGCCGCACCAAGGACAAGAACATAGGCCACCTCGCCGACATCATGACGGCGATCGGCATCGACCTGAAGGAGGTGCGCATCGTCCCCGACGAGGAGGACGAGATCGTAGCGGCGGTGAATGCCGTGCGCGCGCGCTATACCTACGTCTTTACGACCGGCGGCATTGGCCCCACGCATGACGACATCACCGCCGACTCCGTCGCCAAGGCTTTCGGCGTGCCCTGCGAATACGACGCCAAGGCCTACGCGCTGCTCGAAGCAAGCTATGCCGGGCGCGGCATCGAATTCACCGAAGCGCGCAAGCGCATGGCGCGCATGCCGCGCGGCGCCGACCTTATCGACAACCCCGTCTCGGTCGCACCGGGCTTCCGCATCGGCAATGTCCATGTCATGGCCGGCGTGCCGGCGATCTTCCAGGCCATGCTCGACAATGTCGTGCCGACGCTCAGGGCCGGCACCAGGATGCTGTCGGCCACCGTGCACTGCCCCTTCGGCGAGGGCCTGATCGGCGGGCCGCTGGCTGACATCCAGAAGGCGCATCCCGACACCATCATCGGCTCCTATCCCAAATATGGCGACGGCAAGTTCTGGACCGAGCTCGTCGTCCGCGCCCGCAGCGAGGAAGCCCTTGATGCCGCGCGCAAGGACGTAGAGGCGATGGTGGCGGGCTTCGCCAACGCGGGCTGACCTCCGGAACCAGATAGGCTTTACTGACGTTTCTGGCAGGCCACTTTCGAGCCGGCCATTTGAGGGCCGGAGGCGCATTTGCGCCGGCAGATTTGAGGGACGTCATGCGCTTCAAGACAATCGTCGCCATTTTGCAGAACGAACAGGATGCCGAGCGCGTTCTCGATTGCGCCCTCCCGCTTGCCGACAGGTTCGAGAGCCACCTCGTCGGCATCCATGCCGAGGCGCTTCCCGTCCCCTACACATCGGCCACCGGCTTCCCGGATACCGAATTCCTGCAGGTCTCGGCCGAGATGAACAAGGAGCGCGCCGAAAAGCTGCGGGCGCATTTTCTCAAGCGGATCGAGGAGTCCGGCCTGTCCTTCGAATGGCGAAGCCTGGAAAGCTTCTCCGGCGACAGCGCGCTGACCGGCATATCAAGCGTGCGCGCCGCCGATCTGATCATAGCCGCGCAACGCGACGCCGGTGGCGATCCGAGCGCGGATGTCGACACGCTGGTTTACGATGCCGGCCGGCCGGTGCTGGTCGTGCCTCATGCCGGGCCGCTGGTTACAACTTTCAGACGTGTGCTGCTTGCCTGGAACGGCAGCAAGGAGGCGGCTCGCGCCGCCTTCGATGCGCTACCCTTCATCGCCGAAGCCGACAAGACGGACATTCTCGTCATCGACCCGCCGGAGACGCTCGATGACTCTCCGGAAGCGGCCGGCGCCGAAATCGCCGCGGCCTTGTCGCGCCATGGCGCCAATGTCAGCGTCTGCGTGCAGAAGTCGGACGGATCCTCGGTCGACGATATCATCCAGGCCCGGATAACGGAGTCCGGCGCCGATCTTCTGGTGCTCGGCGCCTACAGCCATTCCTGGCTGCGCCAGCTTCTGTTCGGCGGCGTCACCCGCACGGTGCTGCGCACGACGAACGTGGCGGCTTTCCTGTCGCGTTGAGCTGTCTTCTGAAAGCGGACCGGTTCAGGGCAACGCATACGCAAATCAAGTCCAAAGGGCGTCGCCTGAATTCCTTTGAGCTCGACTTGCCCAAGTTCACAGTGATCGCCGGCCCCAGCCCTTGCCAAGCCTGGCGCTTTCCGGCTAATTCCGCCTGCATTCCACCGATTTTGCGCGCCGCGGCGCGCGCTTTGCGGAGTGCACGAACCATGTCCCTTCCCGAAAAAGCCTTTCCCGTCTCCTGGGACCAGTTCCACCGCGACGCCCGCGCGCTTTCCTGGCGCCTTTCCGGCGCCAACAAGGGACAATGGAAAGCCATCGTCTGCATCACCCGCGGCGGCCTGGTGCCCGCGGCCATCATCGCGCGCGAGCTCGGCATCCGGGTCATCGAGACGGTGTGCGTCGCTTCCTATCATGACTATACCAGCCAGGGTCAGCTGCAGGTTCTGAAGGAGATTTCGCCGCCGCTGCTCGCCGATGACGGGGCCGGCGTGCTCATCATCGACGACCTGACCGATACCGGCAAGACGGCCGGCATCGTGCGCGCCATGATGCCGAAGGCGCATTTCGCGACCGTCTACGCCAAGCCGAAGGGCCGACCGCTGGTCGATACATTCGTCACCGAAGTAAGCCAGGACACCTGGATCTACTTTCCGTGGGACATGGGCTTCACTTACCAGAAGCCGATCGCGGACGATCACGCGGGCTGAGCGGCCGCCATATTTACCGGAGAATCTGCCTCAAAGGTGCATCGTGTAATCGCGCCGATGAACGCAACTACTTGCGAGCCGACTTTTTCTGGTGGGTTTTTCCGACGGAGTGAAGTTTTTTACTTTTAAAGCTCAGAATTCGCCGTAAGATTCGTAAGGTGGCAAATGATTCTGGAGGCTGGGGCAGCTTTCTTCAATGTTGACGAGGCCTACAACGCATAGCGCTATGACCGAAAGAGTCAGAAGACTTTTCGGCACGGCACCATGCCGCCTGCAAGTTGCCGCCTTGCCTTGGCGTGAGGGCAAGAACGGCGTCGAGATCATGCTGATCACCAGCCGCGATACCGGGCGCTGGGTTCTGCCCAAGGGTTGGCCGGAGGCCAGGGAACCGCTTTGCGAGGCGGCCGCCCGCGAAGCAGGCGAGGAAGCCGGCTTGCGCGGCATCGTCTCGCATCTTGAGGCCGGCCGCTATTTCTATGCCAAAGTCCTCGCCACAGGCGAGGAAGTGCCTTGCGAGGTACTGGTCTTTCCGCTGCATGTCGACCGCGTCGCGGATCGCTGGAAAGAGAAGCGCGCAAGAACGCGCAAATGGGTTGGCGCCATCGAAGCGGTCCAAATGATCAATGAGCCGGACCTTTGCCAGATCATTGCCGGCTTTTGCGGCGCGCCGCATAAGTTCGCCTGATTCAAAGCAATTCCAGGAAAATGTTAAACGGTTGGATTCGGCAATTCGCCGTAGCTCTCCGTCCGGAATTGCGTCCTGTCAAAAGATAGATCGGCTCGGCGATCGTCAGGCGCGGCCGAAATCATCGGAACTGAGCCGGGTCCAGCGATCGCCCATCAACCCGCCGATGAAGATGTCGCCGGAGCGGACCGCTTCCGCGACCTCGGCGTTGCGCGAGCGGACCATTGTGCCCCCGGCGTAGCGGAAGAACACACGATGGTAGCCGAAGAGCTGGGGCATGAACCTTTTCTGCGTCTGCCCGGTGATGCCCACGCAGCCCATCTCCCGCGCCGCCGCGACAAGGCCATCCAGTGTCGCGCCCCAGTGGGATCCGGACGCCTGGATTTGCAACAGGTTCGCGATGCCGCCGGCCTGACCGTAAAAGGCGTGGCAGCCGAGCATATTGCCCGCTTCGTCATAAGTCCCGCCGAAATGAAGCGGACCGTCGGCCCGCTTCTCGGCCGCCAGTGCAAGCAGCCGAGGCAGTTCGCCATCTTTCCAACTCGGCCGAAGCGAGTAATCGGACATGAGGATGGGCAGCCGCTCCGCAAATTGCGCGGCATCGATCGGGTGATGATGGATCCGTCGCGACGATGAAGGCAGGACCGGGGGCTCGAACCTCCTTCCTGCGAGAGCGTCGAATGCTCGCGCGCAAGGGTCGAGCGCCAGGCGAGGCAGCCCGGGCCATTTGCGGCGCAGCACGGCGGCGGCCATGGCGCCCGGTCGGAAAACACAGGTCCATTCCAGACAATGCACCGGCAAGAGCTGATACTTCATCGGACGCGCGAAGGCCAAGGACGTCCGGTTGGCTGAATCGGTCAGGTATAGATCGAATTCGCTTTGATGCAGGGCACGTAGCAATTGCGGCCCGGCCCAACCATGATCGGTGCTGGAGTCGGTCATGAAGGGGCCGATGATGGCGGCGTTCAATGCCGTTCCGTTAAGCTCATAACGGGCTTTCAGAACGCCCATGAACCCACCCAAACCACCCTGCGGGTTGATCTGGACAAGAGCCTTGCTCTCACCGCCGTCAAGATAAAGCTCTCTCATATAGTCCGCCGTCAGCGCGATCGCGCGATCGCGCAGGCGGCGGCGATGGCGAAACTTCGTCAGGAAGAGTGCGGCGACATGCTCGAGATCTTCGGTGGCGAGCGGCCGTACCGAGCCGTGTTGAGATTCCAGCGCCGACAGCGCAGCCACCTTTTCCAGACCGGCATTTGCGGAAACAAGATCCATTGTGAATGCCTATGCAAGGTCCTCTGCCGGTCGTCGAAATCCTATGGTTCCCAAAGAAGATCTCCTTCCGATCGGCACGCCCGTAAGACAAAACTTCAGCATGCCCGCGATTACCATATCCGATTTGCTTTTCCGTAAATATGAAACAACAATCGCTTCAAGAAATGTATCCGCGCCGATTTAAAAATAAAATATCCAGAAAACTCAAAATATAAATGAATTTGAATATAGCGCTACGTGACTCTAACCGCATGGCGAGTGCGCGGTTGCAACCGCAGACTTTACAGGCGGAGTTGCTCGACCATCATACTTCGAGTAGCGAGGACCACAGGCGTCACGCCCCGCCGACGCGCCCGCGACAGGTCCGACCCGGCCCCGCGATTGCGTGCTTCGTTAGCCCGAACTGAGCCCAAGCCGAACTACGGCTGACGGCGCCCGGCCAAAGCCGGGTGCCGTCCTTTCCTCAGCCGACAAGTCCCTTGGTCAATTCGAGCGCCTGGCGTTCGAACAGCCGCCGGTAGATACCGCCGTTGAGCCGGATCAACTCGTCATGCGAACCTTCCTCGACGATGCGGCCGCGGTCAAAGACCAGCAGCCGGTCGAGCGCCCGAACCGTCGAGAGCCGGTGTGCGATGACAAGGGTCGTGCGCCCCACCATCAGCCGCTCCATCGCCTTCTGGATTAGCACTTCCGATTCCGAATCGAGGCTCGATGTCGCCTCGTCCAGGATCAGGATGCGCGCATCGGCCAGGAAGGCGCGCGCGATCGCCACGCGCTGACGCTCGCCGCCCGAGAGCTTCACGCCGCGTTCGCCCACCAGGGTTCCATCTGGCCCAAGCACTGCGACGAATTTGCAACAACGGCGGGTTGCACACCGCGCCGCCGCAATCGACGACTACACGCGGTCCCGGAACCGGTTGGTGATCGGATAGCGGCGGTCGCGGCCGAAATTTTTCCGCGTAATCTTCACGCCGGGCGCCGCCTGGCGGCGCTTGTATTCGGCGATGTAGAGCAGGTGCTCGACGCGCGTCACCGTCGCCCGGTCGTGGCCGCGCGCGACGATGTCGTCGACGCTCATCTCGTTCTCGACCAGGCATTCCAGGATATCGTCCAGCACCGGATAGGGCGGCAGCGAATCCTGGTCGGTCTGGTTTTCGCGCAGCTCCGCCGACGGCGCCTTGTCGATGATGTTCTTCGGGATCACCTCGCCGGACGGCCCGAGCGCACCCGGCGGCACGTGGCTGTTGCGCCAGCGCGACAGCCCATAGACCTGCATCTTGTAGAGATCCTTGATCGGATTGAAACCGCCATTCATGTCGCCGTAAAGCGTGGCGTAGCCGACCGACATCTCGCTCTTGTTGCCGGTGGTGACCACCATCGAGCCGAACTTGTTCGAGATCGCCATCAGGATGGTGCCGCGCGCGCGGCTTTGCAGGTTTTCCTCGGTGATGCCCTCCTGGGTGCCCTCGAAGAGCTGCGTCAGCGCATGCTTGAAGCCTTCGACCGGCTCGGAGATCGGCACGATGTCGTAGCGACAGCCAAGAGCGCGGGCGCAGTCCTCGGCATCCTTCAGCGAGTCCTTCGACGTGTAGCGGTAAGGCATCATCACGGTGCGCAGCCGCTCCTCGCCGAGCGCATCGACAGCCAGGGCCGCGCAGATCGCCGAATCGATGCCGCCGGAAAGGCCAAGCACCACGTTCTTGAAACCGTTCTTGTTGACGTAGTCGCGCAGGCCCAGCATGCAGGCGCGATAGTCCGCCTCTTCCGGCTCCGGGATCTTCGACATCGGGCCTTCCGAGCAGACCCAGGTCTCTCCCTTTCTCTTCCAGGTGGTGACGTCGACCGCGTCCTCGAACTGGCTCATCTGGAAGGCAAGCGTCTTGTCAGAACCTATCGCAAACGAGGCGCCGTCGAAGATCAGCTCGTCCTGGCCGCCGAGCTGGTTGGCATAGATCATCGGCAGGCCGGTTTCGATAACCTGCTTGATGACGACCTGATGGCGAACGTCGATCTTGGCGCGGTAGTAGGGCGAGCCGTTCGGCACCAAAAGAATCTCGGCCCCGCTTTCGGCCAGGGTCTCGCACACGGCGACCTCGCCCCAGATGTCCTCGCAGATCGGAATGCCGATGCGCACACCGCGGAAATTGACCGGACCCTGCAGTTCCGGCCCAGCCTGGAAGACGCGCTTCTCGTCAAACTCGCCATAGTTCGGCAGATCGAGCTTGTAGCGTTCTGCGATGATCTTGCCGCCGTCGGCGACGACGATGGAGTTATGCGTGCCACTCTTGCGCTTCAGCGGGATGCCGATAATGACGCCAGGCCCGCCATCGGCCGTGTCCTTGGCGAAATCCTCGGCCGCTTTCTCGCAAGCCTTCAGGAAGGAAGGCTTCAGCACCAGGTCTTCCGGCGGATAACCGGCGAGGAAGAGCTCGGTATAGAGCACCAGATCGGCGCCCTGGCGCGCCGCGTCCGCTCTCGCCTCGCGCGCTTTTGCCAGGTTGCCGGCGACGTCGCCGACAGTCGGGTTGAGCTGGGCGACGGCGATGCGCAGGATATCGGGAGCGGTCTTGGTCATGGAACGGATTTAGCGTGGCTGAAATCGCCGGGCAATGGCGATTGCTTATACCAATCAGGATCGATCGAAGATCGTATCCTGATCGATCGAAGATCGTATTCCGATCGATCGACGGATGGCGATCCTGTCCCAATCGATCGATTTCGATTGTTGGATCTCATCGCTCAGGCCTAGTCGCCCATATATTCGCGCAACGCCTCTACCGACCGGTTCTCGCCGATCGACATCGCCAGGATGCGCGAGATGTGGCGTCGCGGCAGCCCGGTCTGAGCCGACCACTGGTTGATCTGCACCTGGATCTTGTCGAGATCCCGTTTCGAGGTCGGGTTCTCGGCGATGTCGAGGCCTGCATCGCGCAAGGCTGCCGCCATGTCGGTGGAGACGACGAACGTGTCCCATTCCAGCCAGCGCAGGAAATACTGCCCGGTGTTGCCGCCCAGCCGGCTGCCATGCTTGGCCAGATAGGCGGTCAGGCCGACCTGATCGTTCGCGGGCCACCCGGCAATGAATTTGCCGAAGCTGCCATGTTCCTTCGAGACGCGATCGACGAAAGCGGCATTGTCGCGCACCGACTTGATCTTCTGCGGGTTGCGCACGATGCGGCTGTCGGACGCCAGTTCGTGCCAGAAATCGTCCGGCTGGAACAAAAGCCGCTTCGGCTCGAAGCCGAGGAACGCTTCCTCGAAACCCGGCCATTTCTGTTCGATGACCCGCCACACGAAGCCGGCGGCGAAAATCCGCTCGGCCATGGTGGAGAGAATGCGGTCGTCGGGGATTTTCGCCACCGCCATATTGTCGGGCGCAGGGCCAAGCAGCGGCGCCAGCACGGCCTCCCCACCCTTCCGCTTTGCCGCCCTTGCATGGATTTTCTGGAAATCGAGCATCGCTGTCCTCACTGGTCCCCGCAATCTATCACTTCACCTTCGCCCCGGCAGCCTCTACCTCTATCGGGACCCAGGCGATGGAGAAGGCGATGAACAAGACTGTCGAGGATTTGGCGAACCGCTGGTTGAGGCGAAAATCGGATGGTCTGAGCCCACTCGAGAGCCGAGTGCTGCAGTCGACGCTCGAGCGCACGACCGTCACCAGGGACACCAACAAGGCCGTCGCTTTTCACTCGACCTATGGCGACCGCGTCGCTGACACCATTGCCCGGATCGGCGGCTCCTGGTCCTTCATCCTCGCCTTCCTCGCCTTTCTCGTCCTTTGGACCGCCGGCAATGCCTGGCTGCTGACGCGCGAGGCGTTCGACCCCTACCCCTTCATATTCCTCAACTTGGTGCTCTCGATGGTCGCCGCCCTGCAAGCGCCGGTGATCATGATGTCGCAGAACCGCCAGACCGAGCGCGACCGCATCGACGCGGCCCACGATTACGAGGTCAATCTGAAGGCCGAGATCGAGATCATGGCCCTGCATGAAAAGCTCGACGAGTTGCGCCACAGCGAGATCATCGGCATGCGTGACGAGATCCTGCGCATGGCCGAGCAGATCAGGCGCATCGACGAAAAACTGTCGGCGCGGCCCGCAATAGAATGAGCGGGACCATCCACCATCTCATCGAGCAATACGGCCTGATCGCGGTCTTCCTGGGCTGCGTCGCCGAAGGCGAAAGCGCCGCGATCCTTGGCGGCTTCTTCGCTCATCAACATGTTTTCGTGCTGTGGCAGGCTTTCCTCGCCGCCCTCCTCGGCGCCTTCGCCGGCGACACGCTCTTCTTCACCCTCGGCCGTAGCTTCGCCGATCATCCTTACGTGAAAAGACTGCGCATGCGGCCCGGCTTCAGCCGCGCCTACCACCTGCTCAACACCCATCCCAACATTTTCGTGCTGACCAACCGCTACATCTACGGCATGCGGCTGGTCGGCGGTATCGCCGCCGGCCTGTCGACCGTGCCCGTGCCGCGCTTCGTCATCCTGAACGCTATCTCTTCCGCGGTCTGGGCGGCCCTGTTCAGCGGCATCGGCTATGTCTTCGGCCTGGGCGCAGAGCACATGGTGGGCCAGGCGTTTGAGCGGCATGAGCGCCTGCTCATTGCCCTCGGCGTCGGTGTCGGCGTCGCAATCGTTGCCTGGCTGGTAGGCCATCACTTTGCCCGACGCGAACGCGCCAGGGAAGATCGAGCGGGATCCTGATCGCCGCGAGGATCAGATCGGCGCGCCGGCAAGACGCTCGATGACGGCGATGGCCCAGACACCGCCGGCGATCACGATCGAAATCAACACCGCCAGCGACCCGCAGTCCTTGGCGAGCTGGATGTCGATGTGGAATTCGCGCGAGATCGCGTCGCAGGCTGCCTCGATGCCGGTGTTGAGCACTTCGACCATGATCAGGAGCAGCACCGCGCCGATCAAAAGGGCGTAGCCACGCCAGGAGACCGAGATGAACCAGCCAGCCGGCAGGGCAAGCGCGAGCAAAAGCAGTTCCTGCTGGAATGCCTTTTCGTGAGCGGCCAACTTGCGGAAGGCCCGAACTGAATTGACGAAAGCATCGATCAGCCGCTGCATGCCTCTGCCCCTTTGCGAGTCACCGGCAGGGGATATCGCAATGGCGGGATCAAGGGAATAAGGCGGCCGCTCCAAAATTCATCCGTCCGCGAGCTTTATCGACGGTGTCGATTTTTCGAACTGCGGCAGCCCGTACTCGATCGAATAGTAATCGCCCTTGTCTGGCTACGGGGCACAGGCAAATGCGACATCGAAGGGGCGTCTGCAAAAGTCGCGTCCGCACGGCATTGCAGCCTGTGGTAGTATCCGCAATGAGGAAATGCACGTCATTAAGGAAACTTTAGCGCAACTGCATCTATGATTCCTGCAAGCGAAGGTCGTGTTGGGGACGCGTCGTCGCATTCGTAATTCCGATCCAATCCCCGCGTGAGCGACTCCCGGCGATGGCAGGTCTCCGGTCGCACTGAAGGGGCAGTGAACACAATATGCAGCCGGCAGCCGTTCCAACCGACCGGAATACCGACATCGCCAGCACCGTCGTGGCGACGATGCGCCAGCTCGGCGTGCTTGGCCTGCCGCGCAACTACGAGATCTTCTACGAGGCGCTCAGCGGCAGCAATCACGAGCTCAGCCTTGCCGTAGTCTCGTTGAGCAACCGCCCGACCCAGGAGGACCTCGATCGCATCGGGCGCACCTTCTTCCCGCAGCATCACGGCCCCGCCATTGTCGAGCACGCCCGCGAGATGATCGCCAAGGAGCTCGAGGACATCGCCACGCTGTTGCGCAGTGAACACACGCATATCGAGAAATACGGCCGTATTCTCGACGAGACCTCGAGCGGCCTTAGCAATCGCAGCCTGCTTTCGCAGGAGCTTCTGCAGAAGATCGCCGGCGCAATGTCGGCCGCCACCAGTTCGACGATCGACCATGGCCGCCAGATCGCCAGCACGCTTAGCGAAAAGACAGCCGAGCTTGAAAGCGTCAAGTCGAAGCTCGAGGAGTATAAGCGGCTTGCCGACACGGACCCGCTTACGCAGCTGTGGAACCGCCGCGCCTTCGACAAGGAGATCACCCGGATCTACAACAGCAGTCGCGGCATCCTGTTCAACGCCTTGATCCTTGCCGATATCGATCATTTCAAGGATATAAACGATCGCTACGGTCACCCGGTCGGCGACAGGATCCTGCAGATTATCGCCGATATCTTCCAGTCGAGCGTGCGTTCCGACATTTTCGTCGCCCGCACCGGAGGCGAGGAATTTGCGCTTATCGTTGAAGGCGCCAGCGAGGAAGCCACGTGCGAGATTGCCGAGCGCATCCGGGCGCTGATCGAGCAGACCCCGTTCACCAGCAGCCAGACCGGCATGAACTACGGCACCGTTACCATATCGCTGGGCATCTGCATGGCCTCGGAAGCGGATGGCCCCGAAGATCTCTACACCAAGGCGGACCGGGCGCTTTATCGATCCAAGGTCGGCGGCCGCAACCGGGCCACCAAGCATTCGACGATGGCTGGCCGTCCCGCCAAGGGCTGGCTGCTTTACAAGAAAGACTGACAATCGTCGAATTTCGACCACGACCCTTTCCAGACGAATTTTTGTGGACTATATTTTCCATAGAAATGAAAGGGTGCGCTCATGCAACGTCCAGTCGCGGCCGCGGCGGCGGCCGAAAATGCCGTCATCACCAAGGCTACGCTGCGCGCGGCCGACCTGCTCGACATCACCGCCAGGACGCTCGCCCTGGTCATCGGCGTGTCGGAAGCAACGGTCTCGCGCATGCGCCGGCAGGAATTCCTGCTTGAACGCGGCACCAAGCCGTTCGAGCTGGCGGTGCTGTTCGTTCGCCTGTTCCGCTCGCTCGACGCCATCGTCGGCGGCGACGAGACCGTCGCCCGGGCGTGGCTGAAGAATCCCAACACCACGCTCGACGGCACGCCGCTCGAAAAAATCCTGACGATTGCCGGACTTGTCGATGTCATTGCCTACCTGGACTCCCGGCGCGCTCTCGTCTGAGGCCGTCCGGCTCGAAGGCAAGTACTGGCGCATGGTCGAGGCGCAACATCGCGTTTCGACCCTCAAGCTCGTCGACACGCTCGACGAGCAGGAGCTGCTGGAGGACCTCATCGAGGACACCAAGCCGCATATCCCGCTGGAATGCCGCCACCTCCACTATCTGCTGGCGACGCCCTTTCGCTACGGCTCTGTCTACCCGTACGGCTCGCGCTTCCGCCGCGCGGGCAAGACGAAAGGCGTCTACTATGCCGCCGAGACGGTGCTGACGGCGGTGGCGGAGATGTCCTTCTATCGCCTGCTGTTCTTCGCGGAATCGCCGGCGACGCAATGGCCGAACGACGCGGCGGAATACACCGCCTTTGCCGCGGCGATCAAATGCGACAGCGTGGTCGACCTGACACGGCCGCCGCTCGATCGCGACGAGAAGGCCTGGACGCACGCCACCGACTACGCCGCCTGCCAGGCGATCGCCGATGTGGCGCGCGAGGCCGAGCTGCAGGCGATCCGCTATCGCTCGGTGCGCGATCCCAAGGGCGCCAACATCGCGCTGTTGACGTGCAAGGGCTTTGCTAAGGCAAGGCCGCTGGAGCCGCAGACCTGGCGCATCCGGATCGGCTCGTTCGGCATCCAGGCGATCTGCGAATTTCCCGAAAAGCGGCTCGAATTCTCACGCGCTGCCTTTACCGATCCAAGGTTGGCCGGAATGCGCTGGGAGCGCGGCCACTGAACGCGGAAGCTGTGGTGAGATTCAGGTCAGGCCGAGCCGAGAACGGTGGCTGTCGAGAACCGGCCTACGCCGGCCGTAGCTTAGCTGCGCGGCGTCTCACGAGTGCTTCGGCCGGCGAAGGCCGGAAGCGCGGGAAGCCGCCTTTCGTATTCCGGCATCACCTGAATATCGACACAGCTTAGGCCAGGATGTTCACGGCACGCGCAGCCACCAGCGCGATGGTCAAGAGCGAGATCATCGCTTCGGCCATCATCAGAAGCTTGGCGCGCTGCGTGAGCGGCAAGGTGTCGGTCGGCGAGAACGCCGTGGCGTTGGTGAAGGCCAGGAAGAAATAGTCGACGAAGCCCGGCAGCCAGCCCTGTATCTCGCGATCTGGCAGCGTCATTTGCGGAAACAGGAAGTCGGCTTGCGCGCGCTTGACCAGGCCACAGGTCGGCGGACCGCCCCGGTCGGTGCTCCAGAACCAAAGCGCGAACACGATCACATTGGTGACCCAGATGTTGAGTGCGTCGACGAGCAGCGTCGTGCCGGCGCCGGCATGCCCTTCAAGCAGCGCCCGCACCAGGAAAACCAGCGAGCCGCAATTCATGATGCTGATGAGGCCGGTCATCACCAATGCCGCGCGGCGGATGTAGAGGCGCAATTGGCCGATCGTGTACCAATGCTCGTGGTCGACTGCCTTGCGCGTCTGCATTTGCGTCCAGGCCGTCGCGATCGATAGGGGCACCAGCAGCGCCACCTCGGCCGTCGGAGCCAGCCAGCGCGGACCGAAGGACAGGTTGTTGATGACCAGAAGCTGCAGGCAGATGATGACGAGAACCGCCGCGCGCGCCGACCAGAAGTCGAGTGCGCGATGGTGAATGATAGCATGCTCGTGGCGCATGGCGGACCCTGAATTGCGAGATGGCACAGACGAGTGTGACCCCGGCCGGTCAGACATAAGCGAAACCCGCCGCGATCATGCCGAGAGCGCCCAAGGCCAACGACGCCATCCAGGGCCAGCGTTTGCCACGGGTGATGATCGACAGCGTCGCGACGGCGATGGAGATGTGCAGCAGCGTGACGCCGAATGTCAGCACGTGATGCCGGTGCTCGCGAATGTCGCTGTCGCGCAGCTTTTCATCGACCTGCTTTTCGAACTCGGTCGCCTTGGCCTGTATCTCCTCGCCATCGGCTTCATTGCGTTTCGCGCTGGCTTGGAATTGGTCGGCGGCAGGCCCGCCCATGGCTGCCGCGATCTCATAGCTGTTCTTCTTTATGCTCTTGGCCTGGAAGAAGCTCCACTGGTCGCTCGCCTTGTTCTGCAGATAGGAGGCCTCGCTTTTGTCATTGATCGCCTCGGCGGTCTCCAGCGACTCGAAGCTGCCCACCGTTGCCGCCAGGACTGCCAGCACAGCTATTGTCACCGAGACCGTTGTCAGGAAGGGATTGCCCTCATGAGCAGCGTGTTCGGCATGCTCTGCATGTTCCAGATGTTCTTGTGTTTCGTCTTCCATTGCCGTCACCGCCGGAATCGCGCCGGACTATTTGGTTTCAGCAGCGACACCTCCGCCGCAATCTTGGTTTTGCAATGGTCGCGAAAGCATACATTTTCGTAAGGTTTGCTATCGGGACTATTGGAAAATCCCGCCGATGTGATTTAAGCGCGCACAATTCGGGCCGGGGCAATCAAGATACGCATGTCAGGAACCAGCGAACCCACGAATGTTTGGCCGGCGGGCGATCTGGCATCCGCTGCCGGCGCACGCCCCACGCCGCGTTGGGACGATCTGCTGCGCCAGCCCTCGCATTTCCTTGCGCTTCTGTGCCTTGCTCAGCTTCTGTGCTGGACCGTCATGCCGGCGCTCGTCAACGTTGGGCCACCATATGACGTCGTCGAGGGGTTCATGTGGGGCCGCGAATGGGTGCTGCTGACCTATAAGCACCCGCAGTTGCCCTGCTGGCTGCTCGAGATCAGCCATCTCCTGACCGGCTCGTTCCGCTGGCCGCAATATATGCTGTCGCAACTCATGATCTCGACGACCTTTGTCCTGGTCTATCTTCTGGCGCGCGACATCATGGGCTCGACCCGCGCTCTCGCCGCCGTGCTCTTGATGCCCGCGATCTACTTTTTCGGCTGGCCCACCCCGCAATTCAACCACGACTACGCGCAGATGCCTTTCTGGGCCGGCATCTCGTGGCTGCTGTGGCGCGCGGCGCGCGACGGACGGCCTGGCTGGTGGCTCGCCCTCGGCCTCGTCTCCGGCATGGGGCTCTATGCCAAGTTCTCGACGGCTTTGCTGCTGGCGTTCGGCGGCGTCTGGATTTTATACGACACCCGTGCCCGAAGCCGGCTAGCCACCCCATGGCCATGGCTTGGCCTGGCGATTTTTCTCGGCACCGTGGCGCCGCTGGCGATTGAGCTTTTCCGCCTCGACTTCCTGCCGCTGACCTATGCCGAGCATCGCAACGCGTGGGTCGTCGCCCACCGCGCCCGGCTTTACTATATCGGCGTTCAGCTTGCCGGACTTGCCGCTGTTCCCGTCGTTCTTGCGCTTTCCGGCCTGCTGCGACGGCAACCGAACCCCGCGCAGGAACCCTTGTCGACCCACCCCGCTCCCGAGCGGCGCGCGGTTGTCTACCTGGCATGGATGGGCCTGGGGCCTGCGCTCCTGATCATGGTCGCCTCGCTGTTTACAGGCACCGGCGAATCCTGGGGCGCGACGATGTACAATCTCGTAGGTGCCCTGGCGATCGCGCTCTTGGGCCAGCGGCTGGGACCAGCGGAGTTGCGCCGGTTGGCGGTGCTGGCGCTGCTATGCGTGGTCGGCGTGTCGAGCGCCTACGCGGTCACCCGCTGGACCAGTTGCAACGTCATCGGCCGCCTGCAGCCCGTCTGCTGGCCGGCGCGATCGATTTCGCAGACGGCCGAGGCGATCTGGCATGAGGCGGTACCCGGGCCACTGGGCATTGTCGGCGGCGAAGACGGCGTGGCCAGGCTTGCCGGACTCGAGGCTGCGGACCAACCCTCTATCTTCACGACTTTCGACAGGCGCCTCGCCCCCTGGATCACGGACCAGCGCCTTCGGGATCAGGGCATGCTGCTGGTATGGCCGAAAGGCTGGAAACTCACTCGACAGCAGATGGCCTGGACCGACGGCCTGCCGGTCAAGACGGTGTCTTTCGACTGGTCGCACAAGGCGCCGCCCCTCGAGATCAACTTTGCCGTCATTCCACCCGGTAGAACCAGTTTCCCAGGCGACCCGACCGGACCACCCGACGCGGAATGACCGGCAATTGAAATCTATCTGACCAAATTGAAAAGGCGCCGGCTAGTTGCCGGCGCGTTTAATAGTCAAGCGTCCCAGCCTTGCTCAGGCGTTGGCAGCCTGCTTATGCTGGATCGGATGGCTCTTCTTGAGCAGGTCCGAGACCAGGAAGGCGAGCTCGATCGCCTGATCGGCGTTGAGGCGCGGATCGCAATGGGTGTGATAGCGGTCCTGCAGGTCTTCCGCCGTGATCGCACGGGCGCCGCCCGTGCATTCGGTGACGTTCTTGCCGGTCATCTCGACATGGATGCCGCCCGGATGCGTGCCTTCGGCACGATGCACCTCGAAGAAGGTCTGCACTTCCTTGAGGATGCGATCGAAGGGCCGCGTCTTGTAGCCGGCCGCCTCGATCGTGTTGCCATGCATCGGGTCGGACGACCATACGACATTGCGCGCTTCCTTCTTCACCGCGCGCACCAGCTTCGGCAGGTGCTCGGCGACCTTGTCGGAGCCGAAACGCGCGATCAGCGTCAGGCGACCCGGCTCGTTCTCGGGATTGAGCAGATCGATCAGTTCCATGAGGCCGTCCGGCGTGAGCGAAGGTCCGCACTTCAAGCCGAGCGGATTCTTGATGCCGCGGCAATATTCGATATGCGCGTGGTCGGGCTGGCGGGTGCGGTCGCCGATCCAGATCATGTGGCCCGAGGTCGCGTACCAGTCGCCCGAGGTCGAGTCGACGCGCGTCAGCGCCTCCTCATAGCCCAGCAGCAGCGCCTCGTGGCTGGTGTAGAAATCCGTCTCGCGCAGCGCGAAATTGGTTTCCGACGTGATGCCCACCGCGCGCATGAAATCCATCGTCTCGGTGATGCGGTTGGCGAGCGATTCGTACTTCTCGCCCTGCGGGCTGTCGGCAACGAAGCCCAGCATCCAGCGGTGCACATTCTCCAGGCTGGCATAGCCGCCCTGCGCGAAGGCGCGCAGAAGGTTGAGCGTCGCGGCAGACTGGCGGTAGGCCATTTCCTGCCGGGCAGGATCGGGTATGCGCGACTTGGCGTCGAACTCGATGCCATTGATGATGTCGCCACGGTAGCTCGGCAGCGTCACGCCGGCTTTCGTCTCGTTGTCGGACGAGCGCGGCTTGGCGAACTGGCCGGCGACGCGGCCGACCTTCACCACTGGCTGCGCGCCGGCGAAGGTAAGCACCACCGACATCTGCAGGAAGACGCGGAAGAAATCGCGGATGTTGTCGGCGCCATGTTCGGCAAAGCTTTCGGCGCAGTCGCCGCCCTGGAGCAGGAAGGCTTCGCCGGCGGCGACCGCCGCCAGCTGCTTCTTCAGCTTGCGCGCCTCGCCGGCAAAAACCAGCGGCGGGAAGGTGGCAAGTTGGGCTTCCGTGGCCTTGAGCGCCGCAGGATCCGGATAGGCCGGGACCTGCTTGATCGGCTTTTCTCTCCACGAATTCGGCGACCATTTCGTCATCGCTGCACCCAAACGCCCTTTCGGAGCAACTCCAGGAAAGTGCGAAATTTCCATCGGAATTGCGTCAAACAAACCGGCGAACGTCCTCGTCCGCCATTCCAGCCTCGATACGAGGTCGCGGCTCCTTACACGAAGCCGATTACCTATTCTAGCCGGGTTTTTCAGTGGTGGCGAATGGTCCTGGTGGCAAGGTATGTCGAGATTCAGGTCAGGCCGAGCCGAGAACGGTGGTTTCCGAGAACCGGCCTATGCCGGCCGTAGCCTTCATAGGGCGGAAACACTTATGAGGGCTTCGGCCGGCGAAGGCCGGAGCGGAGCGTACTTGAAGTACGTGAGCACCGGCCTACGCCGGCCATAGCCTTAATTTTGCTGCCCCGCCACTCATATGTGCTTCGGCCGGCGAAGGCCGGAAGCGCAGGAAGCCGGCGTTCGCAGGCCGGCCTCACCTGAATATCGGCATACCTTACGCGGCCTTGTCGACCAGCCGGGCCAGTTGCGTCATCACCACGGCCGAACCGGCCAACCGCTTCTCCGCATTCGGCCAGTCGCGGATGAAGACGACGCTATGATCGGCCCTGATCTTGGCCAACGAGCCCTGCTCGCCGATGAACTTGACCAGCCCGACCGGATCGGGGAACTCGCGCTTGCGGAAATGGACGACGACGCCTTTGGGGCCGGCATCGAGCTTCTCGACATTGGCCTTGCGGCAGAGCGCCTTGATGAAGACGATCTTGAGAAGATGCGTCACCTCTTCCGGCAGCGGCCCAAAACGGTCGATCAGTTCGGCGCCGAAGCCGTCGATCTCCTCGGTGCTCTGGAGGTCGCCAAGGCGGCGGTAGAGCGCCATCCTGAGCTGCAGGTCGGGCACATAGCTTTCCGGGATCATCACCGCGGTGCCGACCGCGATCTGCGGCGACCAGCCGCCATCCTGCACCTCGCCCGTATCCTTCACCTCGGCCACCGCCTCCTCCAGCATCTGCTGATAAAGCTCGAAGCCCACCTCCTTGATGTGGCCCGATTGCTCTTCGCCCAGAAGATTGCCAGCGCCGCGGATGTCCAGGTCATGGCTGGCGAGCTGGAAGCCAGCGCCCAGCGTGTCGAGCGACTGCAGCACCTTGAGCCGCCGCTCGGCCGTGTCGGTGAGCTTGCGGTTCGCCGGCAGCGTGAACAGCGCATAGGCACGCACTTTCGAACGGCCGACACGGCCGCGCAACTGGTAGAGCTGCGCCAGCCCGAACATGTCGGCGCGATGGATGATCAGCGTGTTGGCGGTCGGGATGTCGAGACCGGATTCGACGATGGTCGTCGACAGGAGCACGTCGTACTGGCCGTCGTAGAAGGCGTTCATGATATCGTCGAGCTCACCCGGAGGCATCTGGCCATGCGCCACCGCCACCTTCAGCTCCGGCACGGATTCCCGAAGGAAATCATGGATTTCGGCCAGGTCGCTGATACGCGGCACGACATAGAAGGAATGGCCGCCGCGATAGCGTTCGCGCAGCAGCGTCTCGCGGATGACCAGCGGATCGAAGGGCGAGATGAAGGTGCGCACCGCCATCCGGTCGACCGGCGGCGTTGCGATCAGCGACAGCTCGCGCACGCCGGTCAGCGCCAGTTGCAGCGTGCGCGGGATCGGCGTCGCCGACAGCGTCAGCACATGCACGTCGGACTTAAGGTCCTTCAGGCGCTCCTTGTGCTTGACCCCGAAATGCTGCTCCTCGTCGATGATCAGCAGACCGAGGCTCTTGAACGAGATCGAGCTGCCGAGCAGCGCATGCGTGCCGACGACGATATCGACCGTGCCCTCCGCAATCCCTTTCTTGGTCTCTGCCAGTTCCTTCGAACCGACCAGGCGCGAAGCCTGCGCGATGCGGATCGGCAGGCCTGAGAAGCGCTGCGAGAAGGTCTTGAAATGCTGGCGCGACAGCAAGGTCGTCGGCACGACGACCGCGACCTGGAAGCCTTCCATGGCCGCGATGAAGGCGGCGCGCAGAGCCACTTCCGTCTTGCCGAAGCCGACATCGCCGCAGACCAGCCGGTCCATCGGCTTGCCGGCGCCGAGATCGTCCATGACGGAATCGATCGCCGTCTGCTGGTCGTCGGTCTCCTCATAGGGGAAGCGCGCGGCGAACTCGCCGTAGAGCCCTTCGGCCGGGATCATTGCGGGCGCCGCGCGCATCTGCCGCTCGGCGGCGATGCGGATCAGCTGCCCGGCCATGTCGAGCAGGCGCCGCTTGAGCCGCGCCTTGCGTGCCTGCCAGGCGCCGCCGCCCAGCTTGTCGAGCGTCGCCTCCGCGGAATCCGAGCCGTAACGCGACAGAAGCTCGATGTTTTCGACCGGCAGGAACAGCCGGTCGTCGCCGGCATAGTGGATTTCGAGACAGTCATGCGGCGCGCCCACGGCCTCGATGGTGCGCAGGCCGATGAAGCGCCCGATGCCATGGTCGGTATGGACGACGATGTCGCCCGACGACAGCGACGAGGCTTCGGCGATGAAATCGGACGCCTTCTTCTTGCGCTTCGAACGCCGGATCAGCCGGTCGCCGAGGATATCCTGCTCGGCGACGACCACCATGTCGTCGGTCTCGAAACCGGATTCGAGCGGCAGCACGGCTAGACCCGCCTGCCCCGGCTCGAGCTTTTCGACCTCAGCGAGCGTCGCAACGGGCTTCAGATTGCCAAGATGATGTTCGGCCAGAATCTGGCCGAGGCGATCGAGCGAGCCTTCCGTCCAGCCGGCGACGATGACGCGGCGACGCGCGGCGCGCTCGTCGGCAATGTGTTTCACGACCACATCGAAGACGTTGATGTTGGGGTCGGCGCGCTCCTCGGCGAAGCTGCGGCCGTGCCGCGAGCCGGCATGGAAGACTTTTTTGCCGCCGACATCGGGCGCATCGAAGACGGTGAAGTCGATATCTTCGCGCGGTCCGAGCGAGGATTTGAGATTGTCCGGCGACAGATAAAGCAGGTCCGGCGCCACCGGCTTGTAGGGCACAGCGTCCTTCAGCGCGCTGTCCGCCTGCTTCCGCCGCGCCTCGTAGTGGTCGAGGATCAGCGTGTGGCGCTCGGCCAGCGCCTCATGCGCCAGATGGTCGAAGACGACAGGTGCGTCCGGCAGATAGTCGAACACAGTCTCAAGCCGTTCATAGAAGAACGGCAGCCAATGCTCCATGCCGGCGAAGCGCCGGCCTTCGCTGACCGCCGCATAGAGCGCGTCGTCGCGCGACGGCGCGCCGAAAGCCTCGATGTAGGAGCGGCGGAAGCGGCTGATCGTCTCCGGCGTCAGCGCCACCTCGCTCATCGCCTGCAGCGACATCGATTTGCGCTGCCCGGTGGTGCGCTGCGTTGCGACGTCGAAGACGCGGATCGATTCCAGCGTGTCGCCGAAAAAGTCGAGCCTGAGCGCCTCGCTCCATCCCGGCGCGAACAGATCGAGGATGCCGCCGCGCACCGCGAACTCGCCGAGGCCCCGCACCGTCGGCACGCGCTCGAAGCCGGAAATCTCCAGCCGCGCAGTCAGCGCGTTCATATCGATCTGGTTGCCTGGTCTGGCGTGAAAAGTCTGCGCCTCGATCAGATCCGCCGGCGGAATGCGCTGCAACAGCGCATTGGCGGTGGTGAGGACCACGGCGCGATGTGGCTTCCTCGCCAGCGCGATCATGGCGGAAAGCGCGTCGAGCCGCCGCGCGGCGGCATCGGCGCCAGGCGAAACGCGGTCATAAGGCAGGCAGTCCCATGCCGGCAGTTCCAGGACCGGCAGCCCAGGCGCTGCAAAGGCCAGCGCTTCGATGATCGCCGGCAAGCGCTGGCCGTCGCGCGCGACGAACAGGACCGGCTTGTCGGGCGCGATCTCCTGCGCCGTCTGCACCAGCGCGAAGGCTTCGTAGCCGTCGGCAACTCCGTCGACGATGAACTGGCCGGCGCGGCCCTTGGGCAGGCCAATGGAAGGAATGAGGCTCATGGATATGCTTGCTTCAAAATGTCATGGTTCGGCGCGAGGCCAGGATCTTCCGCAGCACCGCGCAATCGACATCGGGCGGAACCGGGCGCTCGCCCGTAACCATCGAGAAAAAATCAGTGTCGGGGATTTCCAGAAGTCTCTCATATTGGTCGATTTCATCGCCGGTCAAGACGCCTATCTCCGCGTCGGCGAAGGAACCAAGGATCAGGTCCATCTCGCGCATGCCACGGTGCCACGAGCGGAACAGGAGCTTGCGGCGGCGGGCGTCCAGCCCCTCGCTTGATCGCTGTGTTCCGGTCATGGCGCCGCATCCCTGTTCAAAGCGGCGCATATAGCGTGGATAGAGACCGGTGTCAGCCTTGCGCTGCCGTCGTCGCGACATAAGCTGACACCATGCGTCCCACCATTCTCGATCCCCTGTTCGTTCCGATAACCTCGCTTGCCGGCGTCGGCCCGAAAGTAGGCTTGCTGATCGAGCGCGTGGTGCCAGCCGACCTTGGCGATCGCGCCGCGCGCGCGGCCGACCTTCTGTTCGTGCTGCCCAACACCGTGATCGACCGCCGCAACCGGCCCGGCATCGCGCTGTCGGCCGAAGGCCAGATCGTCACCCTCGAGGTGCGGGTCGACCGCCATCAGCCGCCGCCGCGCAGCAACAGGTCGGTGCCATACCGGGTTTACGCCCATGACGACACCGGCGAGGTCGCGCTGACCTTCTTCCATGCCCACGCCGCCTATCTGCAGAAGATGCTCCCCGAGGGTGAGCGTGTCGTTATCTCCGGCCGCATGGAGTGGTTCAACGGCCGCCCGACCATGGTCCATCCCGACCACATCGCACCGATCGACGAGGCCGATGGGTTGCCGCTGGTCGAGCCGGTCTATCCACTAACCGCCGGTCTGTCGGCGAAGGTGCTGCGCCGCGCCATCGGACAAGCGCTGGGCCGCCTGCCGGAACTGCGCGAGTGGCAAGACGACGCTTTCATGCGCCGCCATACATTCCCATCCTTCGGCGAAGCGCTTGCCCGCATCCATTATCCGAAGGACCCGATCGACGTCGCCGTCGAGGGCTCGGCGTGGCGGCGTCTTGCCTATGACGAATTGCTGGCCGGCCAGGTGTCGCTGGCGCTGGTGCGGGCCAGAATTCGCCGCCTTTCGGGCCGGCCGCTGGTCGGTGACGGCAGCATCGTCGAAAAGCTGCGCGCTGCCCTGCCCTACAAGCTCACCCCCAGCCAGGAATTCGCGCTCGGTGAAATCAATGCAGACCTTGCCGATCCCGAACGCATGCTGCGCCTGCTGCAGGGTGATGTCGGCTCCGGCAAGACGGTGGTGGCGCTGCTTGCCATGGCGCGCGCGGTCGAGGCCGGCGGCCAGGCGGCGCTGATGGCGCCGACCGAAATCCTGGCGCGCCAGCATCTGGCGACCATCGCGCCGCTGGCGGAGAAAATCGGCCTGCGCCTTGCCATCCTGACAGGGCGTGAAAAGGGGCGCGAGCGCGCCGAGACGCTGGAAGGTCTCGCCGGCGGCGTGATCGACATCGTCGTCGGCACGCATGCGCTGTTCCAGGAAACGGTGACGTTCCACGATCTCGTACTGGCCGTCGTCGACGAGCAGCACCGTTTCGGCGTTCACCAGCGCCTCGCCATCACCGCCAAGGGCGATGCGCCGGACATGCTGGTGATGACGGCGACGCCGATCCCGCGCACGCTGGTGCTGACCGCCTTCGGCGACATGGATGTCTCCAAACTGACCGAGAAACCGGCCGGCCGGCAGCCGATCCGCACCGTCACGCTACCGATGGAACGGCTGGACGAGCTGGTCGGGCGCATGCGCGATGCGGTTGCCGAAGGCCAGAAGATCTACTGGATCTGCCCGCTGGTCGAGGAATCCGAAGAGATCAAGCTGATGTCGGCGGAGGACCGCTTCGCCTCGCTCAAACCGCTGTTCGGCGACCGGATCGGCCTGGTGCATGGGCGCATGAAGGGCGCGGAGAAAGACGAGGCGATGCGTGCCTTCAAGCAGGGCGAAACGCGCATCCTGATCGCCACCACCGTCATCGAGGTCGGCGTCGACGTTCCGGATGCGACAATCATGGTCATCGAGCATGCCGAACGCTTCGGCCTTGCGCAACTGCACCAGTTGCGCGGCCGCGTCGGTCGCGGCGACAAGCCCTCGTCATGCGTGCTGCTCTACAAGGAGCCGCTCGGCGAGACGGCAAAACGGCGGCTTTCAGTGATGCGCGAGACCGAGGACGGCTTCCGCATCGCCGAGGAAGACCTGAAACTGCGCGGCGAAGGCGAGTTGCTGGGCACCCGGCAGTCCGGTACACCCGGCTTCCAGGTCGCGCGGATCGAATTCCATGCCGACCTGCTCGAAGCCGCGCGTGACGACGCGCGGCTGATCCTGTCGCGCGATCCGGAACTGCAATCCGAACGCGGCGAAGCGCTGCGGCTGTTGCTTTACCTGTTCGGCCGCGACGAGGCGGTGCGCTTGCTGCGCGCCGGCTGAGGCCCGGCGCCGAGTGGCGGATTGGCAAGCGCCCCTTCGATGGTTTCGCCGTTCAGCGTCACCAGCTTGGCCTTGACCTCCGGCGCCACCATGCCGGCCGAAACGATCAGCTTGGCGCCGTCCTCGATCGACATGTCGAGCGGCACGATCTCGGATTTGTGCACATACATCAGGAAACCGGTGGTCGGATTGGGCGTGCAGGGCATGAACACCGCGATCAACGGATCGCCTTCCTGGTCGAGCTTCTGGTTGATCTCGGTTTCCTTCTCGCTGGCGACGAAGACCAGCGACCACACACCCTTGCGCGGATATTCGACCAGCCCGACCTGCCGGAACATGTCGCCCTTGTTCGACAGCACCGTCTCGAAAATCTGCTTGAGCGAGCCGTAGATGCCGCGCACCAGCGGCATGCGGCCAAGCAGCCGCTCGCCGAAATTGACGATGGCGCGGCCGACGATGTTGGCGGTCAGGAAACCGATCAGCGTGATCAGCACCAGCGCCACGATCAACCCGAAGCCGGGAACCGGAAACGGCAGGTAGCTGTCGGGATTGTAGCGGGCGGGGATGTAAGGCTTCACCCAGGAATCGACCCAGCCGATGAGCGACCAGGCGATATAGACCGTGATAGCCAGCGGCGCGCAGACGATGAAGCCCGTCAAAAAATAATTCCTCAGCCGGGTCATGCCAGAGGTCTTCGGGGCGTCGGACATGTGTTCACCGCGGCGCAGGGTTGCGGCGCCAAGATTAGTGAACCGCGAGCCGGTTTGGAACTGCGAAGTTTTTAAAGAGCGATCGTCATGCCGATGTATCCACCGGCACGATCTTCTCGAGTTCCGACGCTATTTTGCTCGCTTCAGTCTCCAACTCGTAGGCCTTCTGGAAGTTCATCCAGAACCCGGGCGTGGTGTTGAAGAACCTGGCGAGGCGAAGCGCCGTATCTGGAGTAAGTCCGACCTCCTCCTTGACGATGCGCTCAATCCGAGTGCGCGGAAGATTAAGCTTCTTCGCAAGCACACCGGCACTCATGCCGAGCGGCACCAGATACTCCTCGCGCAGGAATTCTCCGGGGTGCATGGGGCGTGCAAACTTGAGCATAACTCCGTATCCTCAAAGGGTTAGGGCGAGTGCCCGTTTAATGGTAGTCGACAATTTCTACATCTTCGGCTCCGGCGGCTGTCCATCTGAAACAGATGCGCCATTGGTCGTTGATGCGTATGGAATGTTGCCCGGCACGATCCCGCTTCAGAGCCTCCAGGTGGTTTCCGGGCGGCGACCGAAGGTCATTCAACTGGACGGCATTATCAATTGCCCGGAGCCGCCTTTCGGCACGGGCGACCAGATCCGGCGGAAATCCCTTAGGTGCCCTGCCAGCCGCTACCTCTTCGACCGCCTTGCCTCTGAATGAAACGATCAACAGCCTTCCCCACGGGTTGTATCATACTCTGATACGCAGCTAGCTGCAAGATCATGTATCATAGATTGATACAGATCGCTCATACGGGGATGTGGTACTACTCTACCGTCACCGATTTCGCCAGATTGCGCGGCTGGTCGACGTCGGTGCCCATGAACACCGCGGTGAAATAGGCCAGCATCTGGATCGGCAGCGCGTAGATGATCGGCGAGATGATCTCCGGCACCTCGGGCAGGATGATCGTTTCCATCGTCTTGATGCCGGCCTGCGCGGCACCCTTTTTATCGGTGATCAGGATGATCTTGCCGCCCCGCGCCGCCACTTCCTGCATGTTCGAGACGGTCTTTTCGAAGACCCGGTCGTGCGGCGCGATCACGATCACCGGCATGTTCTCGTCTATCAGCGCGATCGGCCCGTGTTTCAGTTCGCCAGCCGCATAGCCCTCGGCGTGGATGTAGGAAATCTCCTTCAGCTTCAGCGCGCCTTCCATGGCCAAAGGGAAATTGGTGTCGCGGCCGAGATAGAGCACGTCCTTGTAGCGCGAGAGCTCGCGCGAGATGCGTTCGATCTGCTCGTCGAGCTTCAGCACCTGGGTGGCAAAGCGGGGCGCTTCCGAAAGCTCGCGCACCAGTCGCTTCTCCTCATCGCGCGAGATCGCCCCGCGCGCCACGCCGGCACGCACGGCAAGCGAAGCGAGCACCGAAAGCTGGCCGGTGAAAGCCTTGGTCGAGGCGACGCCGATCTCCGGCCCGGCAAGCGTCGGCAGCACCACGTCGGACTCGCGCGCCATGGTCGATTCCCGCACATTGACGACCGCGCCGATCTTCATGCCGGCCTTGCGGCAATAGCGCAGCGAGGCCAGCGTGTCGGCGGTCTCGCCCGACTGCGAGATGAAGACGGCCGCGTCATTGGCCGACAGCGGCATCTCGCGGTAGCGGAACTCGGAGGCTACATCGATATCGACCGGCAGCCGCGCATAGCGCTCGAACCAGTATTTGCTGATCAGCCCGGCGAGATAGGCGGTGCCGCAGGCCGAGAGCGCCAGCCTGCCGATCCTGGCGAAGTCGAAAGGCAGGTCGAGCGGCTTCGAAACGCCCGATACGAAATCCACGTAATGCGCCAGCGTGTGCGAGATCACCTCGGGCTGCTCATGGATTTCCTTTTCCATGAAATGCCGGCGGTTGCCCTTGTCGACCATGAAGCTGGTCGACAGCGACTG